>CAZZMI010000008.1:0-42471 GCA_964655275.1 uncultured Anaerolineae bacterium | reverse complement strand
TGGAGGTGCCCCATGGAAAAAGTCAAAATAGGCATTATCGGGGGAAGTGGCCTTTACAAGATGGAAGGCCTTACAGATGTGGAAGAAATAAAGGTCTCTACACCTTTTGGTGACCCCTCCGATGCCATAATTGTGGGGACACTGGAAGGTAAAAGGGTTGCTTTTCTCCCGAGGCATGGCCGCGGCCACCGAATAATGCCCAGTGAAATCAATTACCGTGCTAACATATGGGCCCTGAAATCATTGGGGGTTGAAAGGATTATAGCCGTGAGCGCCTGTGGCTCCATGAAGGAAGAAATTGCCCCGAGGGATATTGTAATACCGGACCAGCTATTTGACCACACTAAGGGCAAAAGAGCTTATTCCTTTTTTGGAGAAGGCATCGTGGTGCACGTCTCCTTTGCTGAGCCTTTCTGCCCGGAACTTTCGGAGCTTGTCTATCAGGCAGTGAAGAAGACTGGAGCAAGAGTCCACAAAGGAGGGACTTTCATAGTTATTGAAGGACCTCGCTTTTCATCAAAGGGCGAATCCCGCATTTACCGGCAGTGGGGGGTTGATATAATCGGGATGACAGCATCACCGGAAGCCCAGCTGGCGCGAGAAGCCGAAATCTGTTACGCCGTCATGGCCCACGTTACCGATTATGATGTCTGGCATGAAACCGAAGAACCCGTTACAGCGGAAATGGTGATAAGGAACCTTGAAGCTAACGTTAAAATAGCTCAGGAGGCCCTCCGCTACCTTATCCCCAATATCCCTGAAGAGAGAACATGCGCCTGCTCACGCGCTCTGGCTGATGCTATCGTCACCCAGAGGGACCTTATCCCCAAAGAGCTTAAAGAAAAACTTCGGTTGCTCATTGATAAATATATAGCGTGATGGGCAAAGTCCGAGGAATTTTATCCAGATCAGCGGTTCTCCTGACTTTAGGCTTTATCCTGGCATTTCTTCTGGGAGCAGGAGTTTATTTTAACCTGACCTTTTTAAGGAAACCGGCTCTCTCTCCTTCCCAGAAGGAGTGGCTTGCCCGCAAAGGCAAGCTTGTTGTTGCTGGGGATTACGCATTCCCTCCATTTGAGTATATTGAGGGAGGTGAATACAAAGGCTTTAATGTGGACCTGGTCTATTCCCTTGCCCTTAACCTCGGGGTGGAAGTGGAATTAAGACCAATGCTCTGGGAAGATGCGCGTAAAGCTCTTGAAGAAGGCCAGGTTGATGTTATCCAGGGGATGCGCTATTCTCCCGAAAGAGCCGCCATATACGGTTTCTCTCGCCCCTTCCTTCAGAGTTACTCCACCATCTTTGTCCTCGTGGACCGCCAGGGTATTTCTTCCGTGAATGACCTTAGAGGGATGAAGGTGGCAGTTCAGAAAGGAGACGTGGCTTACGATTACCTGAGCATTGTACCAGAAATTGAACTCATACCAGTCACGACGCAGGAAGAGGGGCTGAAATTGTTGCTTGAGGGGCAAGCTGATGCCTTTGTTGGAAACAAATGGGTTGGTCTCTTTAACCTGAAGAAAACCGGTAATGAGGGCAAGGTGAAGACTGTGGGTTCGCCCCTCTTTCCTTCCCCTTATTGTATGGCGGTAAGAAAAGGTGAAGAAGAGCTCCTCTCTATCCTGAACGTTGGCCTTGGAATTCTGGAAAACAATGGCACCCTGGCATCCTTGTACGATAAATGGTTTGGGGCTTTTCCGGAAATCTCTTACAAAGTAGCGGTTACACCCACATTGCTGAGACTCTCAGGTCTTCTGGTGTTCTTCTTCACGTTATCGCTTTTCCTTTATGCCTGGAACTTAACCCTTCGCCGGGAAGTGCGTAAAAGAGTTGCTGCCGAAGAGACCCTGCGGGAGCGCCTTAAAGCCCTCTACGAGTTGAGCCGTAAACTCCCCCTCCTGGGGGATGAGAAGGAAATAGCTGAAGTTGTGATGATTATTGCCAGGGACATAGTGAAGATTCCCTACGCCGGTCTTTGGCTTCTGGATGAGGGCAAGGGTTCCCTGGTAGAGCTTAAGGATGAAAAGGGTAAAGAGTTTGGCCTTTATTCTGAAAATCTTCTATCGCGTGTGGCTCACACCGGCGAAATTATTTATCTGCCCGATGCTAGAAGTGAACCGCAATGTGCCGAGATCTGGCCTGAAGCTGAAAGCATCCTCTGCGTTCCTGTCCAGGCTGCCGGGAAAATCTTTGGCGTTCTCATCGGAGCTAAATCTGAAAAAGGCTTTTCCACTGAAGAGCGGGAGCTCTTAATGGCTCTTGCTGAGCAAGCCTCTGTAGCGCTGGAAAATGTGAAACTGCGCCGTGGCCTTAAAGCTCAGCTTCAAGAACTTTCTCAGGAAATCCTGCACAGGACTCTCCTTCAGGAAATTGCTTCCCTTACTGCTTCATCTTTTGACCTTAGGAAAGTGTTAAATGCAGCTGCAGCCAGAATTGCAGAAACCTTTATGGTTGATCATTGTGCTATTGTTCTTTTTGACCTGGACAAAAAAGAAGGAATTGTGGAGGCCGAATTCCCGGTCCAGAACTCTCTTGGTCTCCGATTTGACCTGAAATCCTATCCGGCCTTCTCCCACCTCTTAGAAACCCGTAAACCTTTAGCTATCCCCGACGTAGAAACCGAACCAATTCTGGAACCTGTCCGCAATCTTTTGATCATGGCTGGAATCCGCTCCATCCTGCTTGTCCCCATGGTCCTGCAAGAAAATGTTATAGGTTCCATAGGGCTTGAATTTACGAAAGAAAGGAGGGAATTTTCGGCACCGGAAATTGAACTAATTCAGGCCATAGCTCACCAGCTGACAGTAGCCATCCAGAACTCCCACCTTTATAACGAAATCCAGGCCCGTTACCACCAGCTTGCCACCCTGCAGGATTCCATAAGGGTGCTGAATTCTTACCTGGACATCACAGGAATCCTTTCCCTCCTTAAGGGGTTGATCATCGGACTTTTGGATGCAGATCGCAGCGCTATTTTCCTTTTTGATGAGGGAGGAAAGCTCAGGTGCGTGGCCAGCGAAGGCCTTTCAAATTCTTATATTTCACTGCTGGAATCCCTCCAGATATGGCCTCCCAACACTGATGAGGCCCCACCGCCCCTGATTATAAATGATGTCTTGAAAGAGCCTATTTTCCTCCATATACGTGGAGCCACCATGGAAGAAGGCATAGGTTCTGCTTTGTTCTTCCCTCTTTTCCACCGTGGTAAACTGCTCGGAAGCATGGCCATATTCTGCGATGAACCCCGCTCTTTTACACCTCTGGAAATTTCTCTGGCGCGTGCTCTCGCTGACCAGGCAGCTGTAGCCATAAATAATGCTCTCCTTTTCCAGGAAGTGAAGAAGGCCGGCGAAGAATGGGAAGCAACTTTCGATGGAATAAGGGAGGGCATCGCTCTTGTGGACATGGATTTCCGTATTCTTAGGGCAAATGAAGCTTTTGGAAAACTGGTGGGGCTATCCCCCCAGGAAATAACAGGCCGCAGTGCTTACGAAATCTTACCATTCCTTTCTAAAATCCACCCTCCTGTTAATCGCCATCATAAGCCGATAGGCAGGGAAATCCGCTGGAATTTCAAGGACCGAACTCTGCGCATAACCCATCACCCAATAGAGGGTAAGCTGGGGGAAGTGGAAAAGGTTGTAATTGTCTTTGAAGACATAACGGAAGAGCTGACCCTGCAAAACCGCGTTCTCCAGACTCATGCCCTGGCTTCAGTGGGGAAGATGGCTTCCGCACTGGCTCATGAACTCAACAATCCCCTGGCTGTGATCTTAGGGTACTCTTCCCTCCTTCAGACGGAGCCTTTACCTGATAAAGTGAAAGAGATCCTGCAAGAGATGGAAACCCATGCCCGCAGGGCATCAAATATAGTAAAAGCGATAGCCGATTTTGCTGAGCAAAGGCCTGTTCCAAGGTTCAAAGTGGACGTGAACCAAATTTTGGAGCAAACCCTGGCTTTCCATCAATCAGAACTGAAAGACCACAAAATAGAGGTCTATTGGGAGCCTGCCCCGGATCTCCCGGAGACGGGAGGTGACCCATACCAGCTCAGGCAAGTTTTTGAGGAAATTCTGGACAACACCTGCTGGGCTCTTAAATCCAGAGGTAGGGGAAAACTTTTGATCCGCACATGGAAGCGGGAAGAGCCTGAGCCGGCCATAGTGATTGATTTTGTAAACGATGGCCCACCTATACCTGAAGAGATCCTCCCACATATATTTAACCCCTTCGTAAGTGCTTGGGAAGGCCGTGAGGGGCTTGGCCTTTCAATGGCTTATAGCATTATCACCAGACATGGAGGTTCCATCTGGGCTGAAAACCTACCTGAAGGGGGAGTTCGCTTCCGGATAGAGCTTCCCTTAGTCCATCCGGAGCCTGATTGGGCTCTTAAAACTTTGAGGGAACTGGAAAAGAGCCAGAGCCCAGCATTGCTTATCATGGGCAAAGGGCTTCGGGTTCTGGAAATGGAGAAAACCCTCTCTTCCTGGGGTTACCGTTGTTTTAAAACTTCCCGCCTCCAGGAAGCCTTAGAAATCGTGAACAAAGAGAAGATAGGAGCTATACTTTGTGCAATCTCCTCAGAATTTCCTGAGTGCATTGATTATTATAACAGGCTTGTGGAAATAGACCCTGGCTTCGCTAAAAAATTCATCTTTCTGGTGGAAAGTCCTCTGTCCTCAGAACTCTCCCGCCTACTGAAGGCAACAACAGGGGTCCATCTTGTAGAACCTGTAGAGCTGGAAGTGCTTCGCCGGACACTGGGGAAAATAATCTTCACAACGGAGGGGTGAAGCCATGTTCTTGATCCTGACCATAAACCCCGGTTCTACTTCAACTAAAATTGCCATTTTTGAGGACGAAAATTGCATTATGCGGGAGGAAATATACCATCCCCCTGAAGAATTGGCCCGCTACAAAAGGATCTTTGAACAATATCCTCTGCGCCGGGATGCGGTGCTAAGCTTTTTAGAGAAAAGCGGCATTGCTCTTTCTTCCCTCAGCGCAGTGGTGGGCAGAGGAGGATTAATGCGCCCTCTGGAAAGCGGGACTTACCTTGTAAACGAAAAAATGTTGGAAGATCTTAAGGCTCCCAAGGAGCGGGAACATGCTTCAAACCTTGGGGCTTTTATAGCCTATGAGATAGCTCAAAAGGCTGGCGTGCCGGCTTTTGTGGTGGACCCTGTATGCGTTGACGAGTTTGATGACATAGCTCGCATCTCAGGCCTTCCAGAGATAGAGCGCAAGAGCCTTTCCCATGCTCTGAACCTGAAGGCGGCAGGACGGAAGGCTGGCAAAGATTTAGGGAAAAGTTACCAGGAGCTAAATCTGGTTATAGTCCACATGGGTGGCGGGATATCCGTCTCGGCCCACCGCAAGGGGAGGATGGTGGATGTGAACCAGGCCCTGGATGGAACTGGTCCCTTCTCCCCGGAAAGGGCTGGCGGTTTGCCTGTTGGTGATGTCATAAGGATGTGCTATTCAGTCCCACCATACGATAAAACCCGTTACACCTACGAAGAGATGATAACAAAAATAACCAGGAAAGGGGGGCTATTAGCTCACCTGGGCACCAATGACGCCAGAGAGGTGGAAAGGCGCATAGCTCAGGGCGATAAGCATGCTCGCCTTATTTACGAAGCTATGGCTTACCAGATTGCCAAAGAAATAGGGGCGATGGCTACAGTTCTGAAAGGGGAAGTGGATGCAATTGTGCTCACAGGAGGGCTTGCTCGCTCTGATATCCTGGTGGGCTGGATTAAAGAGAGGGTGAGCTGGATAGCTCCTATTTTAGTTTACCCGGGTGAGGACGAAATGCTGGCTATGGCCCAGGGAGCTCTGAGGGTGCTGAGGGGCGAGGAAAAAGCTAAAGAATACTGAGCCATGATCTTCAACCCTCTGGATGGCCTTATAATCATAGGGCTTGGGGCTGGAGCTTTTTGGGGCTTTAACCGGGGGAGCCTCAGGGAATTTATTGAGCTTGCGTGTCTTTACGTGGCTAACTTAGCAACCATTTTCCTTTTCCAAAAGCCTGCCAGGTGGTTAACCTTTCACTTCAACCTCCCATTGCCTTTTGCGGAGATCTTGACCTTTGCTTTGCTCCTGGTAGCGTTTTTCTCTGCTTTCCTCTACATCGCGCTGGATTTCATAAAACCCCCGAAAGAGCGGTATCTGACCATCCCCGACAGGGTGGGTGGGATGACTCTTGGCCTGCTTTTCGCTTTGATTTTGATCAGTTTCCTCTTGCTTTCCCTGGATTATTCCCTCAAGGTAAATTGGTTGAGATGGGATTCCTATCGGAAGGCCATTTATGAGGCCAGGCTTAACTCTTTCTTAGCCCCCATTGTGGAAGACTTTGGGAAAACTACCATGATGGTGCTTAAGCCCTTCTTCCGCAAGGGGTTACCTTCATTCTGGGGAATCACCTTTTAAACCCCTACGAATCAAAGAAGGGAAAAGCTTTCTCGTGAGGGGTTTTAGGGGCAAACTGCCAAGTCAGGGCCAGAGCCCGCGAGGGTGGGGGAAAGGGGGGTAAAGCCCCTTGCCAGGGGAAATGCCTGTGCGATGATCCCGGGTTCAAAAATAGGGTTTGCAGTTCCAGGGCTAAGATGATATAATCCCCCCCTAAAAGGGGGTGAATATGGGTGAAAAACAGCTCAGGGAAAAATTGGAGGACTTGGGGGAGAAAGAAGTCAACCTTATAATTCGCTTTAAAGGCGACCCATCCCATTGTTCCGCTCGCCTCAGGGAAATGGGCTTTGAGGTGAAGCGGGAGTACTCCCTCCTCAAGGCTTTCGCCGTAAGAGGCAAGGCTTCTGAAGCCATTAAACTTTTAAACGAACCATGGGTGGAAGCTGTTGAGGAGGATAAACCTGTGAGAATCCTTTAAGTTCTGAGTAAGGAGGCAGGAATTGGGCAAGAAGAGGGCTCTAATTACGGGTATAACTGGACAGGATGGCTCATATCTGGCTGAATTCCTCTTGGAAAAGGGCTATGAAGTTATTGGTATGGTCAGGCGAACCAGCACCGTAAATTTTTCCCGCATAAGCCACATTCAGGACAAAATTACCCTTGTTTCCGGTGACCTCCTGGACCAGAGTTCCCTTATCTACATTCTGGAAAAATATCAACCCGATGAAGTTTATAACCTGGCAGCCCAGTCCTTTGTTCCCACCTCTTTTGAGCAACCGGTTTTCACGGGAGAGGTTACAGCCCTTGGGGTTACGCGCCTTTTGGAAGCGATACGGATTGTAAATCCTAAGATTAAATTTTACCAGGCCAGCTCCTCTGAAATGTTTGGCAAAGCTCGCGAAGTACCTCAAAATGAGAATACACCTTTCTACCCCCGCAGCCCCTATGGTGTGGCTAAAGTTTATGCCCACTGGATAACGGTTAACTACCGGGAAAGCTATGGGATCTTCGCCTGCTCTGGCATACTTTTCAACCATGAGAGCCCACGCCGGGGCCTTGAATTTGTTACCCGTAAGGTTACTTATAATGCAGCCAAGATAAAGCTCGGGTTAGCCAAGGAATTGCGCCTTGGCAATCTGGATGCAAGAAGGGATTGGGGTTTCGCTGGAGATTACGTTAAAGCTATGTGGCTTATGCTCCAGCAACCCGAGCCTGATGACTATGTGGTTGGGACCGGGGAAACCCATTCCGTAAGAGAGCTTTGCGAGCTGGCTTTTGGTTACCTGGGCCTTGACTGGAAAAAGTATGTGGTTCAGGACCCGGCTCTTTTCCGCCCGGCCGATGTAGATCTGTTGGTGGCCGATGCTACTAAAGCGCGGACTAAACTCGGGTGGAAACCTACTGTAACTTTTGAAGAGCTTATCAAGATGATGGTTGATGCGGACCTGGAACTGGTTCAGAAGCAAATGAAAGAGGGCAAAGTCCTTTAAGGACGTAATCCACTCGGGGTGGTTCCTAAAGGAGGAGAAAATGCCCTACGTTTACCATGGCCGATTGCTCTGTGTTGACCTTGAAAGTGGTTCCTTTCAGGAAATGCTGCTGGAAGAGAAAGATTTAAAGGAATTTTTGATGGGAAGTGGGCTTGCTGCCGAGTTTTTCCGTCGGGATGAGGCTTACCGGAAAGCCCCCCTTTCACCTGAAAGCCCCCTTTACATCCTGGCGGGATTGCTCACCGGCTCTTTCATTCCAACTGCTTCCCGGACGAGCTTCTGTGCTCGCTCTCCCTTAACGGAAATCTGGTGTGAATCCACCGTGGGAGGATATTTCGGGCCAATGCTGCGCTTCTCCGGTTACGATGGGATTATCGTTACCGGAAGGGCTGAAAGGCCCGTTTATCTATGGATAGCCGAGGGTAAAGCTGAACTCAGGGACGCTTCTCACCTCTGGGGGCTTGATGTGTACCGGACGGTGGAAGCCATAAGAGCTGAAACGCATCCCAAAGCTCAGATAGCTGCCATCGGCCCCGCGGGGGAAAATCTGGCTTTCACGGCTTCTGTCATGATCGGAGGGCTTGATGGAAGGGCCGCCGGAAGGGGTGGCATGGGAGCAGTAATGGGCTCCAAAAACCTTAAGGCCATAGCTGCATATGGGACTGCTCGCCTTCGTTATTACGACGAGCAAAGACTTAAAGAGGAAATCCGAAAAGCCAATGTCAGGATAAAGGAAAACACTGTAGCCCTTAGCCTTTGGGGGACGGCAGGGGGTGTACCAAGGGCAGAAGCTTATGGCGATTTCCCCCTCAAGAACTGGCGGGAAGGAAGTTGGCCAGAAGGGGCCGAGAAAATTTCTGGCCAGCGTATCCGCGAAACGATTTTCGTCAGGGATTACCGCTGCTTTGCTTGTCCCATCGCCTGTGGGAAAGATGTTCGGCTGAAAAGAGGCCAGGAAGAGGTGATAGTATCAGGGCCGGAATATGAAACGGTAGCAGGCTTCGGCGGAATGTGCCTGATAGACAACCTTGAAGCCATAGCCGAAGCCAATGACCTGTGCAATCGCCTCGGCCTTGACACCATATCTGTTTCCTCGGCAATAGCTTTCGCCATAGAAGCTTTTGAAAAGGGGATATTAACTGAGAAGGAAACAGGAGGTTATAGCTTAAGCTGGGGTGATCCTGAGGGAGTGCTCAGTCTAATAGAGGATATAGCCTACAGGCGAGGCCTGGGCGAAATCCTGGCTCTTGGCGTCAAGCGGGCTGCTGAAACTCTGGGTTCTCAGGCTCAGGAGTTTGCTGTCCACGTTAAAGGCATGGAAGTACCATATCACGATCCCAGGGCCTTTACCGGCATGGCCTTAAACTACGCTACAGCCAACCGTGGAGCCTGTCACCTGGAATCCCTGACCTACTGGGTGGGCTATGGGGTAAGAATTGATGAACTCTACATCCCCGAGGATTACCACCCTCATTCTTCCCGGGGTAAAGCCAGGATGGTGGTGGATTTTCAGAATTACATGACCCTATACAATGCCCTGGGGTTATGCAAGTTTGCAGGGAGAGCTAACCTTCCACCCAGCCTTCTTGCCCGCTGGGTTAACCTCGCCTTAGGGTGGGAAATTTCCGGAGAAGAGCTCATGAATATAGGGGAGCGCCTTTTTAATCTGAAAAGGTCCTTAAATGTGGAAATGGGTATAACCCGAGTTCATGACACCCTTCCTCTGCGCCTTTTGAAAGAGCCAAGGCCCTCCGGTGGAGCTGCCGGGGTATTGCCAGAACTTGAATTGATGCTGGAAGAGTATTACCAGATTCGCGGATGGGATGAAGAAGGAAAACCTCAGAAGAGGCCATAAATGGGCATCCCAATATATGTAGTAGGCCATAAAAATCCCGATACCGACTGCGTGGTCGCGGCTATCGCTTACGCTGAACTCTTACGCTTGAAAGGCGAAGAGGCTATACCTGCCCGCCAGGGCGAGCTGCGTCCTGAAACCTCTTATTTGCTCCGAAAGTTTGGCTTCTCTGAACCCCCTTTATTTACTGATGCCAGACCACGAGTGCGGGATGCCATGAGCTCCCCGGCTATAAGCATATCGCCTTTGACCCCCGCTTATAAAGCAGGGCAAATTTTCAGGAGCAAAAACATCCGGGCGCTTCCGATAGTAGATGATGAAAACAGACTTCTGGGGATGATCTCGGTGGAAGACTTTTCTTCTCTTCTTCTGGAAGAAATGGAACCCCACCTGCTGGACAAAATATACCTCAACCTGGAAGCAGTAGTGGAAACCCTGGGGGGTAAATTCATAAATCGGGGGACTCGTCCCGTTAAGGAAAAGGTTTACATAGGCGCCATGAGTTTGTCCAAAATGCTGGAATACCTTGAACCCGATTCAATCTTGATAGTCGGCGACCGGGAGGAAGCTCAGAAAGCAGCCATTGAGAAGGGCGTAGGAGCCATAATCATAACCGGTGGTTTACCTGTGTCCGAGGAAATCCTCAAACTGGCTCAGGACCACGGCGTAACCCTTATCTCTTCCCCTTATCATACTTTTACCACTGCCAGGCTTATGCTCCTGAGCACCCCTGTCAAGTTCTTCATGAAAGAGGATGTAGCTTTTGTGGAAGAAAGCGATCTCCTGGGAGAAGCGAGAGAATTGCTTGCTCGTCAGCGCACCTTGCCGGTGGTGGACGAAGAAAAAAGGGTCATAGGGGTAATTTCCAGGTCCGATTTCCTCAAGCCAGTGCGCTACAGGTTGGTCTTAGTAGACCACAGTGAGCGAAGTCAATCGGTAGTGGGGCTTGATGAGGCTGAGATCATAGCCATCATAGATCATCATCGGGTAGGTGATATTCAAACCCCTAACCCGATATTGGTCCGGAGCGAACCAGTAGGAGCCACATCTACCATAATAGCCTCTCTCTTTCAAGAGAATGGTTTTAGCGTGTATCCTGCGTTAGCAGGGCTACTTCTGGGAGCCATTATAAGCGATACGGTCTTTTTCCGTTCCCCCACCACAACTCCGAAAGACAGATCAATGGCTGCAGCTTTGGCTTCCATAGCAGGCATTTCTCCAGAAGTTTTAGCCGAAGAACTTTTCAGCGCTGCCTCAGAATTACTACATAAATCCGCCCGTGAAATCCTTATGGCTGATTTCAAGGAATATCGGTTTAACGATAGACTTTTCGGAGTGGGTTATCTGGAAATTTACAGCCGAACGGTGGTGGAAAAACGCCGCGAAGAGTTTTTGGATGAAATGAAAAAGCTTAAGGAGGAAAAAGGCTACACGAGCGTGATCTTCATGTTAGTGAACGTCTTTGAAGGGGAAACGGAGCTTCTGGTGGTGGGCAAGGAAAGAGAATTAGCCGAAGCCTTGGGGTTAAAACTCTCAGGCTCTCATTCCCTGACTTTAGTGGGTATAGCTTCCCGCAAAAAACAAATCGCCCCTGTACTGATGCGCCTCTAAGTGTCAAATACTACTCTGGCTTCGTAGCCCTTGCCTACGTCTTTGATTTCCAGGTCGTGGTAGGTGGCAGCCTTTACTTTAGCCTTAGTAGGGTATGCTTTCCCTCCCCATACCCTGGCTTTAAGGCTTTTTTCATCCAGGTAGATGATTTCAAAATCCCGGTAAAGTTCTCCCTCCGTTTCATGGAGGTAGAGGAGTTCGTTGAGCCACTTAACTAAAAGGGATTCCAAATCAAAAGCGGAGACCTCCAGCTCGCGCGTTACTTCAATTTTTATTTCTTGAGGCTCAATCATCAGGCTAAACATCCCGTAGGCTGCATTCACGAAGATGTCCTCCAGGGTGCTGCCATAAACCTTAATGGCTTTGTCGGCAGTGTGAGGTAGCTCTTCAAATCGTTTAGTGGAAGGGGTATATACCGGCTCCAGCATGTTTTCTATACCTCCCAGAGCTTCCTCTTTCTCCAGGATTTTGCGAGCCATTTCCACATCTTTCTGGATTTGTTCCCTGAGTTCTTTCACCGATGGAAATTTTATCTCCGGCCTGAGCCTTTCCACGAATTCAACCACCAGGTCATAACCGTAGAGGTCGCCGTCAAAATCCAGAATATAGGTTTCCACCAGGCGTTTCCCACCATCAAAAGTGGGCCGCGTTCCCACATTGGTCACTCCCCGGAATCTGTCACGACCCAGCCGAACGTAAGAGACATAAACACCATCGGCGGGGGTTACCCTTTCGGGTCTAACTTCAAGGTTAGCGGTGGGGAAGCCAAGGAGACGACCACGGCCCTCACCTTTTACCACTTCTCCAGCAATGCTGTAGTAACGGCCGAGGAGCTGTGCGGCTTCACGGACTTCACCCATAATTATTAGCTTGCGGATGCGGGTGCTGGATATGATTTCGCCTCTGAAGTAGATAGGTTCCACTACTCTGACCACGAAACCCATTTCCCGGCCAAATTTCTTTAAAACCTCTATGTTCCCCTCCCGGCGGAAACCGAGAGCAAAATCAGCACCCACCCACAGTTCTTTCAAGTTCAGGTGCTTGCAGAGTAGTTCCATAAATTCACGGGCTGGGGTACGAGCCATCTTTTCATCAAACGGCAGAAGCGCTACCAAATCCAGGTCCATTCTCTCCAGAATTGAGACCTTTTCTCCAGGAGTCGTCAGGTAAAGTGTGGGGTTTGAAGGGTTAAGGACTGCGGAAGGATGAGGGTGGAAAGTAACGAGCCCGGCCAGGAATCCTTTTTCATGGGCCTCCCGCACCAAATTGCGGATAAGATGCTGGTGGCCCCGGTGCACTCCGTCAAAGGCTCCTATGGTTATGAAGCTTTCTATATTTACATAAGCCTGAGAGAAGTTATCTATAAGCTGCATGGCTTACAGCATAAGCCTCGGCTGCCACATTTTAGCTATTTTATCCCATTCCGCCAAACCCAGAAACCGCCCATCAAAGGAGTATACTTTGTGAAGGCCTTCCCCTCCCTGAGGGTTACCCCTCACTTTCTGCCCGAGGCGAATTCTTTTTTCTTCCCCTCTTTCCAAGATTACAGCAGGTAAATCGGCCACAGCTACCTCGGGTGGAAGCAAATGTTGCTTCAGTTTGCTTCTCTCAAGCTCTTCAAGGGTTACGGCATCTTCCAGGTTGAACCGGCCACTTCTCAGCCGGGTTAGCTCAGTCACATGGGCCCCACACCCGAGTTTTTCCCCCAGGTCTCTTGCCAGAGCCCTTATATAGGTTCCGGGGGAACATTCCACCTCAATGGTAAGGAATGGTCTATTCCATTCTACTACTTCCAGCCGATATATTTCCACTTTTCGTGGAGGGGGGGTGACTTCCTTGCCCTCTCGCGCTAATTCATATAGACGCTTCCCCGCAATTTTTATGGCTGAAAATAAGGGTGGAATTTGCTCTATAGAGCCAACGAAGCTTTTTAGAGCTTCCTTTAGCTCTTCCAGGGAGACGTTAACCGGGGCTTCCCGGATTATTTCACCCTCAGCATCGTGGGTATTTGTGCTTATGCCCAGGCGCAGTGTAGCTCGGTAGGTTTTGGGGCTTTGCATTATGAAGTTAACAAGTCTGGTGGCTTTTCCCAGGCATATCACCAGCACACCTGTAGCTATTGGGTCAAGGGTTCCAGCGTGTCCAACCTTTCGGACTCCGCTTATTTCCCTTATTTTGTCTACAACATCATGAGATGTGAGGCCTCTGGGTTTGTTGATGTTAAGGATTCCTGAAAGTTCGTATTTCATTTCTTGCCCTCTCCACCCCCAATTTCCCACCCTCGTGGGTAGATCGTTAATGTTAGCAGTTTGCCCCCTTTTGAAAAGGCTGGGGAATTAACTGCCTTTGGGAACCGGATATTATCTTTGCGGCGAGCTCAAAGGAGCTTGCGCAGTTCTTCCAGGACGAGCTTCTTTACTTCTTCAAGATCTCCCTTGAGCCGACAACCAGCGGCCTGTGGATGACCGCCCCCTCCAAGCTTTACTGCAACTGTTGAAACATCCACGCCTGGTACTGAACGAAAGCTTACGTCAATTTCGCCCCCTGGCTTTTCGGTGAAGATGGTCGCTATTTTAACTCCATCCACACCCAGGAGAAAGTTTATAAGTCCATGATCATGGTCTTCTTCCAGTTCCAGTTCCTGCAAGATTGAGCGAGGTTTGTCCACCCAAATGATTCCATCCTTAAGCTGAACCCGCGCCAGAAGTTTGCTCCAGAGCTTAAGCATGTTGAAAGAATGGTGGTTGAAAGCTTGCGTCATGATCTGGTAAAGGTTAGCACCGGCTTTCTGAAGCCGCAGTGCTGTTTCTAAAGTTTTAACGGTAGTATTGGGGGTGCGGAAACCTTGGGTATCGGTGACAATGCCATTTAGGAGGCAAGTGGCTACATCGGGCTCAATGGGTGCTCCCATTTCTTCCAGAAGTTCAAACACCATTTCAGCTGTGGCCGCTGCCTCGGGGTCCACCCAATTTATGGTCCCAAAATGGAGATTGGTGATGTGATGGTCAATGTTCAGAAGGGGCAAATGGCCGAAAAGCTCTTCGTGATAAACTCTCCCGAGCCGTTTTAGATCGTTAACATCAAGGGAAACTACTATGTCAAAATAACCGTAAGGGTAAGGAACTATCCTTTGGCTTCCCGGCAAGTAAAGGAAACGTTTCGGGACCGGGTCCTGGCAGGCCATAACCACTTTTTTACCCAATTTTTCCAGGGCCAGTCCCAGTCCAAGCACCGAACCAATAGCATCCCCATCAGGGTCTATGTGGGTCAGGATCAGGACTTTACTGGCTTCACTTAAGTTGCTGGCTACTGCTTCTTTAGACATTTTTCCCTTTTTTTATCTCCCGGAGAAGCTGGTCAATGCGCTGGCCTCGTTCCATAGAATCATCCCACACAAAATTAAGGCGAGGGATGAATTTCAAACGCAGATTTTGAGCCAGTTCATGGCGCAGGAAACCGGAAGCACTCTCAAGACCCTGCAATATCTCTTCCTTCCGTTCCCTGCCCTCCGGGGCACTGACATAAACGAAGGCATCTCTCAGGTCAAAGGTAACTTCTACATCGGTCACGGTTACAAAATTTAAGCGGGGATCCCTGATCTCCCTCTCCAGCAGGGTGCTTATTTCCCGCTTAAGGAGTTCTCCTACTCGCTTCTGGCGACGGGTCATGGACTTGACCATTTTAAGTCACCTTTACCACCTCATAGATTTCAATGATATCTCCTATCTGGAAGTCGCCAAAGTTTTCCAGGCCTACCCCGCACTCAAAGCCCTGGCGTACCTCCTTAACGTCTTCTGTAAACCGGCGTAGGGAAGCGACTTTGCCATCGTAAACCAGTTCTCCGTTGCGGATAATCCTTGCCCTTGCTCCTCTTATTACGACCCCATCCAGGACATAAACCCCAGCTACCTGTCCTTTTGCCACCCTGAATATGGCTCTGACCTGAGCATGGCCCAGGATATTTTCCTTAACTTCAGGCTCCAGCAAGCCCTTAAGGGCTTTCTCCATATCTTCCAGGAGGTGATAAATTACCTGATAAAGCCGTATTTCCACTTTCTCATTCTCAGCTAAAGCGCGCGCTGCCGGATCCACATCTACATTGAAACCGATGACAAGGCCTTTTGAAGCCACTGCCAGCATAACGTCGGATTCACTTACGTTTCCCGTCCCTTTGTGGATGATCTTTATGCGTAACTCTTCAGTGCTCATTTTTTCCAGGGAAGAGACGATGGGCTCAAGGGAACCATAAGCATCGGCCTTAAGGATAACGTTAAGCTCCTTAACTTCCCCTGCTTCCATCATTCTGTGCAAGGCTTCCAGGGTGATAGTTTGTGGTGCTGGCCCAGGCAAAGCTTTTTCGGCCTTGCGTTTCTCCACAATGGCTTTGGCCTCTTTCTCGTTCATCACCACCTCAAAAAGAAGGCCGGGTGTAGGAACCTCCGGTAAGCCCATGACCAGGACCGGGGTAGAAGGTGGGGCTTCATCTATGGGCTCGCCGCGTTCATTAAACATAGCCCTGACACGACCATACATATCGTCCACAACTATTATCTCACCCCGGCGAAGAGTACCGTTCTGAACCAGAACAGTAGCTACGGGGCCACGCTTTTCGTCCATCTTCCCTTCTATGACTGTGCCAACGGCAGGGCGGTTAGGGTTAGCTTTTAATCCTTCCAGTTCAGCCACCAGAAGGATGTTTTCCAGAAGTTCGTCTATTCCGATACCTTTTTTGGCTGAGATTGGAACGCAAATGGTATTTCCTCCCCATTCTTCCGGGACAAGCCCTACTTCTGCCAGCTGGCGTTTAACTCTTTCCACATTAGCTTCTGGCTTATCAATCTTGTTTATAGCCACGATTATCGGAACCTGAGCGGCTCTGGCGTGGTCAATTGCCTCCAGAGTTTGGGGCATTACTCCGTCATCAGCGGCTACAACCAGCACTGCTATGTCGGTCACCTGGGCTCCCCTTGCCCTCATGGCCGTAAAGGCCTCGTGCCCTGGTGTATCTATGAAGGTAATTTTCTTGCCGTCCACCTCTACCTGATAAGCGCCTATCCGCTGGGTTATTCCTCCCACTTCCTTAGCTGCCACATTGGTATGGCGTATGGCATCTAAAAGAGTAGTTTTGCCATGGTCCACATGGCCCAGGACGGTAACAACCGGAGGCCTTGGCACCATTTTCTCCGGAGATTCACCTTCGTAAATTAGCTGGCGGATGGTTTTGGGGGCCGGTGGTGCTTCTTCCACTGGCTGCGGCGCCGGTTCTTCAACTATAAAGCCCAGCTCCTCAGCAACGATCACAGCGGTATCCCGGTCAAGGCGCTGGTTTATGTTGGCCATAACCCCGTTTTTCATGAGCTCTTTGATCACATCAATAGGGCTTATCCCCATTATCTGGGCCAGCTCCCTTACAGTGACGTTTTCAGGAATGACTATTTTCTTCGGAGGTGGAGGCTCCGGAGGAGCAGCCTCTTCTTCCCTGGGGGCAACTTTAGGTCGAGGTTTAAACTTTTTACCCTTGCCTGTAAAGCCTTTTTTGGGGAATCTTTTCCCTTTGCGAATTTTCTCATCAACCGGCATTTTGTCCTCCATTATAAATGCGGGCCACCATTTTCTCCTTTTCCTGCCAGGTTATTCCTGCTGGTTCTTCTTCGGGCATAAACTGAGCCAGCTTTCTAAGTTTTTCCTCCACGTCCGGAGGCACCGGGATCTTGAGGGCATAATCAAGGCTTTTGCGCTTGAGAGCTGTTTCCCAGCAGCTTCTTTTCAGGCAAAGGTAAGCACCACGACCGGGCTTTTTACCTCTCGGGTCCACTTCAATTTGCCCGTCGTTTGTCCTGACTATTCTCATCATGGACTGCTTGGGTTTGACCTCGCGGCAGCCCACGCAGGTGCGCATTGGTATATGCTTAGGCGACATGCCTTACTTTCTCCTCTTCCTGGGTTCCTCTTCTTCCAGGCCAAGGGATTTTATCTTGAGGAGTTCTTCTTTAAGGGATTCCAGAGAGAATCCTTCGGCTTCTTCCTCTTTTTCCTCACCCTCCTCTCGCTCCTGGACAACCGGCTCGGATGGCTGTTCGGGTTCAGCTTCTTCACTTATCGGCGCAATTTCTGGCTTCTGGCCAGTCAGGATAGCCTGGGCTATGGAGAGGAGATCCTTCTGTTCCTCTTCTCTTTTTTCAAGGAGGCCCTCAGCTCTGGCTTCGCTTTCGCTTTTTATATCTATGCGCCATCCAGTAAGTTTAGCGGCGAGTCTGGCGTTCTGACCCTCTTTCCCGATCGCCAGGGATAACTGGTTATCCGGAACTATTATAACAGCAGTTCTTCCTTCTTCGTCCTTTCGCAGGATCACTTTAATGGCTCTGGCTGGGCTTATAGCATTAGCTACAAAAACGGCGGGGTCTGGATGCCATTCTATTATTTCCACTTTCTCCCCGTTTAGTTCCTTCTGGATATTTTGAATTCTCATCCCCCTCTGTCCCACGCATGTCCCTATAGGATCAAGGCCTGGCTGGATAGCTCTCACGGCAACTTTAGAACGCGAGCCGGCTTCCCTTGCTATGGCTTTGATTTCCAGAAGGCCCTGAGCGATTTCAGGCACTTCCCTCTCAAAAAGCCTCTTAAGGAAATTCTTGTGAGCCCTGGAAAGGATTATTCTGGGGCCAGCCCCCGATTTATAAACTTCCACGATGTAGAAGAGCATTTTCTGGTTAACCTGATACCTTTCCCCGGGAATCCTCTCCTTCGGAGGCATAACGGCCTCAAGTTTGTCTATGTTGACTATGACGTTTCCAGTAGTATGGTCCACTTTTTGAATTATACCTTGGATAAGTTCTCCCTCCTTGTCGGTTAGGGTGCTATAGACGTATTCCTTTTCAGCTTCCCTTATGCGTTGCAAGATGACCTGTCGTGCGTTTTGGGCAGCAATGCGGCCGAAGCCCGGCGGTGTGCTTTCCACGGAAATTGTCTGGCCCAGGCGAGCTTCAGGATTTATCTTTAAAGCCTCTTCCAGGGAAATCTGAATTTTGGGATTGGTTACCGTTTCCACCACAGTTTTGTCCACGAAAATCTTTATTTGCCCAGTTTTCACGTCAATTTTAGCTCTCACGTTCATAGCTGGGCCATAGTCTTTTTTATAAGCCGAAGCCACAGCGTCTTCGGCCGCCTTGAGGATTACTTCCGGCGGTAGTTTCCTTTCCTCGCTAAGCTGCTTTATTGCCAGCACCAGCTCATTTTTCATGCCCTTTCACTCCTCTTCTTAGGTCTTTACAACAAGAAAAGTGGGGAACCCCCACTTTTCCTTCTCGGCTATTTCGGCTTAGTTTGATATAAATTATAGCACCCGCCAGAATTTTTGGCAACTTATAAGGAGTAAACAGGGCTCTCATCTTGACTTTTAGCAACCTTGGAATATAATGGGAAAAGCTCCTGGGTGGACCGAGGAGGAATAATGGGTACTTTTGAAATCCTCAAAAAGCTTTCGGAAGCTCCCGGGGTTTCGGGAAGCGAAGAGGGGGTCTCTAAAATTATAGCCGAAGAATTTAAAAAATACACCGATGAGGTCAGAGTGGACGCCCTCGGCAACGTAATCGGTCTTAAGAAGGGAACGGACCCTTCTCCGCGCCGTTTGATGATCGCTGCCCACATGGATGAAATCGGCTTTATGGTGTCGGAAATAGAAAAAGGCTTTATCCGTTTTACAACCGTAGGAGGCGTGGACGAAAGGATTCTCCCCGGCCAGGAAGTAATAGTCCATGGCCTTAGGCCTCTTCCCGGTGTAATTGCGGCAAAGCCCCCTCACCTTCTTCCTCCTGAAGAGCGGAAGAAGGTAACTTCAAGAGACCAGCTTTTTGTGGATGTGGGATTGCCGGAGGAAGAGGTTAGTTCCCTGGTAAAGGTGGGGGATTTTATAAGTTTCCAAGCCAAATGCATTAAGCTTCAGGGGGATATGGCTTCAGGCAAGGCTTTTGATGACCGTGCTTCGGTTGCTGCCCTCATCTATTGTCTTGAGCTTCTTTCCCAGATGAAGCACCGCTGGGATGTTTATGCCGTGGCAACTTCTCAGGAAGAAATGGGTCTGAGAGGAGCAGTGGTGAGTGCTTACGGTATAGCTCCGGATTTAGCCATAGCCATAGACGTGGGGTTTGGAGATAGTCCCGGCCTTTCGGAGGCTGAGACCATAAAGGTAGGGAAAGGGCCAGCTATAGCCATAGGACCCAACTTTCACCCTTTACTTCGGGAAGCTCTGATTAAGACAGCAAAAGAGCTGGAAATCCCTTATCAGATTGAAGCTATCCCCGGGCCCAGTGGCACAGACGCCTGGGCTATCCAGGTTTCAAGGGAAGGGGTGCCCACAGCCCTCCTATCCATTCCCTTGCGCTACATGCACACCCCGGTGGAAACCCTTTCCATCAAAGATATTGAACGCACTGGCCTGCTTCTGGCCAACTTTATATCCCGATTGGAAAAATTCCCTCCGGAGTGAGAGCTATGCTTCTTAAAGAGCTTTCCGAAGCCCGCGGAGTCTCGGGTAACGAGGAAAAAGTCAGGGAAATAATCCGGGAGCACATAAAGCCCTACGTGAACGAAATCTCAGTAGATAGCATGGGCAACCTCATAGCCCTTAAGAAGGGCGATGGCTCCCTCCCCATCAAGGTTATGCTGGCTGCCCACATGGACGAGATAGGCCTTATGATAACGCATATAGACGAAAAGGGCTACCTATATTTCCGTCCGGTAGGTGGGATTGACGAACGAATCCTCCCTGGGAAAAGAGTCCTTGTAGGGGATAAAGCTATTCCCGGTGTTATAGGCCTGAAGCCGATACATCTTCTGAAAGAAGAGGAGCGCACCCAGATTGTCCCGGCAGAAAGGCTTGCAATAGACATTGGGGCAGGAGACAAAGGCTCTGCTGAAAAAGTGGTCAACATAGGGGATTACGCTACTTTTGATGTGGCTTTCCAGGAGCTTGGTTCCCGCAGGGTAAAGGGGAAGGCTTTTGATGATCGGGCGGGTTGTGCAGTGCTGGCTGAGCTGGTAAAAGAACAATACCCCTTTGACCTTTATGCTGTTTTTACCGTTCAGGAAGAAGTGGGGTTGAGGGGAGCCAAAGTGGCTGCCTACGCTATAGAACCTGACGTTGCCTTTTCAATAGAAGGGACAGTGGCTGATGACTTGCCGAAGGAGAAGGATGTAAGCCCCACCACGAGGCTCGGACATGGCCCCGCGATAACCCTGATGGACCGCTCTTTCGTCGCTTTTCACCCTTTGGTCCGGCTTTTGGTAGAAGCCGCTGAAGCCGAAGGCATCCCATACCAGTTTAAGCAACCCTTAGTGGGGGGGACAGATTCCGGCGCTATCCATCTTACCAAGAAAGGGGTTCCCTCTGCTACGGTAGCGGTCCCATGTCGTTACATTCATTCCCCCGTCTCCATCCTTAGCCTTGATGATTTTGAAAATACAATCCGACTTATGAAAGCGGCCTTAAAGAGGCTCAGGCCAGAACATCTGAAAATTGAATAAGGAGGGAAAATGGTAGAACTCATAAAAGCCCTGACCGAAACCTATGGTCCGGCGGGAAACGAAGCCCGCATCCGTCAGCTTCTAAAGGAAATGGTAAAGGACAAAGTGGATGAGTTGAAAGTTGATGCCCTGGGTAACCTGATAGCACTTAAAAAGGGCGTGGGTGGAAAGAAGGTCATGCTGGCTGCCCATATGGACGAGATAGGGATTGTGGTTAATTATGTGGACGAAAAAGGCTTCCTGCGTTTTTCGGCTATGGGTGGAGTTTTCCCCCATACCTTAGTGGGCAACAGGGTAGAATTTGAAAATGGTGTAGTGGGGGTTATTGGGGTTGAGAAGTTGGATAGCCCGGATAAGGTGCCTGGTTTTGATAAACTTTATATAGATGTTGGCGCTGAAAACAGGGAAAGCTGTCCGGTGAAAGTGGGGGATATAGGCGTTTTCTCTCGCCCCTTGGTGGTTCAGGGTAACAGGCTTATCGCCAAAGCCTTTGATGACCGCATAGGATGTGCAATTCTTGTCAAGCTGGTGGAGGAGCTTAAAGATTGCCCCCACGACCTCTACATTGTTTTCACCGTTCAGGAAGAACTGGGGCTTAGGGGAGCGATAACTTCGGCCTATGGTATTGCGCCTGATGTTGGGATAGCTGTGGACGTAACCAGGACTGGTGATACGCCTGAAGCGCCCAAGATGGCGGTATCTCTGGGCAAGGGACCGGCGATAAAAGTTAAGGATGCCCGGATGGTTTCACATCCTGGAGTAAGGCAGGCCCTTATCCGTGCCGCTGAAGAAGAAGGGATACCTTACCAGCTTGAAGTATTAGAGGGTGGCACTACCGACGCCGCTGCCATCCAGCTCACCAGGGAAGGAATTCCAACCGGAGTCATCTCCATACCCTGCCGTTACATCCACACTCCTTCGGAAATGGTGGATCTTAGAGATGTGGAGAATGCTGTGAGGCTTCTCCGACGTTATCTTTCCTCTGATGAACTCTGGGTATGAATACACCATTGTGCGGGGTTTTGGGGGCTTTTCGGTAGTAAGGAGAGGGAAATGCAGAATAAAGGCCGATTTTTGTTCATAATCCTTTTAGTGCTGGTTCTGCTTTGTTGTATCGTCGCTTTTACAGGCACGGGGTTCTGGTTTTTATACCGTTATCTTGCATCAAAAGAAACACCAACACCATCTCCTGTAGCATTAACCCCTCATCCAGGTGGGGTCCTGAGGATAGTGGGCTCAGAGCCAGTAACGCTTGATCCTGCCCTGGTAGAGGATATCTATTCTGCCGAATATGTGACCAAAATATTTTCAGGCCTTGTAACCTTGGACGAAAATATGGACATCGCCCCGGATTTAGCTGAAAAGTGGGAAGTAAGTGACGAGGGCACCGTTTACACCTTTTACCTTCGGAAAAATGCCCGCTTCCACAATGGGAAACCAGTTACCGCTGAAGATGTGAAATATTCCTTAGAGCGAGCTTGTGACCCCTCCACAGGCTCCCGCACTGCTGGGATTTACCTGGATGACATAATAGGGGTCAAGGAGAAATTGGCGGGGAAGGCTACCCAAATAAAAGGGGTTGAGGTTGTTGACAAATACACCCTCCGCATAAAGATTGATGCTCCCAAAGCCTATTTCCTGGCTAAACTCACTTACCCCGTAGCTTTTGTGGTAGATAAAGAGAACGTGGAAAGCGGCCCCGACTGGACCTCAAAACCTAATGGGACTGGCCCCTTCAAACTCAAAAGTTACGACCCTAACAGAGGCATAACTCTTGAAGCTTTCCCTGATTTCTACGGCGGAAAACCCCTTATAGATGAAGTTGAATTTCTATTCCCTGAAGGCTCGTCCTTCGTCATGTATCAAACTGGAGAGCTGGATGTGACAGCTGTGGGGGTGGAAAATATAGAGCAGGTGCTCGACCCCAGGAATCCCCTGAACAGGGAATTGGTGAAAGTTTCGTCTTTGGACCTGATGTATGTGGCTTTCAATGTAGGAAAAGAGCCTTTTAATGACCCAGATGTGCGCAGAGCTTTTGCCTGTGCTACTGATCGCTCAAGCATTGTAAAAGTCCTGTTTAAGGGCATGGTCAATGAGGCCGGGGGAATACTTCCCCCAGGCATGCCCGGCTACAGTGAGAAAATAAAAGGCCTTGTTTGTGAACCATCTCAGGCAAGAGATTTCCTTAAAAGATCTTCTTACGGGGGAGCAGAGGGGCTTCCTGCTATAACTCTGAGCGTAAGCGGAAGCACTGCTCTTGCTCAAGCGCTGGTTAAGATGTATAAGGATAATTTAGGGGCGGAAGTGGAAATTGAGCAAATGCCATGGGATCTTTTCCTTCAAGAAGTGAACAATCACAACCTTCAAATGTTTATCCTGGGGTGGAGCGCCGATTACCCGGATCCCCACAATTTTCTTGACATCCATTTCCACAGCCAGAGCCCGGGTAACAACACCGGTTATTCCAATCCGGAGGTAGATAAACTTTTGGAGGAAGCCAGGGTGGAAAAGGACCACAACAAGAGAATGGAACTTTACCAGAAAGCTGAGGACTTGATCCTTAAGGATGCGCCCTGGATACCTCTTTTCCACGGAGTTGATTACATCCTGGTGAAGCCTTACGTGCGGGGGCTTGTACTTTTGCCCACCGGCACCTTTTACTTGAATAAGACCTATATTTCCAGATAGCGAGGGGGGAAATGGGGGCACTTCTGGAAATCAAAAACCTTAAGACTCGTTTCTTTACTCAGGATGGCGTTGTCCATGCCGTAAACGGTATCTCCCTCTACCTGAACGAAGGCGAAACCCTGGGGCTTGTAGGGGAATCGGGCTGTGGTAAAAGTGTGAGTATGCTTTCAGTCCTCAGGTTAATCCCTCAGCCACCAGGGAAAATCGTGGGGGGAGAAGTATGGTTTGAGGGGAAGGATCTTCTCAAGATAAGCGAGGATGAGATAAGGAAAATCCGGGGCAACAAGATAGCCATGATATTCCAGGATCCGATGACATCCTTGAATCCGGTTTTGACCATAGGCCAGCAGCTTGGGGAACCCCTTATGCTCCACATGGGGATGAGCAAGAAAGAGGCCCGTGAAGAATCCATCCGCCTCCTCAAAATGGTGGGGATCCCTGAGGCTGAAAAGCGCATAGATGATTACCCCCACCAGTTTTCTGGAGGGATGCGTCAGAGGGTCATGATTGCTATGGCCCTGGCCTGCAACCCAAAAATTCTTATAGCTGACGAACCAACCACAGCCCTGGATGTAACTATCCAGGCCCAAATTATTGATCTCGTGAAGCGACTCAGGGACGAAATAGGGATGGCCATTATCTGGATAACCCACGATCTGGGGATAATAGCTGGTCTGGCTCAGAGGGTGAACGTAATGTATGCTGGCTTCATAATTGAAGCTGCTCCAGTCAAGAAACTTTACGGCGATCCCCGCCATCCTTATACCATGGGATTGCTTCGTTCAGTCCCGAGAGTTGACGCACCAGTCAAAGAGAAGTTGACTCCTATTGAGGGCCTTCCCCCGGACCTTATAAGCCTGCCCCCCGGCTGTCCTTTTGCCCCAAGGTGCGAGTATGTAATAGACCGGTGCTTGGAGGAGAATCCTGTGCTGGAGCCTGTGGATATAGACCACTCAGTAGCCTGCTGGGTGGATGTCAAAACCCGCAAGCCAAGGTTCTGATTAAGCGGTAATGTTTGCAAAATAATGGCCTTTGTGTTATAGTTAACAAGACTTAGACAGGGGGAAAAGCCTGTGCTGGGGGGATGTGGAAGCGTGTCCCCCCAAAAAATTTCAAAGAAGGGGGTAAAAACCTGTGAAAGGAGGAGAGGAAAAGGATGAGGGAATACGAACTTGCATGCATTTTGAGCCCGGAGCTGGAGCAAAGCAAAATTGATTTTACCCTGGAGGAATTGAAACGTGTGATTAAAGGGCTGGGGGGAGAAGTCACAGGAATGAACGCCTGGGGCTTGAGGCGTTTTGCTTATCCCATCCGCAAGAAGAAAGAAGGCTATTACGTTTTCCTTAATCTTCAGCTTCCCCCCGATGCGGTGAGCAAGCTGGAGCACACCCTTAAATTCAATGAAAATGTGCTCCGCCATCTTATAATAAAAACCTCTGAAGAGTAGGGGGCTAAAGATATGGTCAGGGGGCTTAACAAAATAATCCTTATCGGGAGCCTTGGGAGAGATCCGGAGCTCCGTTATACTCCAAGCGGTAAGCCTATGGCCTCTTTTAGCCTTGCTACAAGCCGCACCTGGGTTACCCCAGAAGGGGAAAAGAAAGATGCCACTGAGTGGTTCAACGTGATAGCCTGGGGTAATCTGGCGGAAATTTGCAGCCGCCGCCTGAAGAAGGGCTCAAGGGTGTATATAGAAGGCCATCTCCAGACCAGGGCCTGGGATGACCCTGAAGGCCATCGCCATTACCGCACTGAAGTTGTGGCCAACGAAATGATCATTCTGGACGAAGAGATGCCTGAAGAAGAGGAAGAGGACGAAATTCCATTCTAAAGGAGGTGCAGATTGGCTACGGAGCTTAAAGGACAGGAAGCACAGGTTAAAAGATTTGTGCCCAAGAAGAAAGTATGCTTTTTCTGCGCGGAAAACATTGATGAGATAGATTACAAGCAACCGGAATTGTTGAGGCGTTTTCTCAGCGAGTGGGGCAGAATTCAGCCACGCCGTAAGACAGGAACCTGTGCCAGGCACCAGCGAAAGCTCAGTCTGGCCATAAAAAGGGCCCGGTTTCTTGGCCTCCTGCCCTTCACTTCCGAACACATACGTAAGAGCGGAATGTAGAGGAGATTAGATGGCTAAGCATTCCCCCAAACCTCCAAAGCCTGAGACCAAAAAAGCCAGGGCCATTCGCAAGAGGGAGGAACAGCAGGCCCTTTATATTTACATAGGGCTTGGAGCTGTAGCTTTAATAATTCTTTTGCTTTTGGCCCTGGGCCTTTACCAGGAATTTTATGCTAAACCCGCCTCCCCTGTGGCTATTGTGGGCTCTACTCCTATAAGGACCGATGCTTACCAGAAAAGGGTGCGTCTTGAGCGTTATAATCTCAAACGAAACAAAGAAGCTCTGGAAAGCCAGAAAACCTTGCTGGATCCCCAGAAGGAGGAAGATAAATATTACATCCAGCTTATAGACACTCAGCTTCAGCTCCTCCAGTCCCGCCTGGAAAACGTTGGCCTTTTGGTTTTGGAAGAGATGATAGAAGAGGAATTGATTCGGCAGAAAGCAGCCGAAGAAGGGGTAACAGTAAGTGCGGAAGAAGTCCAGCTCTACATTGAACGCCTCTTTGGTTATGAGCGCAATCCCCCGACTCCAACCCCTACCCCTGTAACTGCTACTTTGACCATCACTGAAACTCCTACTCCTTCCCCATCTCCTATGAGCGAAGAAGATTTCCAAAAATTATATCAGTCTTTCCTGGCAATCCTGAATAAGGAGGCGGGGATTTCAGAGCAAGAATATCGGGATATGGTGGCTGTTAGCCTTCTGCGGGAGAAGCTCCGCCAGGTCCTGGCGGATAAAGTCCCCACCACTGCAGAGCAGGTTCATGTCCGTCATATCCTCCTAGATTCGGAGGAGGAGGCTAAGAAAGTGCTGGAAGAGTTGCGGCAGGGGGCGGATTTCGCTGAATTGGCCCGAAAATACTCAAAAGATGAGGAAACTAAAGAAAACGGCGGTGACCTTGGCTGGTTGCCTAAGGGGGAGATGGAGCCAGCTTTTGATGCAGCAGCTTTTTCCCTTAAAGTGGGGGAAATAAGCGATGTGATACGCACCTCCAGAGGCTACCACATAATCAAAGTAGAAGGGCATGAGATGGATCGGGAGCTTGACCCCGAATATCTTGCCAAGAGGAGAGCCTCAGCTTTAGATGATTGGCTTCGGCAGGTTAAGTATTCCGATAAGGTTAAGAGGCTCTGGAAGCCAGAAATGGTGCCTCCGGAGAAAAGCTCCTGAAGGCTTCAGCCGGTGTGACGGTAGGCTTCTATCACATTGGGTAGATGGGAAATTTTTTCCAGAATGCGGGTCAGCTGTTCTGCTGAGCTAATTTCCAGGGTTGCTTTCATTATAGCTACGTTGAATTTCTTACGGGTAGTTATCTCTGCGCTCGCGATGTTTACTCCCTCGTTGGCCACGATTTCAGCTATGTCCCGGAAAAGCCCTTCGCGATCAAAGGCCCTTACCGCAATGGTGACAGGATAGCGGTGGCGGTTATTGGTCCCCCAGGTTACTTTTATAAGCCTTTCTCTCTCTTTGATGTGAAGGATGTTGGGGCAATCAGCCCTGTGGATGCTTATACCCCGTCCTTTGGTTACATATCCGATGATTTCATCTCCAGGGACAGGGTTGCAGCATTTGGCCAGATGAGTTAAAAGATCGCCTACCCCGAGGACGGTAACTCCTGGCGTTTCCTCCTCAAGGGGGCGGGTTTTCAGGGTCTCTTCCTGGCTTTCCAGTTGCAATAGTTTGGTCCCTATGTGTTGAGGGCTAAGGTCTCCATATCCGATGGCTGCCAGGAAATCTTCCACATTTTCATATTTAAACTCCCTGGCGATCTCTTCATAACTGCGCTTTATCCCGAGCCTCTTCAGCTCTTTATCCAGGATTTCTTTCCCCTGGGCTATGCTTTCTTCCCTGGCCTGTCTGCGGAACCAAAGCCTTATTTTCTGGCGAGCTCTTGAAGTTTTAACGTAGCCGAGGTCAGGATTCAACCAATCCCGGCTTGGCCCTCCCTTCTTGGCGGCGATAATTTCTACGATATCACCATTCTTAAGTTGGTAATCAAGAGGCACCATTTTGCCGTTGACTCGAGCGCCGCGGCAACGGTGGCCTAATTCTGTATGGATATGGTAGGCGAAGTCTATGGGGGTAGAGCCTGCCGGAAGGTCAATTATATCCCCTTTGGGGGTGAAGACGAACACCCTGTCCTGGAAGAAATCGCTTTTTAAAGAATCCACGAATTCCTTCGCGTCGGTCACTTCCTGGCGCCATTCCAGGATCTGCCTTAGCCAGGCAATTTTGTTCTCAAAATCCACATCCCTTGGCCCACCCTCTTTGTATCTCCAGTGGGCAGCGATTCCGTATTCAGCTACCCGGTGCATTTCCTCCGTGCGAATCTGAACCTCTAAAGGTCTACCGCCTGGCCCAACCACTGCCGTGTGGAGGGAGCGATACATGTTATCCTTAGGGGTAGCAATGTAATCATCAAATTCTCCGGGTATGGGGGGCCATATGGAGTGGACAACCCCTAAAGCTGCGTAGCAATCCTTGATTTCTTTGACGATGATCCTGATTCCATACAGGTCGTAAATCTGGTCCAGGTCTACATTCTTGCGCTTCATCTTCTGATAGATGCTGTAAATATGCTTGGGGCGGCCGGTTATTTCGGCTTCAATTCCAGCGTTAGCCAGGTGAGGTTTAAGGATTTCAATCACCTGATTTATGTATCTTTCCCGGTCAAGACGGCGTTGTTCCAGTTTGGCAGCAATTTCGTAGTATTTTTCTGGCTCCAGGTAGCGCAAAGCCAGATCTTCCAATTCCCATTTTATCTTCCATATTCCAAGCCGGTTAGCCAGGGGAGCGTATATTTCCAGGGTTTCCTGGGCTATCTTCTTGCGCTTTTCCTCCGGAAGGGCTCCAAGGGTACGCATGTTGTGGAGGCGATCGGCCAGCTTTATAAGAACCACCCGCACATCGTCTACCATGGCCAGGAACATCTTGCGGATGCTTTCGGCCTGTTCGTAAACCCTGCTCTCCTTTGAGCCCTTCCTTTCCACCTGGTCAAGCTTTTTCAGTTTGGTTACGCCATCTACCAGGTTGGCTATCTCTTCTCCAAACTCTGCTTTGATGTCTTCAATGTCTAAGATTGTGTCCTCTACCACGTCATGAAGTAAACCGGCGGCAATGGTGGCAGGGTCCAGGCGTAGCTCGCTCAATATACGTGCTACTTCCACGCAATGCTTTATATAGGGCTCACCTGAAGCTCTCAAGGTCCCCTCATGGGCAAATTTTGCCAGTTCGTAAGCCCTCTTGATGAGTTCAGCATCCTCCGGATTTTTGACGGCGGCCAGTATGTCCTGGATTTCTTCCATAGGGGCTCCTCCTTAGGATAATTATAACCCAATCAAAACTGTTTGAAAAGCCTTTCTCGCATCGCTTCCGGGCTTGAAGTTGCCTTCTGATCCCCTTTAGCTATAATGTCAAAGAAGGGGGCTTGGGCGAGCCATGCACAATTCCATAACAGACGTAAAGGGCATAAAGGTTGGGCACTATACCGATAGGGAAGGGGTCACCGGATGCACTGTTATTCTTTGTGAGGAGGGAGCGGTAGGTGGGGTAGATATAAGGGGGGGTTCAGCTGGGACCAGGGAGATAGATCCCCTCAGGCCCGGGCATGTAGTAGAAAAAGTCAATGCCATTCTTTTGACGGGTGGAAGCGCTTTTGGATTAGATGCAGCCGCCGGTGTGGCTCGTTACCTTGAAGAGAAGGGAAAAGGCCACAGAACCAGAGCTATGAGAGTACCCATAGTCCCTACGGCTGTCATATATGACCTGGCTATAGGATCTAAAAAAGCAAGGCCTGGCCCTGACGAAGGCTATAAAGCTTGCCTTTCCGCTACCGATGGCCCTGTGGAGGAAGGATCTGTTGGGGCTGGAACAGGAGCTACCGTCGGAAAACTCCTGGGCATGGAACATGCTACTAAGGGCGGGCTGGGAACTCTCTCAACAGCAGTAGGCGATGGGATAATAGTGGGGGTACTGGTGGTGGTCAATGCTCTGGGGAACGTGGTTGATCCGTCATCTGGAAGGACCATAGCTGGTGTGCGGGATCCCAAGGGTGGTGGTTTCCTGGATCCGGTGGATCTGATACGTCAGGGCGCATTGCTTCTGCCAGCCCGTTCCAATTCAACCTTGGCTGTAGTGGCTACAAATGCCAGGCTCTCCAGAGAAGAAGCCATAGTCGTTGCCCGCATGGCTCAGGCCGGTTTGGCAAGGGCGATAAGGCCGGCTCATACCATTTTTGACGGCGATGTGGTCTTTACTTTGGCTACGGGAGAGAGGGAAAGCCACCCCCTGAGCCCTTTCGTTATCGGGACAATCGCGGCGGAGCTTCTGGCCCAGGCTATAGTCCGGGCTGTGATTAAAGCTGAAGGCTTGGGCGGAATTCCTTCAGCAAAGGAGATTAAGCATGAGGGTCCTGAAAGGTAAAAGGATTGTGCTGGGAGTTACAGGGGGCATAGCTGCTTACAAAGTCGTAGAGCTGGCCAGCAGGCTTGTGAAGGCGGGCGCTGTTGTCCATGTTATAATGACCGAAGCCGCGACCCGCTTTGTAACCCCCCTCACCTTTCAGGCCATAACCCATAACCCCGTTCTAACCGATATGTTCCAGCCTCCGGAAACCATGCCCATCCCCCACATAACTCTTGCAAATCAAGCGGATATCCTGGTCATAGCTCCAGCTACGGCTAATACCATTGCCAAGCTTGCCCACGGCCTGGCTGATAACTTGCTTGCAGCTGTAGCGTTGGCCACCCCCGCACCCATAATCATTGCTCCGGCCATGGATGAGGGGATGTATGAGAATCCGGCTACTGGTGAGAATCTGGAAATCTTAAAGAAACGAGGAGTTGAAATAGTAGGGCCAGCCTGGGGAAGGCTTGCTTCCGGCAAGGAAGGTTGGGGGCGGATGGTAGAAGTGGATGAACTTATGGGAAGCATCCGTATGGTTCTGGGGAGAAGAGGGCCTCTAAGGGGCCTCCAGGTCTTAGTTACCGCCGGAGGAACGAGGGAGCATTTGGATCCTGTGCGCTTCCTGGGTAATCCCTCTTCAGGCAAGATGGGCTACGCTTTAGCGGAGGCAGCCCGGGATCGTGGAGCTAAGGTAACACTTATAACTGCTCCAACTTCCTTGCCAGACCCTGTCGGTATCCGGCTCCTTAAGGTTGTCAGTGCTAAGGAAATGGAGGAAGCTGTTCTGAAAGAGGTTCCAAACTCTAATGTGCTTATAATGGCTGCGGCTGTAGCCGATTACCGTCCCGAGATATACATGGAGCATAAGGTCAAGAAAGAGGAAGCTGAAGAGCTAACCTTGCGGCTGGTAAGGAACCCGGATATTTTGGCCGAGGTGGCTGCCATCAGGGAAAAGCAAGGCATGCCCAAGGTGGTAGTAGGTTTCGCTGCCGAGACAGAGTCCCTTGTGGAGAATGCCCGCAAGAAGCTGGAGGAGAAAAAGCTTGACCTGATAGTGGCTAATGATGTAAGTTCCCCCGATAGTGGTTTCGGCGTAGATACCAACAGGGTAGTAATACTGGACCGAGAAGGAAGAGTGGAGAGATTACCTCTCATGCCTAAAACTGAAGTAGCTGAAGAGGTTTTAGATAGAGTGGAAAGGTTATTTTAGCCTACATCTCCCTTCGGCCTTCAAGAGCGCGGGCCAGGGTTATAGCATCGGCGTATTCCAAATCCCCTCCCACGGGTAAGCCACGAGCCAGGCGGGTTATTTTTATCCCCAGCGGCTTTATGAGCTGGTAAATATACATGGCTGTGGCTTCTCCTTCCAGGTTGGGATTAGTGGCCAGAATTATTTCCCGGATTATTTTGCCCCTGACACGCTGCAAAAGCTCCTGTATTCGCAAGTCTTCCGGCCCTATCCCTTCAACCGGAGAAATAGCCCCGTGGAGGACGTGGTAAACCCCTTTGTATTCCCCAGTTCTTTCCAGGGCTAATACATCCAAGGGGTCTTCTACCACGCAAATGGTGGAATGGTCTCTTTCCGGGTCTTTGCATATCGGGCAGGGGCTTTCATCGGTTATGTTGAAGCAGATTTCACAGTAGGTTGTTTTTTCCCTCAGTTCCTTTATCGCTTCAGCCAGGGCAATGGCCTGTTCTTTGGGGGCTTTAAGAAGGTAAAAGGTAAGCCGTGAAGCCGTTTTTGGACCAATGCCCGGGAGACGGCTGAATTCATCTATGAGGCGAGCTACCGGAGCAGCAAGCTTTGCCATAGCTTTAGAATTTCAGGCCTGGCAACTGGACTCCGCCAACTATTGAGGAGAGCTTTTCGGCGGCCATAGCCTGGGACCGCTCTATAGCTTCGTTAATGGCCACTAGAATGAGATCCTGAAGCATCTCCACATCTTCCGGGTTCACTATTTCCGGAGAAATAGTAATAGCTCGCACTCGCTGGTGGCCATCAATAACCACTTTGACAACCCCACCGCCAGCCGTAACTTCTATGGTTTCTTCAGCTAAACGTTCCTGAGTCTTGAGCATCTCTTCTTGGATTCTCTGGAGCTGTCCCATAATGTTATAAGCCTTCTTTTTGGACATGTCCCCCTCCTTCGTTTTCTGGGCGGATCTTAACCCGTGCCCCCAGTTTCTCCACCGCTATCTTAACGAGCGGATCCTCGGCAGGTGTGCGCGGAGGAGGTGCTGATTTCTTTTTAGGTATAACCACGCACTTGACCCGGACAGGTCTTCCCAGGAACTTGCCCAGCACTTCTTCCAGTATCCCTCGCCTTTTATCCTCCTCCGCTTTCTCGCGATGCAATGGGTAGTAAAACCCAAGGGTCACAACATTTTCCTGAACAGAAACTGGCTCGCAGTCCCTGAGCAACGCTTCAAGAGCTTTGTCTACACCTCTTATACTGGTTAAGATTTTAAGCCATTGCCCTCTAAGGAAAGCCACCTCTTCAGCGCCTGGCTTTGGAGCACTTCCCTGCTCTACTGCCTGAACTGCAGGAAGCGGTTGAGGGGTTGCTTCAGGCTGTGCAGCAGGTGTAGCTGCTTGCTCACTTTCCTTGATTTCCGATGAAGGAGCCGGGATTGGGGTGGAGGGAGGCTGTGTTTCCGGAGTTGTGGCTTCTATGAAAGCCATTTCCAGCGCAAGTTGAGGAGATAACCCCCCCTTCATCTCAATGGCAGTGCGGCTCAAAAGGCGTATTATCCTGATCCACTGGGAAGTGGGCAGATAAGCGGAAAGCTCTTTCATACGTTCAAGGGTCTCGGCAGGCAAATCCCCTGGAGCTCTATCCCCGGATATTTTCACCAGAAGCAAATTCCTTAGGTAGCTTAAAATTTCCTGGAGGATCTGGCGGGGTTCTGCCCCTCTATCTATGAGCTCATCAAGATAAGCGATGAGTTCGGCTGTTTGGCCTCGCGCTAAGAATCCTATAAGTTCAGCGACGGTTTCCTGGGATATGGCACCTGTGACTGCCCTGGCCAACTCCAGGGTTATGGTTCCATCCCCGAAAGCTCTCAATTGATCCAAGAGGCTCAAAGCATCCCTCATGCTCCCCATAGCCTGGTGGGCTATGAAACTCAAAGCTTCGGGCTCAACGGAAATTCCTTCCTGAGAGGCAATGTATTCCAGGCGTTCCATTATAGCTTTGACAGGTATACGGCGGAAGTCAAACCTCTGACACCGGGATAAAACTGTAGGCGGAATGCGGTCAGGTGCGGTGGTAGCTAAAACAAAAATGACATGAGGTGGCGGTTCCTCCAGGGTTTTGAGGAGGGCGTTAAAAGCTTCTGGAGTAAGCATGTGCACTTCGTCTATGACGTAAACCTTGTACCGGGCCTGGGTGGGCATGAAGCCCACCTTTTCCCGGAGATCCCGTATTTCATCAATGCCCCTGTTAGAAGCAGCATCTATTTCTATAAGGTCAAGGCAGCGTCCTTCGTTTATTGCCACGCATATCTCGCAGCGATTGCAGGGTTTTTCCTGATCGTTGGAAAGGCAATTAACAGCTTTGGCCAGGAGGCGTGCAGTAGTAGTTTTACCCGTCCCACGTGGTCCGGCAAAAAGGTAGGCGTGAGAAATTTGCCCAGATTTTAAAGCATTCTTGAGGGTTCGAACCACGTGGTCCTGGCCAATAAGTTCATCAAAACTTCGGGAGCGCCACTTACGGTATAGAACCTGGCTCATTAACCCCTCCATCTTCCAATTGTAATCCAAAAGGGGGGCAGTGTCAAAGGCGTTCTTTTTAAAGTTAAAGTGAAAAGGGCAAAACTCCTCCCCGGGGAAACTGGGGGTATAGGGAGGCAAACTGCCGGCACTGGCAATCAGCTCACGGATGGGGCCCGAAACCCTGGCGAGCCTGAAGCTGGCGAGGATGGGGAGTATCCCCCGGGTTTTTTAACCCAACTTAGGCAAACCCCATGCCTGGAAAGCCTGACCATAGACTGGCATCACTGGCAGATTTAACTGGGTAGATTAATCTCATTAATTAAGCTCTGAACATATTCAATCAGCTTGGCGTTGTCACCTCGCCCATAGAGAAGTTCAGCAGCGGTTGCAGGATCAATGGATTCTCCCAGATTCCGGGAGAGAATCTGGAGCAATCCCAGATCACAGTGCTTAAGAAGCTGTGCTGCGGAATGAATCCCCTCTTTCAAAGAAGCGGGTCGGTCCCAGAGATCCGGCCCTTTTTCTCGCCATGGGGGTGTGAACTCAAAACAATAGGTGTGAAACAACTGATGTATTACCTCGCTGACGGTGGATGCAGGTATTTCCGGCCGATTTTTCTGATAATACTCCAGAAGTTTTTCTCTCAGTTCATTGAGGGAAAGCCCCGGATTCTGCCGCATTAACTTGTAAAAGTCCAGGATAATCCATGGGCGATATCTGCTGGCAGTCATGCGAACCTTTGAAGATAGAGCTTTTATGTAGCGGTCTACTGCCTTTTCCTCAACCTGAGCGGGTAAAGCTTTTATCAGGTCGTCATAGTATACAAATTCATCGCAGGAAGTAATAAGTGAAGAAGCACTGCTTGCTCGCACTCCCAGGCCGATGACGAATTTCCCTTGCCTGCGCAAGTAGTGAACCAGCTCGGTGAAATCCCCGTCCCCGGAGCACAGAACAATGTGGGTTAGGGGAAGATCTTTGGAAGCCACAATGCTTACCGCATCAATCGCTATCCTTATATCAGCCGTGCTTTTGCCGCGCCCGTTGGTATGGACCAGCTCAATTCCCAGGGCTATAAGTTCTTTTTGATGTTGATTGTAAACACTCCAATCAGCGTAAGCCCGGCGGATGATAACTCGTCCCCAGCGTTCTGCAAACCGCAAGATTTTCTGCCACTGAACAGGCTCGTTAAACTGTTCCTGTGCGCTGATGATCAGGTTTTCGCAATCTATGAATAAAGCGACCAAACCATCACCCATTTTATCCCCTCCCTAAAAAATTATAGCATGGAAGAGGGCATACCAGCTTCCCACCTTACGGGTTTGTGAGGTTTTTGACATTGATGCTCATGTGTGGTATTTTATCAATCGTTAAATTGAAGAATCGGAGGTGGACATGAGCTCCCCCTTTTTCCCGGAAATGCATGACCTGGCCAAACTTGTCAATCCTAAAGGCTCATTTCCCACCAGGGATGGCAAGCCATTGATCCTTGCAGATGGCGATGGTAAAACTTTTGTTAACCTTGATTTGTCAAAATTTGGCCTGGAAAATAAAAGCCTTTTACCAACCCTCCAGGCCATCTTCCACGGTGGCCATTTCCCCAAAGAGGAGCTGCCTGATCCGCAGCTCCGGAAAAAACTTTTCCTGCTTCACCTTGCGCACAGGTTAGCATCTGCCTTCCATGAAACAATGATTCCCCCTACAGGAGAGCAGGAATTTTCACTATATAAGCTTTGGCAACTTCAACATTCTTCTCGTCCTCAATTTACTCCTCCCATAAGCAACAGCAATTCTTTAAGGGAAGCGCTGGAAATGGCTGTTTTCCCGGAAAAGGGCCAGCGCTTCTGGGAGAAATTCTCCCCCTACCTGAGGGCCCGGAGCGATTACGACAGTAAGCCTTTTAATATAGCCTCTCTTTTTGCCCATTCTTACCTCACTTCCCAGTTTTATAAAGCCCTTGAGGAAAAAGTGGTGGAACTGGACTCACCCTGGAGATTGGCTCTTGAAGGAGAGGAAGCTTTCACCCCCGAGGAGGCTGAACAGAAGTGGTATGGTCGCCTCGTGTGGGGGCAGGTTAATTTCTATCAGAAGCCTCAGGAACCCGATGATCTCAAAGTTTTCCGGAAGATAGAAGAAGCTGTTGCCGGTCTGGAAGAATTTTCCCCGAACAACATTATTACATATTTCTGTAACCATTTCTGGCTATTTGTCCCTGGCAGGGATAACCGCTGCCTGGAGAAAGTGGCTAATTTATTCCTGGAAAAAGGCTTCCCGGTAACCCTCCGATACCAGGAAGCTCCTTTAGCTACCCTTGGGCAATCCAGCGCCATAGAGTTCAGGATTGTCCTTTTAGAGGCTATGGTCACAGAGCTGACGCGCCTGAAAGAGGAAAAAGAAAGCCAAAAAGCTCAACTGGAAGAAGATCTCCGCTCTCAAGAGAAACTTGCCTCTGAATTGGAGAAGGAAATCGCCAGGCTTGAGGAAGAACTTAAGCGTCTCACCTCCTCAAAGACTCGTCACGAAACCCGCAAGGTGAAGAAGGATATGGAAAAGAATTACCAAAATGTCACCTCCCGAATCCAGAACCTGCGTCAGGAAATAGAGGGGATTGAGCGAGCTCTGGAAAAAATAAACGCGGAAATAACCTGGTTGGAGGAGAGATTAGCAGCAGAGAAGGCTGAAAAAAACAAAGGCCCTACATGGTATCAGGAGGAAAAACATCCGCCCGAGATTAGCATTAGGCGGAGGGGGGCGAATCTGTGCCTTATCTGTGGAGTAAGGGAATCTGCCGAAGGAAGCGGACTATGTCCAGTATGCCTGGAAATAAGGGTATCGGAAGGAGAACTTTTGAGCCAGGCCCCATGGCTTTCCAATGGTTATCTCCTCTGGTTATATTGCTTCTTTGAACCACGTTTTTGGCAACATGCTATCCTCACCCTCTTCAGTAACTACATGGATAAAGTAAACCCTGGCCTTTGGGAGGCCAGTCAGCGTTTCCAACTCAAAACATCCCTGCGCTGGCCCGTGATAATTAAAGACTTTATTGATGACCTGCAGGGGTTCCTCAAAGAGCTGGAGTTAGAAATATGCCGGCTTGTAGGGGCCAGAAATCGTGTCCGCCTGGCCGATAATTTCTGGGTTATGCCCATATCCCGGGGAACAAAGGTGATCGTTCTTCTCCGGAGCTACATAGCCCTTATGGAGAAATTCTTCCCCTCCCTTATACCCTTGGCCGATATGCCTATTTATCTGGGGATAAGTATAACGCCTGCTTCAGAGCCTTTCTTCAACCAGTGGCGTTACCTCAGGCGTCCACCTCAGCCCATAAGCATTAAACTGCCGGGACAGGAACGCCTTGAGGTAAGCATTAATATCATGAAAGAACTGATCCGTTACGGTGAAGTCATCATAAGCTACCGGCAGCGACGGCGCCCGTCTCTGGAACAGGTCAGGATTGAAGAGCTTATCGCCAGGAACATAATTAAACGTCAGGATGTGAAAACTTTCCAGCAGCTTATTGGTTGGGAAGCTTCTTCTTGAGCAGAAAGGCCTTTGGGGGAGTCATAGCCTTTGCGACAGGGGTGGTGATATTGGCTTTCTTTCTCCTTTACAGAGCCCCAAAGGCTATTATTGCCATTATTCCAGGCCATTGGGAAAGCGATCCGGGTGCTACTTGTCCAGACGGCCTTGAGGAAAGGGCGATAAATTTAATGGTGGCAAAACTGCTGGCAGAAAGCCTGAGGAAGAAAGGATATGAGGTGCATTTGCTTCCAGAATTTTCCCCAAAGGTTAGAATTATGAAGCCATCCCTCTTTCTATCCATACATTCCGATTCATGCCTTGAGGGGAAGAGCGGATTCAAATTGGTGAGCCGGGGCGAGGGGGCTGAAAAGCTTGAAGCCTGCTTGCGAGAAAACTATTACCGGGAGACCGGGGTATCCTTTGACCCCACTACTATAACACCGGATATGGAAGAGTACCACCTTTTCCGGGAAATTAACTCTTCCATACCCGCAGCCATTATAGAGATAGGCTTCATGGGTGGCGACCGTTGGCTTCTGGAAGGGCACCCGGAAATAGTGGCCAGGGGGCTGGAAAAGGGAATAATTTGTTTTCTGGGAGGTAAAAAGTGAAGGTTCTGCTTCTGGAAAACGTCAAAGGCCTTGGGAAAGCTGGTGAAGTCAAAGAAGTGGCTGATGGTTATGCCCGCAATTACCTTATACCGAGGGGCATGGCAGTGCCTGCGACGCCTGAAAACTTAAGCAAAGCGGAATACCAGAAGCGAGTCCAGGAAGAAAAAATGAAGCGCTTGGCCGAGGATGCGCAGGCTCTGGCCGAAGCTCTCTCTACAATGACTCTGACCTTCAGGGTTAAGGCGGGGGAAAAGGACAAGCTCTTTGGTTCCATAACCGCTGCTGATATAGCTCTGGCTCTGGAAAAGGAATTGGGCCGGCCTTTTGATAAGCATAAGATAGAACTTGATGAGCCTATAAAGCAACTGGGCTCTTACAGCGTTCCGATAAGGCTTATGCCCGGTTTTGTAGCGCGGGTCAGGGTGGTGGTGGAGAAAGAAACCTAAAAAGCCTCTACGTGAACCAGAACCCGACGGCTGCGGGGGCCATCAAACTCCGCCAGATAAATACCTTGCCAGGTCCCCAGAACCAGTTTGCCGTTGGATACGAAAACAAAAGTGCTGTTTCCCACCACCGTCGTTTTAATGTGGGCATCAGCATTTCCTTCAGTATGATGGTAATGAGAGCCTGGCGGGGCTACTTTATGCAATGCTTCAGCTATATCTTTCCTGACTGATGGATCCCACGTTTCATTGATGGTTATGCCGGCAGTGGTGTGAGGCACAAAGAGGTAACAAATCCCTTCCTTAACCCCGCTTTCGGTTACGGCTTTTTGTATTTCCCCGGTTATATCCACAAGCTCTTCCCTGGAACGAGTTTGAACTTCAATAACCCTCATTTTCTATCTCCAGCAGGATAATTATGAACAATGCTCCGGCCAGGTAAGAACGGATTCGTGGCTCAATTTTAGAGAAGAAGGATTGGCCCAGGTAAATGGCTATAAAGGTATGATTCGTGAAACCAGCCCCCGAGGATTATCGCTAAGCCATCGTTCAAAGCAAAAGCCAGCAAGGCTCCCCACAGTAGTGGAAGACGTTGCTAATTGGGTTTTATCTCCAATTTCGGCAAGGCCTACAGTAACAAAAGGCACTAAAAAGCTCTCCATTTTTGTCCTCAAGGAATTTTTCTACGCAATTATAGCAGGAAAAATTTAAGGGCCCAAATTTCTCCACTCTCGTGGGCAAAGGGTTTGGGATGCCACTCGCTGGCTCCCTTAACCCCTTTGTGGCCATATCCAGCAGTTTTTTATTGACTTGCCCTTCATTTTATGCTATCCTTTTCTTTAAAGGAGGAGCTGATATGGGGGAGAGAATCCTGGTATGCGTAGCATGGCCTTATTGCAATGGTGATCTGCATGTTGGACACATTGCCGGAGCTTACCTTCCGGCTGATATTTTTGCCCGTTATAACCGCCTTAAGGGCAGGGAAGTCCTTATGGTCTCCGGTTCTGATACCCACGGAACCCCTATAACTGTGAAGGCAGAAGAGGAAGGCATAACCCCAAGGGAAGTAGTAGACAGGTACCATCCCCGCTTTATTGAGACTTTCCAGCGCCTGGGGGTAACTTTTGACATATTCACCGAAACCGACACGGAAAACCATTGGCAAGTCACTCAGGAAATGTTCCTCAAACTCTTGGAGAAAGGCTATATTTTTAAAGACTGGATGCAGGCCTTGTATTGTCCCTCCTGCCGGAAATTCCTGGCCGACCGTTACGTAGAAGGGACGTGTCCTTACTGCGGTTATCCGGGGGCAAGGGGAGACCAGTGCGATGCTTGTGGCCGGACCCTGGATGCAATTGAGCTTATAAATCCTAAATGCAAGTTTTGCGGAGGAACTCCTGAGGTTCGACAGACGGAGCACTTCTTCTTGGACCTTCCTAAGCTCAACGAGCCACTCCTCAGGTGGGTTGAAGAAGACAAAGAGCACTGGCGCCCTAACGTTCTGAACCTTACTTTAACCACGTTAAGAAGCGGTGAGCTCCGGCCCCGTCCTATCACCCGGGACATTGAGTGGGGGATACCAGTCCCCGTCAAAGGTTACGAACATAAGCGAATTTATGTCTGGTTTGATGCAGTAATTGGTTACTGGGCTGCCACCATTGAGTGGGCGAACATTGTGGGAAAGCCAGAAGCATGGAAAGATTGGTGGCAGGACCCTTCAGTCCGAAGTTATTACTTCATCGGTAAGGATAACATTCCTTTCCACACTATAATCTGGCCTGGTATGCTCATAGGTTACGGGGGCCTGAACCTTCCTTATGATGTCCCTGCTAACGAATATTTGAACGTGGAGAGGAGGAAGCTCTCTAAGAGCCGTCGCTGGGTAATTGAAATTCCAGATTTCCTTTCCCGCTATGACCCCGATCCTCTCCGCTATACTTTGACGATAAACGCTCCGGAAACGAGCGATGCCGATTTTACCTGGGAAGAGTTTGTGAGGCGCAATAACAACGAGCTTGTAGCTACCTGGGGTAACCTTTGCTATCGCCTCCTGACCTTTGCCCACCGCTATTTTGAGGGCAAAGTTCCGGAACCCGGAGAACTCGGGGCTCGGGAACAAGAAATCCTTCAAACCATAGAACAGGGCTTCCATAAAGTAGGGCAGCTTCTTGATGCGTGCAGGTTCAGAGCTGCCCTCACCGAAACCATGGGGCTCGCTCAGGTAGTGAACCGCTACCTTAATGAAAAAGAGCCCTGGAAGACAGTGAAAGAAGATCCTGCTTCCGCTGCCACAGCGATTTATACCGGACTTAGGGCCATTGATTCTCTGAAAGTCCTCTTTTACCCATTTATCCCCTTCTCAAGCCAGGAAATCCACCGGATGCTGGGTTACCACGATGATATCCTGGGCACGCAATTTGTTGAAACTGTGAGAGAAAAGCAGAAATCCCACTTAATACTTCGCTATGATTTCAGCAACGTCAAACTTCGCTGGGAGCCGGGGAAGTTGGAGCCTGGCCAACCCCTTGGGGAGCCTCGCATCCCGTTTAAGAAACTGGATGAGAAAATAGCAGAAGAAGAAATCCGCAGGATGCTGGCTCTGGCCGGTGAAACGATTTAAGGGGAAATTCTGGCTCGTAATCCTGGCAGCTTTTGCCCTCAGAGTACTTCCACTAAGGTGGCATTCTTTCCACCCCGATGAAGCCCTTTATTCCTGGTGGGCTTCCCAGATTGCTACGGGAGAAGACCCTTTACTGCTTTCAGCCTGGGTTGATAAACCACCCCTTTTCCTCTACATTTTAGCTGCATCTTTCAAGCTCTTTGGAATCTCAGAAGCCTCTGCCCGCTTCACAGGGATATTCGCTGGAACCCTTTCCGTGGCTTTAACGAAAGCGTGGTTGAGAGCCCTCTACGGAGAAAGGGTTTCCATCATTGGGACTACACTCCTGGCTTTCCTCCCTTTTACTGTGCTCTTTTCTCCCACCGCTCTAACTGACCCCTGGCTCCTTGCGCTGATGGTGGGCTCAATGTGGATGGCCTGCAGGCCTGATAAGCCATCTCTTACGGCTTTCCTGGCCGGTTTGGGAGCTGGGCTTGCGCTGGGGACGAAACAGCAAGGCCTTTTCTTTGCCCCTTTCTCTCTCTTTCTTACCTCCCGGCACAAGAAAGAGGGCTTCCCCCGCTTTTTCTGGCTTTTAGGTTTTTTAATCCCTCTGGCCTTTGTGGTGTGGTGGGATGCACTCCGCTGGGCAACCCGTCCCAGTTTTTGGGAGCGCAGCCTCGCTACTTATGGGGGGCTAAGTTTTGTTCGGTGGCATGAGCTTGGCAAAAGGTTTTTAGATTGGCTTAAACTCATAAGCTGGATAGCGGGTGGGCCTGTTCCTGCCCTGGTCCTTACTTTACCTTTATTGCAAACCAGATCGCTTCAGGCCAGATTTAACCGGGCCGTTTTGGCCTTTGTAGCCTGCTGGTTCATTATACACTGGCTCTTTAACTTTCAGATATGGGACCGGTATGTTCTACCTCTTGCGCCTTTTCTGGTGGCTCTCTGGGGTCAGGGTTTGGCTGAATGTAGTGGACATAAATGGAAATTACCAGTTATCCTGGTAACTTTAAGCTTCAGTTTGTTATCTTTGAGGCCCGAAGGCCTCCCCGCCGGAAGCAATTACAGCCTTTATGATGGGGTTGAGGAATTAGCCCATTACCTAAGGGAGAATGCCAGGCCAGGGGACACCATATACCACCGCCATCTCGGCTGGCACCTTCACTTTTATTTAAACCGGACAGGGATAGAAATACGCTGGTATTCTTCCCCTGAGGACCTTGTGAAGGACCTTAAGGCCCATGGCTCTGGAGAGAAGCTCTTGGTCTTTACCCCCTTTGAGGAAGAGGAACCTGTGCTTCAAGCCCTTGAGCGGTGGGGTTATTCTGCAGAAAAAGTTGCAGAAATACATCGCGCAAGGGTCTACAAAATTCCGTAAAGATGTAGGGGCCCGCTTTCTTTGGAAGGGAGCAAACCGCCAGCATCGGCAACCTGCCAGCGAGTGGGACCCAAAACCGTGGCAAACCCTTAGCCCACGAGG
>CAZZMI010000007.1:0-50137 GCA_964655275.1 uncultured Anaerolineae bacterium | reverse complement strand
CTTTACCCCCGGCCCGCTCCTGTCTGTCCGGGAAGAAGAAGGAAGCCTCCATTGCCACTTTGCCCACGCAACCCTGACCCTAAGAGCACTTGCGCCTGACCTCATCCGCTTTTCCTGGTCCTTTGAAAGCCTTGCGCCGGGCCAGCAAATTAATCCTTTCCCGGAAACAGTTGAATTCCGCACCGACCAGCTCCTCTGCCGCATTTCCAGATCCGATGGCCGTATAACCGTCACCGACACCACCGGGGCGACAGTAATTGAAGAAGCCGCTCCAGTTGGCTGGACAGTTGAGGGGCGAACTATACTGCGGCTGGCAATGCCCCCCGATGCACACTTCTACGGGTTGGGAGAAAGAGCAGCCCCGCTGGACCTGCACGGTGGGGTTTACATCAATTGGAACACTGACCCCCGCACCTACGGCCCAGGGGATGACCCCTTATACCTCTGCGTTCCTTTCCTGCTTGCCCTTCACTCCCATGGTCGCCAGGCTCTTGGTTTGCTGGTGGAAAATTCCACCCGTAGCCGCTTTGACCTGGGGCGAACAGACCCAAAGGCCATCACGATAGAAGTTGACGAAGGAAAGGCTGATTTGCTCCTTTTTTACGCCCCAAGCCTATCCCGAATTCTGGAGCGATTTACCGAAGAGGTGGGCCGTCACCCCCTTTTCCCTCGCTGGGCCCTCGGTTACCACCAGAGCCGCTGGTCTTATTACCCCGAAGAACGGGTTCGCCGCCTGGCCCGCGATTTCCGCGAGACCTATAAAGTCCCATGCGACGTTATCCATCTGGACATCCATTACATGGATGGCTACCGCGTCTTCACCTGGGATAAGCGTCGCTTCCCGGACCCCGCACGCCTCATCGCTGACCTTCATGCTCAAGGTTTCAAGGTGATAACTATCGTGGACCCAGGTGTCAAAGCTGACCGGAAATATTGGGTCTTCAAGGAGGGCTTCAGGCGGGAGATGTTCTGCCGCTACCCCGATGGTCGCCTTTTCATCGGCCCGGTGTGGCCCGGAAACTGCGCCTTCCCCGACTTCACTGATCCCCGCGTCCGGGAATGGTGGGGGGATCTGCACCGAGAGCTTGTGGAGATCGGGGTGGACGGCATCTGGGACGATATGAATGAACCGGCTCTGTTTGGGGAAAATGGAGCCACAATTCCTGGCCCTGTCCGCCACAGCTTAGATGGCAGGGGAGGAGATCACCGCCAGGCTCACAACCTTTACGGACTGAACATGGCTCGCGCTACGGCGGAAGGGCTGGCCCGCCTTCGTCCAGATCGCCGCCCCTTTGTAATAACTCGCTCCGGCTGGACAGGGGTCCAGCGTTACGCTGCCCACTGGACGGGCGACAACCACTCTAACTGGGCATCGCTCCGTCAAACCCTTCCCATGATCCTCAACCTCGGCCTATCAGGGATAGCCTTTACAGGTTCTGATATCGGTGGCTTTGAAGGCTTCCCTACGGGGGAACTTTTCACCCGCTGGCTTCAGATGAGCATCTTCTTCCCCTTTTGCAGGGCTCATACATCCCTGGCCAGTCCCGATCAGGAACCATGGTCCTGGGGGGAGCCTTACTTGACTATAAACCGGGAATTCATCCGCTTGCGCTACCGCTTGCTCCCCTACCTTTATACTGCTTTATGGCAATGCACACGGACAGGCATGCCAATTGTGCGCCCGCTCCTGCTGGCCTTCCAGGATGATCCAGTAACTTACACGTTAGATGATGAATTCCTCTGTGGAGATGCACTGCTGGTGGCACCGGTCCTGGAAGAAAGGGCCACCATGCGGCGGGTTTACCTGCCTTCTGGCCTCTGGTATGATTTCTGGACGGACACCGCTTTTGCAGGCCCGGCATGGGTGGAAATGGAAGCCCCACTGGAGCGAATTCCGGTCCTTGTGCGGGCGGGCTCAGTAATACCCATGGGCCCCGATATGGACTACGTAGGCCAGCGCCCTGCAGACCCATTGACCCTGCACCTTTATCCCCCGGCAGATGGATTGGAAACGGTCAGTTTCCTCTACGAAGATGATGGGGAGACTTTGGCTTACACGCGGGGAGAAAACCTCCTGCACAAGTTCTACCTGGTCAAAGAGAAAAATGAAATAAAGCTAACCTGGACCGTGGAGGGCACCTTTGATCCCGGCCCCAGGCGAGTAGAAGCACTGGTCCACAGGGGCAAAGACCGGGAACCAATCCGAATTGCAGATTTAACCCCGGGGCGGATAAGGATCTACCTCTGAAGCTGATGGGGCTTCTACCGGATAAAGCCACCAAAATCTTTAGTCCACTGTCTTCACCTCTTTTTTAAGCCACGAGCCATAAGGACTGGAAGCACGAAGAGAAAACCTGTCTCCGGCTCATCAAGGGGACCGGTTATTTTCTCCGTCTCCTCAACGAGCTTTTCCAGATCAAAATCATCCGGAACTACCGAAAATATAGTCCGGTGAGAGAAAGTCAACTCCTCAGACTCCAGAATTGATCGGATGGAAGGGATAAGGGGGACATCCTCCCTCCCAACCCAGGTCCTGAGGGATGCCATCCCGATTGTGTCAATCATGGTAAGGCCCGGTATTCCAAGGCTTTCCCAGGTTTTAAGGACATCGTGAAGCCTATCAAGTTTGGTTAAGATAAGGACCACGCATTTTGGCATAAATTATCCCTCCGAAAAGGTTTGTTCTTCCTTCAGCTGCCTCCTGAATGCCCGCTTGAGAAACAGCGGAGGCTCAAAAGCCATCCTAAGCACTATGGGCGTAAGGAGAACAGTGGTCAGTATAACCATGATCACCGCCACGAAATCGTTGCTTTTCATGTAACCTCCCGTTAGCCCCAGGGAAGCAAAGATAAGGGCTACTTCCCCCTGAGGCATCATTCCAAGCCCTAACCTGAGAGCTTCGGTAGGAGAGAAACCTCCAACCCATGCTCCCAGCCCACACCCCACAATTTTACCGAACATTACCCCCAGAACGAGGAACAAATACATAGCAATAATTTGGGGGGAGAGAGCCCTTGCCTCAGCCCTTAAGCCTATGCTTATGAAGAACAGGGGGGTTAAAAATCCATAAGCCACAGGGCGAAGCTTCTCCACCACGGAATGCCTGACGGGGGATGCTCCAAACCCTAAACCGGCGATGAAAGCACCGGTGATGGCTGCCAAACCTCCCCACTCCTCCGCTATTCCAGCAAAAAGGAAAAAGGTGATAAAAGCCAGCGAAGCTATGCTTTCACCCAGAGGCTGGCGCTGAACCCATTTGGAGATCAGGGGTATAAGCCAGCGAGACAGAAGGAAGGCCACCACAATGTAAAGCAATGCCCTGCCCAAAACCAACACAACCCCAAGGTCAGCTTCGGCCCGGACGATAAAGCTGGTGAAAACCGCCAGCATAAGCAACGCCAGTATATCATCCACCACAGCTGAGCCCAGAAGGCCCATACCTTCTCGTGTGTTCAATCTTTTCAACTCCAGAAGGGTTTGAGCGGATATACCCACGCTGGTAACGCTCAGGGTAAGTCCTATGTAGAGGGACTGAGTGAAAGGATGGTTGAACAAATAGGCTACCACTGCACCCGCAGCCATGGTGAGGAAAAAGCCGAAGGTTCCAGCCAGAAGGGCCACTTTTCTGGTCTTCAGAAATTCCTCAAGTTCAATTTCCATGCCAGCTATTGCCATAAGAAACACAACGCCAAACTCTGCAAGGGCCAGTATGATGGGGAAAAATTCTTCGTGGTTGAAAAAGGGACGATTCAGGATGTTAAGAAAAGTTGGGCCAAGGATTATTCCAGCGATGATCTCCCCCAGTATAGCCGGAAGATGAATCCTCAAGAAAAGCCAACCCATGGCTTTAGCCATAAAGATGAAAATGGCCAGTAGAATCAGCAGTGCCGGTAGGTGCTCCATCTTACTCCCTCTTCCTTTTTTAGGGTATTATAACACGAATTCACCAAACCGCCAGCTTTGACTATGGGTCCACAAAAGTGGGAAAACAGGGCTGGAGGAAGCAACCCCCGGAGTGAATTAAAGGGCGTCCTCCAGGAAAGGGGGCAAACCGCTGGCCTGGCAATCGGCCAGCAAGTGGGGCCTGAGACCAAGTGGAGGGGACTTTTGCCCTATCCCATGGATGTCCCCTCAGGTTTTTAGCCTGGTTGCTAATTTTCGCTTTCCCTGTTAAAATTGAGGTCGGTTTAAAACCTATCTAGGAGGGGGAAGATGGACCTGGCCCAGTATATTCGGAACATTCCGGACTGGCCTAAGCCGGGTGTAATCTTCAGAGATATCACAACACTCCTTAAAGTCCCCGAAGCTTTCCGGGAAGCCGTAGATCGCTTAGCAGAGCCTTTCATGAACAAAGGTATAGACCTGGTAGTGAGCATTGAAGCCCGCGGATTTATTTTCGGAGGGGCCTTGGCTTATAAACTTGGGGCCGGTTTTATCCCCGCCAGAAAACCTGGCAAGCTCCCCGCTGAGACTATCCGGCAGGAATATGCCCTGGAATACGGAACTGACGCAGTGGAAATCCATAAAGATGCCATAAAGCCTGGGCAAAAGGTCCTGCTCTTTGACGATGTCCTGGCTACAGGGGGAACTATGGAAGCTACCGCCAAACTGGTGGAGAGACTTGGTGGCGAGGTGGTCGGTATAGCTTTCTTAATTGACTTGACTTATCTCAAAGGGAGGGAAAAGCTCACCAAGTATCCAATTCACACCTTGATCCAGTATTAGCCCAGAGCTTTCAGAGCCACCGCTTTCACCACCAGGGTGGCGTACGAGCCAGGAGGAAGCCTTAGTTCCAATTTCAGCTTTAAAGCCCCAGGATTTAATTCATCATCCTCTACAGCATAAGATAGGACATCGGGGAAAAAGAGGAGCTTCCTTTCCCCGCGGCTAAGGTAAGCTTTATCAAGTATGCGCGCTTTGAAATCCCTGAGCTTAAGTCCCTCTTCTTCTAAGATTTCCTGAGCAAGCCGTGAAATTTCCGAACTCCCAAAGTCTGCCCTGTGATGGAAGAAAGGTAAAGATACGCCTTTAAGCTCTTCCCTGAGCTCTTCCGGGAGATATCCGTAAAAAGGGAGTTTCTCCCCGGCAATCTCCAATTCTTTGTAAGGTAAACTTCTGGCTTCAAGCTTTTCCCGGAGGAACCTCCCAGCCAGTCTGTTCCAGAGCCAGCTCTGGTAGGAAGAGAGGAAAAGAGTTAAAACCCTTAACGTTACCAGATTCAAAGCCCTGCGAAAGCCCGCAGGGTGATCCTTCAAATAAGTGAGAACACTGCGGAAGTTGGAGGGAGATGGAGCTTCTTTTAATAGCTCATCCCAGCGTCCCCAAAGCTCCTGAGCTTTCTCCTTAAAGGCACGATAGTGAGGTGGGTCCAGGGGGGAAGGGCATGTCAGGTAAAGCTTGAGAGCACCTTCGGCATCTCGCTGCAGGATCTTCTTGCCCGGAAATTGACCATCGGGACCTAATGAGGCGAAACGCTGGCGGTCAAAGTAATTGGGGAGGCCATCTTCCTTTACTCTGGAGATCGCCTCTTCAATGGCCTGGACAGCATCACGAGGTACAAGCCTGAGGGTAATGACAAATTCATTGGCCAGAATATCCTCCGGCCCGAGATGGCGGTGGAAGAAACCTGCAAGCCTGGCCGAAAAGCCAGGCCCTTTTATTTCCTCTGGCCCATTCCCTTGCAGGGAGAAGAATTGACTCGCTATGGCCTTTTTATCCTTCAAACCCGGGAAAGTTATAGCTGAAGGCTTAACCCCCAAAGCTGAAGCCACCCGGACGTGGGCCTGAAGGGTGGAAATTCCCCTTTTAGTGAGCCGATAAATAGCATAGGGGCCGCAAGGTTTAAGGGGGACCTTGAGGATCTCTTTCACCACAAAGTCTTCAGGGCGCGATTTAAAAATCATCATTGCTCTATTATGTCCAGAAGTTCGTAAATGGGCTCCCGCGAAGATTTTCCGGGAATTGTGGTAGGGGGCAGAGTGCGGACAAAAGCTTTATCCTTGATCCTCTCGTAGACAGCAGCGCTTATAAGGATCTGACCAGGCCTGGCCATCTCCTGCAAGCGTTTGGCTACATTCACACAATCTCCTATAGCTGTATAGTTCATCTGCATAGGAGTTCCTATGTTCCCGATAACCGCTTCTCCCACGTTTAATCCTATGCCGAAATAGAGCTTGAGAGGTAAGGCATTTTTAGCATGAAGCTCCTCCAGTCTATTCTTTATCTTTAAAGCAGCCCTGGCTCCTTTGAGAACATGCTGCTCCTGACGGAAAGGCGCGTTGAAGAAGGCCATTACAGCATCCCCCAAGAACTTATCCAGCGTCCCTTCTTCTTCCAGGATGGCATTGGCCGCAATGGATAAATACTGGTTCAGGGTCTTTACCAGCTCCTCAGGGGGAAGTTTCTCGCTCAGGGCCGTAAAGCCCCGGATGTCAGCAAATAAAATAGTGACCTCCTGCCTTACCCCACCCAGCCTCAGAACCGATGGATCGGAGGCCAATTTTTCCACCACCTGGGGTGAAACGAAGCGGCTGAAGAGGACTCTTATGTAATCCTTCTCCAGCTCTTCCTGTTCCTTAAGGGCCTGCAATTTCGCCAGCTCATAAACAGTTTTTTCCAGTTCTCCGCTAAGCTCTTTCACCTCCATTACAAGCCCGATGATCAAAGCCACCGCCTCGGCGAAAGCCATCTCTTGGTGACCGCGGCTTTCAGTTTCAATGTAAAGCAAGCCCTTCGGACCTTTTATCCCTTTTATCGGTACCGCTATGCCTTTTTCTGTTATAGAAGGTTTGAAACTCCTCAGAGCCTCATTAATTTCCTGGCTGATGCTTTCAAGACAAATTTCTCCAAACCATCGTTCAAGCCTTAATTTAGCCGCACCCGGGATAGGGAAAACGGCACATATAGCACCAGGGTTCAGGGAAGTCCGGATTGCTTCAGTGACAAGGGTAACAATTGGGGCTTCAGGGGAAAAAATAGCATTTCTGGTTAAAGCATAAATTTGCGAGAAAAATGAGGCGCCAAGGGTGTAATCTGCCAGGGAAGATTTAAGCTCCTGGGCCAGGGATAGAAGACGTCCTGAGGAACTTTCCAGTATTTTGAGCTTCCAGGCTATTTCCGACAAAGTAACCAGGCTCTTTCTCAACTCCGGAGGCTTCAGATCACCGGTCTTCCCCAGCTTTTCCCGCAGCTCATGTATTTCCCGGGATAAACTATCAATTTCTTTCAGTAGTTCGTCCAGAACTCCCATTCTCTTCCCCTTTTAAGAAATTATACCCCGATGCGGGGAAAAGCCAAAGGGGTCATAAAAAAAGCCATCCCCACCTTTATAGCAGGGATGGCCTTTATTATAACGGGGCCGACGGGCCTCGAACCCGCGACCTCCGGCTTGACAGGCCGGTATTCTAACCAACTGAACTACGGCCCCGCACTGCGGGGGTGGGACTCGAACCCACAACCAGACGGTTAACAGCCGCCCGCTCTCCCCGTTGAGCTACCCCGCAACCTTTGGCGCATAGGGGACTCGAACCCCTACTACGGGCTTGAAAGGCCCGTGTCCTAACCCTTAGACGAATGCGCCTCAAAATGCCGAGGGTCGGAGTCGAACCGACGACCCTGCGGTTTTCAGCCGCATGCTCTACCACCTGAGCTACCTCGGCCTAAAGCGGGCGATGGGATTCGAACCCACGACCTCTTCCTTGGCAAGGAAGCGTTCTACCGCTGAACTACGCCCGCATCTATTTTTATGGACCCGGCCGGATTCGAACCGGCGCTCTCCTCGGTGCAAACGAGGTGCCTTCCCACTTGGCCACGGGCCCCTTTTTAAGGTACGGGGAGGCAGGGATTCGAACCCTGGAAGGAGCTTTTTAGGCCCCTTAACCGCTTAGCAGGCGGCCCCGTTAGACCTCTCCGGCACCTCCCCTTAATTCACTGGGGGACGAGGATTCGAACCTCGACTGGCGGATCCAGAGTCCGCTGTCCTGCCGATTAGACGATCCCCCATCTCGCTTTATATTTTATCATTAATGCCTCCTCCTGTCAAGACCAGCTCGCTTGCCCGGTTGGCTTTTATGTGGTAAACTTTTATTACCAAGCTCAGGAGGACGGCTATGAGTGAGCCCTTGATTTTTGAACTGAGTTCCCCAGGCCGAAAGGCCTTTACCCTCCCAGATCTGGATGTGCCCCCTGCGGATCTGCCTGAAAAATACCTCCGGGATGAATTGCCCTTGCCCGAAGTTTCCGAGGTGGATGTAATACGTCATTACCTCCGCCTCTCTCAGCTTAATTATGCAGTGGACAAAGGATTTTACCCCCTTGGCAGTTGCACCATGAAATATAATCCCAAAGTAAATGAGGAGGCTGCTTCCCTGCCGGGATTCACCCGCATTCACCCTTACCAAGATGAATCAACAGTCCAAGGTGCCCTCAAACTTATGTATGAACTTCAGGAATATCTCAAGGAAATCGGGGGCTTTGCCGGGGTTAGCCTGCAGCCTGCTGCTGGAGCTCACGGAGAGTTCAGCGGTGTGCTTATGATGAGGGCCTACCACTGGGCCAGGGGGGATACGAAACGCCACAAGGTCCTTATACCTGATTCGGCTCACGGCACTAACCCCGCTTCCTCGGCTATGAGCGGTTGCACTGTAGTGGAGATAAAATCTGACGAAAGGGGAAATATTGACCTTGAAGAACTGAAACGCCATTGCGATGAAACCCTCATAGGCTTAATGCTCACTAACCCCAATACCCTTGGCCTGTTTGAAGAGCAAATCCTGGAGGTGGCCAGAGTTGTCCACGAAGCTGGTGGCCTCCTGTACGGCGATGGTGCTAACCTTAATGCCATGGTGGGTATAACCAAGCCCGGAGACCTGGGCTTTGACGTTCTCCATTTCAACCTCCACAAAACCTTCTCAACCCCTCACGGAGGGGGTGGCCCCGGGGCAGGTCCTGTAGGCGCATCAGAGAAATTGGTGGATTTCCTGCCGGGACCGATAGTGGTTAAGGAAGGGGAGAAATATAAACTCGCCTGGCCTCCCAGGTCCATTGGCCGGGTAAAGGCCTTCTATGGCAATTTCCTGGTTTTCATCAAAGCATACGTATACATCCGAATGATGGGAGCCGAAGGGCTCAAAGAAGTGGCTGAGACCGCTGTCCTCAACGCTAACTACCTGAGAGTTCGCCTTAAAGAGGTTTACCCATTGCCCTATGATCGCCTCTGTAAGCACGAATTCGTCCTTTCCGGCAGACTTCCTGATGCCCCTGGTGTACGGACCATAGACATTGCTAAACGGCTGATAGATTACGGCTTCCACCCTCCTACAATCTACTTCCCCCTCATAGTTCCTGAAGCCCTCATGATTGAACCCACTGAGACCGAGAGCAAAGAAACACTAGATGCCTTTGTGGATGCTCTGCTCCGGATTGCTCAGGAAGCTAAAGAGGACCCGGAACTCCTCCATCAAGCACCACACACCGCTCCTGTCCGGAGGCTTGATGAGGTAAGGGCAGCCCGGCAGCCTAAGCTTCGGTGGATAGGCTAAATTAACCCGAGTAGATGGATCACAGAAATCAGGACAATTAATATCAGGAAGCGGCGGACCCAAACCGCTCCCCATTCAATACTGAAATGAGTTGCCACCCATGCACCTATTATGCTTCCAAAAGCCAGAATCAAACCCGATTTCCATTCAACTTGATTGTTTCCGGCAAATATGAGAAGAGCTGCTACCGTGTAAATTAAGACGATAGTCATTTTTACAGCGTTAGCCCTCACAAGGTCATATCCTACCCCAAGGACAAGTCCCGCCAGGAGAAAAATTCCAACCCCTGCCTGGATAAAGCCTCCATAAACGCCGATGGCAAAAAATATTAGAAGTTCTCTCCAGCCGGGATTCTTCTCCATCTTCTGGATTTTCCCTTTAATCCATTGCTCCGGCTTGAGAAGTATAGAGCCCAGCATGATCAGCATTACAAGGGCTATAGCCTTACGCATAATATCCTCAGGCACGCTAACGGCAATTTGAGCCCCAGCAATAGCCCCCAGAGTGGCTGGAACCCCAAGATAGAAGGAGCCTTTGAGGTCCAGAACTTTAAGCCTCCTGAACTCTCCGGCGCTGGTCAGGCACTGCAGGAGTATTGAAACCCTGTTAGTGCCATTGGCTACATTGGCAGGTAAACCTGCCAGCATAAGGGCAGGTAAAGTTATGAGAGAACCACTCCCGGCCAGAGTATTCACAAACCCTGCGACAAAGCCGGCCACTATTAAAAGTAAAAAAACGCCAAAGCTCACGGTATCCTCCCAGGGCTCCTGGAAACTCTGACTTAATTTTACTCAACCTGAGGGCTTTAGCCAACCATTGCATCAGACCAATGAGCTGAACCTGGAACCATGGCTGGCCCCAGGTACACGAGGGTGGGGGAAATTTTTCCCTACCAAATCATTTTCTGGTAAAATACTGCCAGCAAAAATCCTTTTGGAGGAGTGGAGATGAAGGTTGCATCCCGAATGCTGAGGCTTGGAACCGAAACTGCTTTTGAAGTTCTGGCTAAAGCTAAGGCCCTTGAAGCCCAGGGCCGTAAAATCATCCACCTGGAAATCGGCGAGCCCGATTTTGATACCCCAAGCAATATTATAGAAGCAGCCTACGAAGCTATGAAGAGCGGTTACACTCACTACACCCCATCGGCTGGAATATGGGAAGTGAGGGAAACCATTGCCGAATACATCTCTGAAACAAGAGGCATTGATGTGGGGCCGGAGAATGTTGTGGTGGTTCCGGGGGGAAAACCGATAATCTTTTTCTCCATCCTGGCACTTTGCGAGGAAGGAGATGAGGTTATTTACCCCAACCCTGGCTACCCCATTTATGAATCCATGATCAACTTTGTAGGGGCAAAGCCTGTGCCCATGCGCCTTCGCATGGAAAACAATTTCTCCTTTGACCCCGATGAATTCAAAAGCCTCATCACACCCCGGACCAAAATGATTGTTATAAACTCTCCCGCCAATCCAACCGGTGGGATTTTGTCCAAAAAGGATCTGGAAATTATTGCCGAAGTGGCCCTTGAGCGGGATATAATGGTGCTTTCCGATGAGATTTATAGCCGCATCGTTTACGAAGGGGAATTTTACAGCATAGCCAGCATTCCAGGGATGAAAGACCGTACCATAATCCTGGACGGCTTCTCCAAAACATATGCCATGACCGGTTGGAGGCTTGGTTACGGGGTTATGCCCACATGGTTGGCCGAGCATGTCACCAGGCTTATGACTAACTCTAACTCCTGCGCTGCCGCTTTTACTCAGATTGCCGGCATGAAAGCTCTTAAAGGCCCCCAGGATTCGGTGGACAGGATGGTCCAGGCTTTCCGGGAGCGCCGGGATGTAATGGTGGAAAGGCTTAACAAGATCCCGGGCTTTAAATGCCTCAAGCCTGCTGGTGCTTTCTATGCTTTCCCCAACATTGAGGGGACCGGGATGAAGAGCAAGGAGCTGGCTGATTACCTCCTTTACGAAGCAGGAGTTGCCGTCCTTTCAGGGACTTCTTTCGGGGAGTATGGGGAAGGATTCCTGAGGTTCTCCTACGCCAATTCCCTGGAAAATATAAACGAAGCCCTGGACCGGATTGAGGAGGCTATCAGGAAGAAACTCGGATAAACTGGAAGGGGGCCTCCCAGAGTACATGGGAGCGCCCCCGCAATTTTAAGCTTAGCCTGAACTTGGTTTTTTCGTTTGTTGGCCGCCAGCGTGAGCGGGCTTAATATAAGCTCGCCGGAGGTGCCTGGTGTGGAATAAGGTTCGGCGGTTCTTTGTTTCCCTGAACACAGCTTCATTTCTCCTTATTTTTCTGGCTTTTTTGTCTTTGCTGGCTGGCTTTTTCCCCCAGTTTCCCACCGATATTAAGAGCCCTGAAGAAGCCCGGCAATTGTGGAATGCTCTCAGGGAACGGTATGGCCCGTTTTTCCCCCTCCTTAAGGTCACCGGATTGTTTTCCCTCGCACGTTCGCCTTTCTTCTGGGGGATTTTCTTCCTGCTCCTTGTAAGCGCAATAGTTTGCTCATGGGCCAGGGTGCCGAAGAAGTTTCGTCTGCCCCGATGGGGTTCCATTTTAGCCCACTTAGGGCTTATCCTGTTAGCTATAGGGCTGGCTTCTTCGGTCTTTTTCCGCCAGACCATGGATAGCCCTCCTCTGGTCTGGAAAGAAGGGTTTGACTTAGGGGGAATCCCCATCACGGTGGAGAAGGTTTGGGTTGAGCGTTCTCCAGAAGGCGTGGTTCTGGCCTTTGGGTGCGAGGTTAAAAGCTCAGGTAAAGTCCTCAAACTTTCTCCTGGATGGCCAGGCCTGGCCAGCAATACCTGGATTATCCCCCTTTACTATGGGCCTGCCTGGAGGATAAAGGCAACCAGCCCTTCGGGGGAAGACCTACCCCTGGTATGGAAAGGAAGGACAAAGGAAGGGGAAATCATCGTGCCATTCCCTGCTCTTGGGGAAGCTCAGGAGATAGCTGTTCCAAAAGCTAACACACGATTGGAAATCTCAGTCCAGACCCAGGGCACTTTTGTGGAATTTTACGAAGGGGAAAAGTTGGTTCAGCGTGTGATAGTTCAAGAGGAAACGGAAATTGAAGGAGAAAAGGTGCACCTGCGGCTTTCCCCTGAGCATTATATTGTTCTGAGGTGGGTAAAGGATCCAGGGTTCTGGCCGGCGATAGCAGGAGCAATTGTTATGGCCCTGGGCTTTGGGGTTGCTCTGTTCGCTCCTAAAAAGGCAGGAGCTTGAACCCATGAAAGCCAGGGTCGTAGCCCTTCTGGCAATTCTGGGAGGATTTGCTCTACGGCTCTACAGGCTTGGAGCCCAGAGTCTCTGGTATGATGAAACGGTCAGCATGCTCCTGGCCCACAAAAGCCTCCCAGCATTGACAGCCCATACAGCAAGGGACATCCATCCTCCCTTGTATTATTACCTCCTGCACTTCTGGATAAAGGCTGTCGGAGACTCGGAATTTTTGGCCGCTTTCCTCTCCCTCTGGTTTGGGGTGCTGCTTCTGGCCTTAATTTACAGGTTTTCTCGCCGCATTTTAGGGGATGAAACCGCTTCCATGGCTTGCATCCTGGCGGCTATTTCTCCCTATAACCTCTGGTATTCCCAAGAAGTCAGGATGTATACTCTTGGAGCTTGCCTTGGGCTTTTGGCTGCCGATTTCCTCCTTCGCTCCCTGCCTGAGCCTCATCGTGTTAAAAACTGGATAACCTACGGGCTTGTGGCAGCAGCAGGACTTTATACCCTTTATTACTTCGCTTTCCTGCTCATTACCCTGGCCCTTTTCTCGCTCTGGGCTGGGGGCAGACGCTGGGGGAAAAATTACATTTTGCCCTGGCTCGGAGCACAAATTTTTTCCCTCGTCCTTTACTTACCATGGGCTGGGATCGCCTTCCGGCAAGCTACTAATCCTCCTGTGCCTCCATGGCGCAGTTTCACCCCTTGGCCCCAGGTATTGACCATATCCTGGTCCACCTTTTCCCTTGGTCACTCGGCCGAGCCCGAAAAAGTTTGGCCTTTCCTGCTGCTAACGCTCGTCCTTTACCTGAAAGGGATACTGAGCACAGAAAGCCAGGACCGCTACGGTCTTTCACCGTGGGAACGGTCTTGGCTGTCGTTCCTTTATACCTTTGGCCCGCTGGCTTTGATTCAGGGCTTTTCTTACCTTACCCCCTTGTACCACCCTCGTTACCTCTTCCCCTTTTCACCCTTGTTCTATGCTGTCTTAGCCCACGGCCTTATAAGTTTCCGAAGCAGGAAGGTTTTAGCTCCGGCGATGATAGCGATCGCAGTATTATCCGTTTGGTCTATATTCCGAATGCACTTTGACCCCAAGTTTGCTCCTGACGACCACCGAGGGGCTGTAAAGTTCCTGGAGGAAAAGCTCAGAGAAGGGGATGCGGTCCTCATAAATGCGGGGTATGTCTACCCCGTTCTGAGCTATTATTATCGTGGCCCTGTGGGGTGGATGGGAAGGCTCGTTAATTATGAAGCCGCAAACAGGGAAGGGCCGATCTTCCTCCAGACTGGCTCCATTGGAGGATCGGAATCCCTGGGGTGGGGAAACCCCGAATCTGATTTCTATCCCACCACTGCTGAAGAGACAGCTCGCGCCCTGGAAAAAGTCTTTTCCCACCACCCCCGAGTGTGGGTCTATCGCTGCTACGATACTGTAGTGGATCCCGAAGGTTTCATCCGGCGCTGGCTTGAGGAAAATGGGGTAAAATTTGAAGACGCGCTTTTCGCTGGAGAAAGTTACATAAGGGTACAAGGTTATCTTACCGGTTACCTTCCACCGTATTCATCCAGGGCTGGGGTAACCCTTGGGGATTTACTGGAGCTGGAGGGATTTTCCATTCCGGGGAGCAAAATAGAAGCGGGTAAATCTATAGAAGTGGCCCTTTACTGGCGTGCTTTAAGACCACTGCATGAGGATTACAAGGTCAGCCTGAGAATTTACACCCTGTTGGGCAAACTCTTAGCCCAGGCCGATGAACAACCTTTGGGTTCATTTCACCCTTCCTCCCGCTGGTCACCGGGCCAGACCATTTACCACCCGATGAAAGTCAAAGTGCCTTCCGGAACCCCGCCTGGCCGTTATTTTTTAGACCTCGTTGTTTACTCCCCAAGCACCTTTACCCCTCTCCCGGTAAGAGATGAAAAGTGGGGGGTGCAGGGAGTAAGGGTCAGGCTCGGGGAGATAGAAATACTCAGGCCTTCCGGGCCAGTAACTCCTCCGGATTTACCGCGCAAGTTAAAGGTTAAATTTGGTGATATGGTAGAACTCAGAGGGATAGGGGAAATACCCAAGAAGCTAAAAGCAGGGGAAGCTTTGCAGTTCAAAGTGCTGTGGCGAGCTTTGAGGTCTTCCCTACCGGATCTGATCGTTTTTGCCCAGCTTCTGGGGGAAGATGGCAAGCCCCTGGTCATAAGAGAAGCAATGCCTGCCGATAACCTTTATCCAACAAGTCAATGGGAAGGAGGGGAGTTTCTCCTTGAAGAGATAAAGTTCTACATCCCCGGGCATATTCCTTCAGGCCGCTATCGCCTTATCCTGGGGCTTTTGCGGGCTGACACCCGGGAGATACTACCCGCAGGCAAGGGGAAATATGTTCTCCTGGGGCAAATTGAAGTAGAGGGGCGGAAGGCCTTACTTTCACACCCGGGTTCACCTTCCAACCCCCTTAAGGCCCAAATAGGCGACTTTGCTCTGCTGCAAGGCTATGATGTAGAAAAAGGGAAAGGTTGGATTGTAGTAACACTTTACTGGGAGGCCCTCGGCTCTTCTCCTGAGCCGTACAAGATTTTCCTGCACCTTCTGAGAGCTGATGGGCAAATTCTGGCCCAGGCTGACGCCTTCCCTCAGGAAGGCAAATTGCCCACTACTGCCTGGTTCCAGGGTGAATTATTGATAGACAGAATGGAGTTGGTTTTACCTCCTGACCTTCCTCCCGGGACCTATGAGCTAATAGCGGGCATGTATGAACCTGACTCTGGCAAAAGGGTCCCGGTAATAATAAATGGCAAAACCCTGGATTATGCCCCTCTGGGTGCAATTACTCTGCCTTAAGATAAACTTCTGGCTGCTTTCATCTCCTCGGCTCTGAGGCGAAGTTGCTCCCTCAAAACCTTTATATCCTTCGGGGCAAACCAGGCGGCAAAGAGGAAAAAGAAAGCGCATATGAGCCAGGCGGAAACGCAAATAAGGAGGATGGCTGTCTTTAAGTTAGACCTGACAGCTATTATGCCGGCTATAAGGGGGGAGAGAGCTGCTCCCGCCGATTCAATGAAATACTGAATTGCCAGAGCGGTGCTGCGGACCTCAGGCAGGGTTACGTCGTAGACGGTGGAAACCACGTTGGGGGCAGCGAAGGGTATAAAGAGCGCTGTGATGCAAAGCATTACCATGAACAAACCTTTCGCTTCCACTGGAATGTTCATGGTTATGAGGAGCAAAATAGCCCCTGTTATTACACCCAGGATAGAGACCATAAGCCTGCCGCGGGTAAAACGCCTGAAGAAGAAATCTCCTAACGCTCCGCCTACAAAGTAGCCTGAGGCCAGCACCAGAACCGCTAACACCATAGTTACCATAACTTCCCCTGAAGAATAGCCCCTCTCGCTTTCCAGGTAGCGGAAGAACCAGTAAGTGATAACATTCCACGGGAATACCCCGAAGAAGCCCTGGGTAAAGAGGAAAAGAAGGGTTGGTTTGCGGAAAAGCCCCCTGGCCACCTTCCAGTCAAACCGGTAAACCTTTATCTGCTCCAGTTCTGCCAGCTCTGGTTCGCTCTTCCCACGGGGAACATCTTTAACCCCAAAGAAAATCACGATTGCCAAGAGAATTCCGATGGATCCGGTTATGTAGAATACCCCTCTCCAGCCCAGGACGTCCCGCAGGGATAGGGCGAGGATCATGCCGGCAAGATAACCTATGGGCATGGCGATTTCCAGAAGGCCATAGATTTTTCCCCGGGTATGGGGGCCAAAGTAATCGGCTATGAGGCTGTAAAGTCCGGGATAACTGGAATCATCAATCCCGGTGGAGGCCCTTGTAGCCAGAAAGGCAGGGTAAGTGGGTGCAATGGCGCTTAGCCAGGTGGTTGAACCCCAGATAAAAGAGGCCAGAGCCAGAAGCTTGGGTCTCGCGAAACGGTCGTAAAGGTAACCCCAGAGAGGGTAAAAGATAGCGCCAACGATCAAAGCGCCGGTGAAAACAGCTCCCATCTGGGCTTCGTTGATCTTAAAAGTCTCCATAATGGGAGTGGTGAGGGGGCCTATAAGGAGCTTGTCCGCCTGATGGAGCAAGATAAAGGCAAAGAAAGTTGCTACCACAAACCAGCGATATTTCCCGGAAATGCCCATTGTTTAATCCCTCCAGTGTAATTTAAAAGCTGCAAACCTAAAGGGGATGAAAATACCCATCCCCAAGAAAGGCGAGGGCAATGCCACAAGGCCATTTATGAATAACTGCCATAGTCCCATACGCTCGGTCACATAGAAGCCAAGAGGAGGGAGGAAGTAAACAGGCACAGTTCCCACCATCAGGAAACAGAAAGCCAGGGGAAGAGAAGTAAAGTACAAGACCCACAGCCCATAGCAGGCCAGCGTTTCCCCTGCTTCCAGCAGGTCCTCCTCTTTTTCAAGTAAAAGCCAGAGCAAGGGTAACAGAGCCGGAGCATAGAAGGATAAGAGAGTCCGCTTTAGAGTTGTGAGAGAAGGAGCTGCATGGGCCACGGCCTCCCAAGAAAAATAGGGCCATTCCTGGCGGAAAAGCCAGGCGTTTAGTGTGAAGGAAAGCAAGCTGGCTATAAGGAGCATGAGGGCTGAAGGCCTGCGCCTTAAAAACAGTAAAAGGGGAGGAACAAAAACCCAGAGCAAGAAAAAGGGGAACCTCTTCCATCTTCCGTAGGCTATGGCTTTCTCCATGGCTTTATCCATAGCCTTGTCGGCCTCTTCCACTGATAGCTTCGCCAGTTCCAGGGCTGCATATGCATTGCCAAGTTCTAAAGATTCAAGGGCTAAGGAAGCATCATTTTTTACCCCTTCATCTAAGCCCACCCCCATCAGCCTTTTCATGCATAAATCGGCCAGCGAAACCCTTTGCCTGGCCAGTAAAGCAAACTTCAAAGCTTTGATTTCATCAGGGAGAAGAAGGGCATTGAGAGCCGGAAAGCCCCTTGCCGCAGCCGGAATTGAAGAGCCTGTTAAAGCCGATAGGGTGGGAGCAATATCCAAGGCAGAAATCTGCCCATATTTGCCAGGGATTACACCATTGCCAAAAAGGACAAAATAGGAGGGGGTAAGTATGGCTACCAGATCGTGGGAAACGTTAAAATTAAGGGAGCTGAGAGCTTTTTCAATAGAGCCTCCTCCTGGAGGGATGTGAAGGAAGAGAAAATCGGGGTAAAAAAGGGAAGCGAAACGCGCTCCCTGAGGAATTATTTCGCCGTAACGATCTGGAGGGGCAAAGAAGCTTGCATACAAATTATCGGCTGAAGGCTCCAGAAGCTTCTTCCACCAGCCTGGCCCGGAAAAAGCAATTCGTCGGCCGGAATTTGCCATCTCTTCCAGCAAATGGCTAACTTTTACAGGTCTGGGGTAAAAATAAACCCCTGCCATCTCCGGAGGAGCACCTGTTATCAGCATGACATATTGAGTGTAATATCCAGGGGTCTCAGGCCATTTGACCTGGAAGTAAGCTCCATTTTCCGGGGGTAATGCTTCCTCATCATAAAGGATAAAGAACACTTGCTGAGCAACGGGCTTGTCAGCTAAAACCTGACTTGAAGTTAGCTTTGAATCAACAATTGTGGAAAATTCTGCGGGAAACCCACTCAATACTGAAAGCCAGAGGTGAGCAAAATAGGAAATTAAAACAAACAAGGAAGAGCTGAAAGCCAGGAGCAAACCTCTTCGCATCTTTACCTCAGCAGAGAAAATTTACCGCACGCGGGTAAATATTAAAGGTGGCCGGGGCAGTTCCTACGGTTTCCCCTTCAGCTTCTATGAAAAGAATGGCATCGGAGCTGATCTCAACAGTCTGGGCTTCATAAACCTTAACTTTGGGATGATTGATATGCGTGCCTTTATAGACCCTTGGTACAAGGGATAAGAACTCAAGCCGGCTCATGTCTTCCCCTATGGCTACGTAAAATTTGCCATCGTCCAGCACTGCGCCGGGTGCTACAAACATTCCTCCAGCGAAGTATTTGCCATTGGCTACCACTACGAGGTAAGCTTTCAGCTCAATGTGCAAGGAATCAATGGTTATTTTGAAGGGTAAACTCCTGTAGGTTATGAGGGTGAGTAAAAGGTTGTAAAGGTAAGGGATCGTTCCCCCGAAGATTTTAGGTGCCCTATTGGTCCTCTCAGCAACCACAGCATCAAAGCCCAGGCCCGCAACGTTAATGAAGTAACGTTTTTCTGGTCTGCCCTCTTTAAAGCACTTAATCTCCCCCAGATCCACCCTAATGGTTTGCCCCTCCAGTATTTTCTCTAAAGCTTTAATGGGATCCCGAGGCAAACCAAGGGAACGTGTGAAATCTGAACCTGTGCCTCCGGGAATAGCTCCGAGGGTTACCTCAGTGGAAGGACCCTGTCGGAAAACCCCGTTGATTACTTCGTTTAAAGTTCCATCTCCTCCGAAAGCTATTATAACTTTGAACCCCTTTTCCACGGCCTCGGCCGCCAGGGTGATAGCGTGGGCAGGATACCGGGTAAGGGCAAAGGAAAATGGCACCCCCTTTTTCTCCAGAAACTCCTTAACCTGGGGCCATCTTCTTCCAACTTTGCCGTTGGCTGCTATAGGGTTCACTATAACCATTAACTTTTCCATGCTTAGCCTCCCTTTTTGCAAAACTAACACCGAACTCAGGTTTCAGTGATATGGAGGAGTGAGAACCTCCTCAGGGCTTCCTCAATCCCTCCGGTTACCCACCCATCCACTATTTCCAGCCCTTTATCGAAGGCCAGGGCGATAATGGCTTTCTCCTCTTCCGAAAATTCCCCCAGAACATAATCCACCGGATCCCCCCGGGATGGGCGGCCAATCCCGAAACGGAGCCGTGGAAATTCATTGTGGCCCAGTGCTTCAATAATGGACTGCATTCCCCGGTGCCCACCGGAGCTGCCTTTCGGCCTGAACCTGACAGCACCGAGGGGCAGATCCATATCATCGTAAACGATCAGCAAGTTGAAAGGAGCAATGCCTAAGGATTTAACCAGTGGCTTTACAGCCTGGCCGCTCAGGTTCATGAAGGTCAAGGGCTTGGCCAGTATCACCTCCTGCCCCTTTATTGAACCGAAAGCCAGGTGAGCATTGAAGCGGAATTCGGAAAAGTTTATCCCATGCTTTTTAGCCAGGAAATCCACAAACTGGAAACCAACATTGTGGCGGGTTTGTGCAAATTGTGGTCCAGGGTTGCCAAGCCCTACAATAAGTTTTAAAGCCATAAGGTTTTAAAACCTCCAGACCTGACGTATAAGGGCCCGCAACAGGAAAAGAAATCCAAAGAAGGCAAAGAACAGCCCTGCTGCTCCCATCCCGTAGCAGAAGGAAGAAAATAGCCTCCCCGGCTCAAAAACAAAGCCCTGGGTTCGGGTGGGGGTGGGAGCGGGAAGAACAGTTGGGGAAGGGACAGGAGTTGGCGTCGCCGGAAGCTCAATGATAACCGTGGGAGTAGGAGGGATTGGAGTATAAGTAGGTTCAGGAGTAACCGGGGTAGGGGTTGGAGTTGGGATAGGGGCCTGGTTGGCCACTACAAGGTTGCGCACAAAAATTTCAACGTAATTTCCATCACGCCGGGCAACGCGAAGCCTGATGGCGTAAGAGCCATCGGGTACCTTGGTAGTGTCCCAAACCCCGAGCAGCCCATCGGTTACCGGGGTTTCTACAATTCCCCCGATAGGTATCCACCTGTCACCCGCCGGCGGTTCAGGTGAGTAGTGGAGCTCGTATTTCCAAAACTCGGGAATATTGGCTGTCCCCTGGATAGCCACCTGCCCCCTGATTGTTTCCCCATCCTTAGGGTAGGTTATGGAAGCCCCGGGCAACTGGGGTCTAAAAGCTATTAGCAAGAAGCTTAGAGCCAGGAATAACCTTTTAGTAAGAGCCATCCTTCAGTTTCCTGGAAAGGTCCTGTGCGATATGATGATAAAACATCAGGGCCTTTCTGTCAATTTCAATGGAGGACAAGGGTCAGGTTTACCGCCGGAAGCGGTAAAAATTTGCCAACCAACCTAAACCCTTACCTTGTTTTGGCCCAGAGGAAAGTAAGAGCTATGCTGGCTAAAAGGATGCCCCAATCTTTCAAGGAGAATCTATAATCCCGATAAAAAGAGCGCCCTTTACGGCCAAAGCCTCTTGATTCCATAGCCATGGCTAATTCATCGGCCAGGGAAAAGCTGGTTACCATGATTGGTATAAAAAGGGCTGGGTAATAACGCAAGGCTCGCCATCCGAACTCAAGGGGGATACCCCTGGAGCGCTGGGCATCTATGATCCCTGCAATTTTCCTCCGGATGATCGGGATGAATTCCAGGGCTGTGGTGAGAATGAAAGCAAAAACGTAAGGAACCCCCATCTTTACCAGAGCTCCCGCCAGGTCCTCAGGCAATGTGGTGCGAAAGAAAAGGGTAAAGGCCCCGCTCACTGCTATTAGCCTGAAAGTTACTTCCAGTGCTACGTGGGGGCCAAAGGCGAGGAGGGTAGTGACGGAAGCTATAAAGAGCATGGGGGCAAGAAGCTTATAAGAGTTAAGCCACGCTCGCAAAAAACCAAGGGCGAAGGCCATAATTGAAGGCAACAATGCGAACACCAAAAGCACCGGAAGGCGCTTTTCCATAATCGCCAGGGCAGAAAAGGCAACTGCAAGAAGAAGTTTCATCCTGGGGTCCATTATTTCACCTCAAGCCCAGACTCCCGGGATGGATTCCCCGCAATATTCGCATTTCCCATCCTTAAGGTGATAACCGGTCACATTAAAGCCCAGGCGGGTTATGATCTCCTTACCGCATCTTGGGCAATAAGTGTTATCCCACCTGTGGCCAGGAACATTCCCAACGTAAGCGAACCTTATACCTTCTTCAATGGCTATTTCCCTGGCCATCTCCAGAGTTTCCACCGGGGTAGGGGGAAGGTGTGTAAGTTTATACATCGGGAAGAAGCGGGAAAAGTGTGTGGGCACATCAGGCCCCAGGTTCTCCACTATCCAGCGGCACAGCCCCTTTATTTGCTCCCGGGAATCATTCAAGGTTGGCACAATAAGGTTCACAATTTCCAGGTGAATGCCCTCTTCCTGGATTATCTTCATAGTGTTCAAAACAGGTTGAAGGGTGCCGGAACAAACTTTCCGGTAAAATTCATCGCTGTAACCCTTAAAGTCAATCTTTATGGCATCCACAATCCGGCAAAGTTGACGGAGAGGTTCCGGATTGATGTATCCAGCGCTGATAACAATGCACCGTATCCCCTTCGGCCTGGCCAGGCGGGCTATGTCGCTCATGTATTCATAAAAGATGGTGGGTTCGGTATAGGTGAAGGCGATGGAAGAGCTTCCAAGCATCTCTGCCAATGTCACTATTTCTTCGGGGGAAAGCTCATAATTTTCCGTTTTTTCAGGGGGAACCTGGGATATAGTCCAGTTTTGGCAGTAAAGGCAATGGAGGTTGCATCCGGCTGTGGCCAGGGATAGAGCCATAGTTCCGGGTAAGAAATGGTAGAAAGGCTTTTTCTCAATGGGGTCATTATGGACAGCACAGGGGTTACCGTAAACCATGGTGTAAAGCTTGCCTCCCCTGTTTTCCCGAACCCGGCAATCACCCCGTCGCCCTTCGCTTATAAGACACCCTTTAGGACAAAGCTGGCATTTTACGTAATTCCCTTTGTGAGGGATATGGCAGTAAAGGGTACGGGAAGGCTCAGTAAGTGTGTGGCAGCGGGTGCAATCAGTTGTTTCTTTCCCACCAGGGACGTAATAAAGAGCCTCGCGCGCATTAGAGGGCAGTTCTGTTGCCGCCAGGGTATCACGCATCTCCTTAAGCAAAGAAGTTATACCTATTGCCCCCGCCGCTGCAGCCATCAGTTTTATAAAATTACGTCTGCTCAGCATTTACACTTCCCTCCATCTCAACGCTCATGCCTCCTTTCACCCTCTCCCCATTGATTTTACCTTTCCCAACGAGACCCGCTCGCCTCAGAAGGGAGTGTATACCCCAGTAGGAATAATTTACTCCGAAGTTTTCCCTGACCCAGGCGATGGCCTCTTTTGGACCTGCTATGGTTCCCTTCATGAACTCATCCTTAAGCTTTGCAATTTGTTGTTCAGTAAGGAAGGGTTTCCGGCCTCTTGAATTACCTCTGCGTCGGGCCATAAGTTCTTTTAATCCGCCGTTTCGGTACCACGATAGCCATCTGTTGATTGTTCGGAGGTGGACTCCCATAAGCCACGCCACCTGTGAGAGCTTGTAGCCTCGCCTCACAAGCCACAAGGCCTGCAGACGCTTCTGCACTTCTGCATCCTGTTCTTTGCGATAAAGGTCCCGGAGAAAGGTTTCATCCTCCTCCCACTTTATTTGCAATTTCCGCCCTCTCATGGCTTCTCAGAAGATGTACAGGGTTTCCAAGGTAAGCTTTCTGGCAAGCCACGCTGTGCCCAGGAGGGAAAAAAGCATAACACCTGCCATAAAAGTTACCAGGATCCAGGCTTTGCGCCCTTTCCACCAATGAAGGGGGCGGACATGAAAGTAAAGGGTGGCCATAAGCCAGAGGGCCAAAGTCCATAGCTCTTTGAGATTCCAGGCCCAATAATTTCCCCAGGTTAGTTGACCCCACAATGCACCAATAAGCATGGAGAGAGTCAGGAGGAAGTAGCCCACAGCCATTTCCTCTGTTAACCCATAAGGCTCGCGGTCTGGCCTCAAAATGGCTCCCAGGGCTGTAGCCCCTGCTACCAGGAAAGCACCGTAGGCAGCTGAAGCGGTTAGAGTGTGAAACTGGAACCAAATGCTATTGAAAGCAGGAGGGGGAGGAAAAGGTACGGTTCTTAAGGTCTCCTTCCCCCACAGGGCCAGCATCGCCATAGCAAAAGGTGTCATCCATCCCGCCCCCTTTCCCCTGACCATTATTTCTGCCATCAGGTGGATAAGGGCGGCAAATCCGAGGGTGACAAGGAAGAATTCCCCGGGAGTGGATAAGGGCCAGTAGCGGGCTTTTAACCCGTAGCTTAAGAGCAAAGCAAGCCACAGAAAAATCCCAGCCAGCTCAATCCCAAGAGCAAGCACAAACTTCCTTACCCACCACACTATCCCGGCTATAAACCAGCTTGCCAGTGCTCCGTAGTAAAGAGTCCACAATTCACCCATTCCTCAAGGCTTCTGCTAAATCTTTCACGCTTTCAAAAACCATGTCCGGCTTTGGTTCAGCGGAAGCCAGGGAATTTCTATCGGTGACTCCGGAAAGAACCAGTATACCCTTCAATCCAGCCCGGTGAGCTCCCAGAATATCCGTTTCCAATCTATCCCCCACCACTGCGGTCTCTTCTGGAGTGCTTCCCAGGCGTTTGAGGGCCATCTCAAAGATAAGGGGGGAAGGTTTGCCCACTATTACAGGCTTTACACCGGTGGAAGCCTCCAAAGCAGCTAAGATAGCTCCATTTCCGGGGTAAAATCCTTCTTCTGCAGGCAAAGTTTTATCGGGGTTAGTGCCTATGAAAGTTGCTCCTGCCCTTATAGCCAGAGTTGCCTTTTTGAGCTTCTCATAAGAAAGGTTGAAATCAATCCCCACCACTACAAAATCAACGTCCTTGTCCTCCGATAAAATAAATCCTTCGGCTAATAAAGCTTCCCTTATGCCATCCATACCTATGAGGAAAATCTTAGCCCCTGCGCCAGCAATTGTGCGGAGATAGAGGGTAGTGGCCTGCGCGGAGGTAAAAATTTTTTCCTTCGGGACTTTTATCCCCATGCCGGCCAGCTTGGCTTCGTACTGGGCAGGGGTAAGGGAAGAGTTATTGGTAAGGAGCAGGAACTTGCGGCCGGTCTCTTCCAGAGCCGATATAAAATCTCTTGCTCCAGGTATGGCCGTGTTGCCTCTGTAGAGTACACCGTCCATGTCTATGATAAATGCGGAAATTTCCTTAAGGTTCACCATGTTTTGAGCCCTTTTTTGCTGTAATTATAACAATGAAAGGACCCGTGAAGCAACCTCTGGGCCCTGGCCGGAAGCAAATCCTTCTTTGCGAGCTACCGGGAGGTGTTTTTGTGCCAAGAAATTTGACAGGTTTGTCCGTAGAATTTATAATACAAGTAGACCCGCCCCTGAAGGGGCTTTAAGGCCCAAAATTTAATATTGGGGAAGGACCACGAAGGCCTGATGGCCAGCTTGAAAGCTGGAAGCCTTTGTGGTTTTTTCTTTCCCAGAGGGAGGTGGGTTATGCATATACCGGATGGATTTCTGAATGCTGCCACAGCTGCCGGAACCTACGTGGTTTCGGCTGGGGGGGTAGCTTATAGCTTGCGACGCCTTGCGGGGAAACTGGGGGAAAAACAAATCCCTATGGTAGGGGTGATGGCAGCTTTCATCTTCGCCGCCCAGATGCTTAATTTCCCCGTAGCTGGAGGGACCTCAGGCCACCTGGTGGGAGGAGCCCTGGCTGCCATCCTCCTCGGTCCCTGGACTGGCCTCCTGATAATGACCTGCGTGCTTCTGGTCCAGGCCATCATTTTCCAGGACGGAGGAATAACTGCCCTCGGGGCTAACGTTTTGAATATGGGTATAATCGCTGTATTCCTGGGCTACTATTTCTATAACATCACCCTAAAACTCTTCAAAGGCAAGGCTTTTGCTGAAGCTGCCGGAGGCTTCGTGGCTGGTTGGGTTTCGGTGTTTGTGGCTGCTGTGGCCTGTGCCGTTGAGTTGGCCCTTTCCGGCACTTCTCCCCTGTCTATAGCTCTGCCAGCTATGGCCGGAATTCATGCCCTCATAGGCATAGGAGAGGGACTGATAACAGCCTTGGTCCTCGGTTTTGTAAAAGCCACAAGGCCTGACTTGCTATCTCTAGAGAAAATCTAAAGGAGGCGGCCATGGGAAAGAAGTGGTGGATCTGGGGGATAGTTATAGCTTTTGTCCTAGCTCTCCTCTCCCCTTTGGCTTCACCCTGGCCTGACGGCCTTGAAAGGGTGGCTGAGGACTTAGGCTTTATAGAAAAAGCCCGAGAACCCTTCTTTGAGATAATCCCGGATTACCTTTTCCCCGGGGTTGGGAATGAAGCCCTTGCTACCATCCTGGCAGAGATTGTAGGGACAGCCATAACTCTGGGCTTTGGGTACGGCCTTGCCAGGCTCTTGAAAGGAAAGGCATGAAGCACAGCTTTATTGATAAATACAGCGACCTTGATAGCATTATCCACCGGCTGGACCCCAGGACCAAGTTGGTCCTGGGGCTAACTTTAATATTGACAGTGATAAAGGTGCCAGAAAAAGCATGGCAAATTCTAGGGGTAACCTTTGGCTTTATGCTGCTTGTTGGTCTATTAAGCCGTGTTCCTTTCACTTACTTGTTGAGCCGTTCTTTAACCATAGTTCCCTTCGCCTTTCTGGTAACTTTCTTCCGGGTTATCCCTCAGGGAAAAGAGGGGCTTACGGCTGGAGCGATTATCGGGTTTAAGGCTTGGCTTTCGGCTTTTATCTTAGTTATTATATCAGCAACAACGCCCTTCCCTCTACTCCTGAAGGGAATGGAAAAACTCGGACTGCCATCCGTCCTGGTGCAAATTCTTTCCTTCATGTACCGCTATACATTCGTGCTCATAGATGAGGTTATGCGAATGGAAAGGGCATGGGCCTCAAGGGGGGCAGGAACCAGATGGTGGGTATCCTTTAAAGCTATGGCTGGAGTGGCAGGTGTGTTGTTCATAAGAAGCTACGAGAGAGCTGAAAGGGTCTACCAGGCCATGCTGGCCAGAGGGTTTGATGGAGAAATCAGAACCTTTAACCAGCTCAAGTTTTCTTTCAGAGATTGGGTTTTTGGAGCGATTTCATTTTTATGCCTTGGATTTATATGGGGCCTTATGATCTTTTGGAGGTGAAGGATGGCTAAAGCTGTGGAGGTGAAGGACTTACATTACCGGTATCCTGAAGGGATTGAAGCTCTGAAAGGCGTGAGCTTTGAAGTAGAAGAAAATGAAAGTGTGGGCATTGTTGGGCCCAACGGTGCCGGAAAATCTACCCTCCTTTTGCACCTAAATGGCATACTCATGGGTTATTCTTCTGATGGTTCAAACCCTGTTTGGATTAAAGGCATCCCGGTATGCAGAGAAACCCTCAAGCAAATTCGCCGGCTTGTGGGGCTGGTTTTCCAGGACCCCAATGACCAGCTCTTTTCTCCCACGGTCTTTGAAGATGTGGCTTTTGGGCCTTTAAATTTAGGGCTGGCTCCGGAGGAGGTGGTGGAAAGGGTAAGGAAGGCCTTAGAAGCCGTAGGAATGATGGGCTATGAGAATCGTTCGCCTCACCATTTAAGCCTTGGGGAAAAAAAGAGGATAGCCATAGCCACCGTACTGGCCATGTCCCCGGAAATCTTAGCCCTTGATGAACCCACTGCGAATTTGGATCCTGCAGGAAGGTGGGAGCTTGCTGAACTGCTGCGCTCTTTACCTTACACCAAAATAATCGCCTCACATGATCTGGAATTCGTGGAGAAAGTGTGCAATAAAGTTGTAATCCTCAATGCCGGTAAGGTTCTGGCTTCAGGCCCTGCTAACCTGCTCCTTAAGGATCGGGCTCTTTTGGTGAAAGCCCGCCTTGCCATTTAAGCCTCTCCGAGCAAAGCCTATGAAAATCAGTGCTGGCAGGAAAAGCCCGAAAGGTTTGATGTAACTTTTTTTCTTTCCCTGGACGTATATTTTTGTGGGGAGAGCATGGAAAAAGACTTAAGCTCGGCTATCCAGCGGGTTTTAGCCGGAGAGATTGAAGCCTTTGAAGAGATTGTAGAAACTTGCCAGGGAGCCGTTTACAGCCTGGCCTTACGCTTGTTAGGGGATTGCGAGGAAGCCAAAGATGTGGCTCAGGAGGTATTCATTCGGGCCTTCAGAAACCTCAGTTTCTATAACCCGCAAAAGCCTTTCTTCCGGTGGCTCCTGGCTATAACTTACAATACATCTATGGACTGGTTGCGCCGTCGATCCAGGGAATTGAAGGCGGTAAAAGAGGCTTCAAACCTGGCAAGGGGGCAAAATCAGAGGCATGACTTCAACGGGGTAGAAGTAGAAGAGCTCCTTGAAAAGCTTGAGCAGACTGATAGGGCTATCCTGATCCTCAAGTACTGGTATGGATTAACTTGTAGCGAAATTGGGGAAATAGTGGGGATGGAGGAAGGAGCTGTTAAAGTAAGGCTTTACAGGTCAAGGCTCCGGCTGGCAGAAGAGCTTAGAAAGGAGGGATGGCTGCTTTGATTTCCTGTCAGGAGGCTATTTATGAGATGCAAGAGGCTTTAGAGGGCTCTCCATCTCCAGAGCTTTATCAACACTTATGCTTCTGCGAAAGCTGCCTCACCCTATGGAGGGCTCTTGAAGCTACCCATTCCCTGCTCCAGAAATACCCTCAACCATTTATCACTCCTCCCCCTGCGTTAAAAGCTGAGGTCATGAGGGCCAGCAAGAAAGAGATGGGCAGGAGAAAAATTTTGAGAGCCGTGGCAGCACCCATCTTGATCTCCTCCGCTGGGGCATTTTTGATGTTTGTTTTGTACAAAAAGGCTTTCATGTTCTGGAATCTATTGCCTGCCGCCGGGATTGTGCTGCGGCTAACCTTGCGCTGGCTCTGGCTTTGTAAAGAACTAGTGGGTTTACTTTTAGAATTAACCCTGTCCATCTCAAAGCTCGCCCTTTACCCTACCGTAACTTTGCTGGTGCTTCTGGCAATTTTCATAAGCCTTATTAAAATTGCCAGCATTCGTGGCCAACTACAGAAAGGAGGATAAAACATGAAGTGGCCTAAAGCGCTGCTCGCTATTGTTGCTTTTCTCTTCCTCAGCCTCAGTGTTTACCCTGCTATGGCCTTTGAAGGGCGAGGAGGGGAAAAAGTTGTGATTGAAGAAGGGGAAACCGTTGAAGATGACCTGTTTGTGAGTGCCCGTGAGTTCATCCTTAGAGGGAAGGTGAAAGGTGACCTGGTAGTGTTTGCACAGGAGGTGAAAATTGAAAAGACAGGCATTGTGGAAGGCGACCTTTACGCCGCCGGACAGACTATAGAGGTTAAAGGCACAGTAATGGATGACATCATAGCAGCGGGTTACGCCTTATCAATAAGCGGGCAAGGGGGGAGCGATTTTATAGGAGCGGGTTTTAGCACTGAATTCACCGGACGCCTCAGCCAGGATTTCTTGTTCTTCGGCTACCAGGCCCTTTTAGCTGGCGATGTGGGGCGCAGCCTCAGGTTTGCCGGCAACGGGATAAAGATATCAGGCCGTATAGGGGGCAGTGCTGAAGTTGACGTGAGTGAGGCGGAAAAAGAAGGGCTTCCCCCGGGTTTCCCCTTTTACTCTGGTCTACCCCCTGTCCCCTCCGTCCCCCCTGGGCTTACAATTCAGGAGGAAGCTCGCATTGAAGGCAACTTACGCTACATTGCTAAAGAGGAAGCCACAATACCTTCGGGCACGGTAAAGGGGAAAGTGGAGTTTAAGAAGCGAGAAATTCCCAAAAAAGTGGCTCCTCCTCCCCATGTTGTGGCGATAAGATGGGGGCTTGATCGCTTCCGCTACCTTGTAAGCCTTCTTCTTGTGGGAACCCTTATGCTCCTTGTAGCCCCGAAATGGACGCAGCGGATAGCTGAACCAATCAGGGTGAAGCCTTTGCCAAGCTTCGGATGGGGTCTTATAATTTTAGTAGCCTTCGGGTTTTTGATAGTGTTACTGGTAGTATCTACGGCAATAATAAGCCTGGCATTCAGGCTCCTGACCTTAAAAGGACTTGCTGGATGGTTATTCTTCGCCGGGCTGGTGGCAGGAGCAACGGGGCTCTGGGGCATGGGTGTAGCCTGGATCTACGTAACCAGGATACTGGCCAGCATCGCCCTGGGGACAGCAATTTTGCAGGCTTTTAAGAGCAAAGCTGCGGCCAGCAAATGGTGGCCTTTCATATTAGGGCTCGTTGTTTTAGTGTTAGCAACTTCAATTCCAATACTGGGAAGGCTTCTTGCCTGGATAGCTTCCTTAATGGGCCTCGGTTCCTTCTGGTTTTGGGTCAGCGCAAAGTCTGAGGAGGTTACCCCTGCATCTGCAAGCCAAGAGTAAAGCTTTAGGAGGTTAAAAAATGAATTTGGTTATAGAAGTGGTGGATTTGCACAAATCTTATGGCCCCATCCGGGCTGTGGACGGCATATCCTTCCAGGTGGAAGAGGGGGAGATATTTGGAATGGTGGGGCCAAACGGCGCTGGCAAGACTACTACCATTGAATGCGTGGAAGGGCTACGCCGCCCCGACCGGGGAATTATCAGAGTTCTGGGGCTTGACCCTCATCGCCAGAGATATGAAGTGCGGCAACGAATTGGAATACAGCTCCAGGAGGCTTCCCTGCCCCGCCGTTTGAAGGTGTGGGAAATCATGGACCTCTTCTCCTCCTTCTACCGTCGTCATGTGGAGTGGCTTCCGCTCCTGGAACAAATGGGCTTGAATGATAAACTAAACGCTTACTTTGAATCCCTCTCTGGAGGTCAGAAAAGGCGCTTATTTATAGCCCTTGCCCTCCTCAATGACCCGGAAATAGTTTTCCTGGATGAATTGACCACTGGACTTGACCCTCAAGCACGCCGGGCTATGTGGGATCTGGTGCGGGAAATACGAGCTAAGGGCAAAACCGTTTTCCTCACCACCCATTATATGGAAGAAGCCGAAAGGCTCTGCGACAGGGTAGCTATCATAGACCGGGGTAAAATTATTGCTCTGGACAGGCCTGAAAACCTAATACGTTCCCTTGGGGCAGAGCAAAGGGTGGTTTTTAACACTTCTGAGTCTGTAGAAGAGAAGCTTCGCCAGGTGCCAGGGGTGGTCCGGATAGAACGTATAGGGGAAAGGGTAATCGTGTATGGCCAAGGCGACAGGCTTTTAAGTGAGCTGATAAACTTCCTTGAAAAAGCGAGGATTAACTTCTGGGACCTGCGGTTTGAGCAGCCTTCGCTAGAAGATGTGTTTTTGGCCCTTACAGGGCGAGAGATGAGGGATTAAGGAGGGAGTATGCGGGGATTGTTGAAGCTCACGTTAATAGGGATAAAATTATACCTGCGGGAGCCAGTGGCTTTTTTCTTTACCATAATCTTTGCCCCGCTTATGCTGCTCCTCTTCGGCTCTGTTTACGGCAATGAACCTAACCCTTTATTCAGTGGTCGTGGAACCGTAGACGTAATGGTGCCAGCCTATATCGGGATAATAATTGTCACTGTTAGTTTGCTCAGTATACCGATAAACACAGCATCAGCAAGGGAAAGCGGAGTTTTGCGACGATTCCAGGCTGCACCTCTTCACCCCCTGGCTTACATGACAAGCGAGCTTATTAGCAACCTGGTAGTAACGGTTTTAGGGGTTCTGTTCCTCATCCTTATTGGAAGACTGGTTTACAATGCCCGATTCAATGGAAATATCCTAAGCGTTTCTGCTGCTTTCCTCCTCGGAACCTTCGCCTTTTTCTTCCTCGGTTACCTTATTGCTGCCTTAGCTCCTACTGCTCGCACTGCTGAAGCTGTAGGGATGATTTTAGGTTTTCCCATGATATTCTTTTCAGGAGCATCTGTCCCCTGGGAAATACTTCCTTCGGGGGTACGTGCTTTCGGCCGTTACCTGCCCCTTACTCATTTGGTTTCCCTCTTGAAAGGGCTGTGGTTTGGTGACCCCTGGAGCCAGCACCTCCACGAAGTAGCGGTGCTTTTGGCAATCCTGCTCTTAGGAGGAGCTATAGGTACTAAATTATTCCGATGGGAATAGGAGGCAATATGGTTAAGAGGATCTTTCTGGGCTTAATTTTAGCTCTTTTCCTGTGGAGCTTCGCCTTTCCTGCCTTTGCTGAAGGTGGGAAAGTGCTGTTGGGCGAAAGCTTTACCCTTAAGAGTGGCGGAACTTACCGGGGTGATGTGGTCATTTTTGGGGGAAATCTCTTTCTTGAAAAGGATAGTGTCCTTGAAGGAGACGCAGCTATATTCGGAGGATGGGCAGAAATAGCTGGCACTCTGGAAGGTGAATTGGCCGTTTTCGGAGGCAATGTCCGGGTTAAAAGGACTGGCAGGATAAAGGGAGATGTGGCAATAATGGGGGGAAGGGTAGAAAAAGAGGAGGGTGGGGTTATAGAGGGAGAGGTTGTGGAAATGGTCGGTTTGAGATGGCTGGAGCGTCCTTCCCTACTTCCCTTCCCCATTCCTTCCTATCCATCCTTAGGGAATTGGGTCAGCTGGCTTTTGGGGAGTGGCATTCGTTTCGTGATCACCCTTTTGGCCCTCATAGCGGCCTCGGTGCTGATAATAAGCCTCTGGCCTGAGCAGGTCAAAGTGGTCGCTGAAACTTTGCTCACAGCACCCTTGGAGAGCGGTGGAATCGGCCTGGCGACCATTGTATTGGGAATTCCGGTTGGGCTTGTGCTTATTGTTTTTGCTTGCCTGGGTTTTTTCGTCTGGCTTGCACTTCTGATAACGGGCCTCTTCGGTCTCACCGCCTTAGCCTATAAAGTTGGTGAAAGGGTAATGGTGGCTTCTGGAGCTCAAAGGCTTTCACCCATCTTCCAGATCATACTGGGCGTTACCCTGATTCACCTTCTGGGCTTAATACCATGCCTGGGCTTCCTGCTCCAGCTTGTGGTATACTCTTTAGGAATAGGGGCTGTGATCCTGAGCCGGTTCGGGACTTACAGGGGTTACTCTGAAAAAGCGATAGTGACTCAGCAGTAGGTAAGATATTTAATGGTGGAGCGAGCTCTCAGGTTGAGTGAGCCCCAGGGAATCAACTATACGGAAGGAACGGATATGGTCCTATGGGGCGGCGCTGGCTGGAAATTGGGAGATAAGAGGGGAAGGTTTAATTGGAGAAAGCGATAATAGCTGAGAATCTTACTAAAAAATTCGGGAATTTCGTGGCGGTAGACCACATAAATTTCACCGTGAAACGGGGGGAAATATTTGGTTTCCTGGGGCCGAACGGAGCTGGTAAGACCACCACAATAAGGATGCTTTTGGGCCTACTTCGCCCTACCGAAGGCCAGGCCTGGGTATTGGGATTTGATTCTCAGAAGGAGACGGAGGAAATACGTAAACGCATCGGATACATGACCCAGAAATTCAGCCTATACAATGACCTCACGGTGGAAGAAAACCTTCGCTTCTATGGCCATGTGTACGGCCTTAAAAGCAAAATATTAGAAGAGAGGATTAACTATGCCCTGGAAATGGCCGGGCTTAAAGGAAAAGAAAAAGTGTTAACTTCAAGCTTATCAGGAGGATGGAAGCAGCGCTTGGCTTTCGGTTGTGCTATCTTGCATCAACCGGAGATGCTTTTCCTGGATGAGCCGACAGCCGGGGTTGACCCCATTTCAAGAAGGGCCTTCTGGGACTTGCTCTACGAGCTGGCCGATAAAGGGGTAACGATTCTGGTCACCACCCATTACATGGATGAAGCCGAGCATTGCAATAGCCTGGTCCTGATACACAATGGGCGTATAGTAGCTCAGGGCTCACCTCAGGAATTGAAGAGGGAAATGGAAGGTTGGGTTCTGGAAATACATTGCGATAACTACCAGGAAGCATTGACAATCTTAAGGAAACACGCTTTGCCCGTTGAGCCTGTTTCTCCGGAACACCCCTTTTTAGCCTTGAGCGGTGAGCTGGCTCTCTACGGCTCAGCGATCCACCTTGTAACCCCCGAAGCCGGGAAATTCCGGGACTTCGTTGAAGAAATTCTGCTTAAAAATGGTATAAAAGTTCACTCCATTGAATCCATTATCCCTTCCCTTGAGGACGTTTTCATTGCCAAAATAAAAGCGGAGGATAATTTTACGCCCGAAGCTTAAGCCCTCTATCAGCCTCTCCCTTCAGCCCACAAAGGCGGTGAATTCTAAATAATTTTCCCCCGCCAGCAGAGCTGAGGCATTTTCCATGAAGGGCAAGGTATGTTAAAATAGTAAGGGGTTACCGCTAAAAAGGGGGCCAGGTGGGCCGTTATATTTTTTACCGCTTTATTCGGGCTTTTATAACGCTTTTCCTTTTCCAGACCACTCTCTTCCTATTAATCCATGCTCTTCCGGGAGATTTCGTGAGCACGGCCGTGGGACTGCCCCCTGTGTGGAAAAAGGCTTTAAGGGTTTACCTCGGCCTCAATTTGCCCTTATGGAAGCAATATATCCTTTGGATGAGAGGCTTTTTCAGCGGTAATCTTGGCCGAAGTTTCCTTTTCCCCCGCTTATCTGTGCTCAGTGTCCTCTTAATGGCCCTCCCTAAAACGCTCCTTCTCCTGGTTCCCGCCACCATTTCAGCGTGGGTTCTGGGATTATGGCTGGGCAAAAGGTTAGCCTGGCCTCCGAAAAAATCTTCCCCCGTTAACGCCTCTATCACAGCCTTCGCAGTCGCCAGCCATTCTTCTTTCCTCCCATGGGTTGCTTTTATGCTGATCCAGATCCTCGCTATAAGGTTAAGGTGGTTTCCCGCCCAGAGCGAAACGAGCCTTGAACTATGGACCGATGTAACCGTTTCTTCCAGCGATATTATGGTTTGGATGCTTGTCTCTTTTATAATAGCAACGATTGGTTGGTGGGCGATCGGTCAGAAAACTTACCGGTGGAGGAGAGCGGCAAGGGTTGCCTTCAAAGTCTTTTTCCTGACAGCCATTGGCCTGGCCTGGTGTTTTTCCGGGTGGTCCCGTTTAGCTTTGGATATCCTTTGGCATCTGGCGCTTCCTTTTACCGCCCTCGTTGTTACCACCTTTGGTGAGATCATGCTTCTGACGCACACCTCTATGAACGTCTTGAGGGGGGAGGATTTTGTCCTCTTAGCCAGGGCCAAAGGGCTCCCGGATAGCAGGATAAGAAATGGCCACCTTGGAAGGCTCGCAACCCTGCCCTTGCTGAGCCGTTTCATGCTCCAATTCCCTTTTCTCCTCCTGGGAAGCTTTGTAATAGAAAAGATGTTTTTTTGGCCCGGTGTCGGATTCCTCCTTTTCCTGGCCATTGATTATCAGGATGTCCCTCTTTTAATGGGCACCCTATCCCTTACGGGAATCCTGCTTCTTGTCTCCCACATAACGCTGGATATCATTCAGGCCTGGATAGACCCGAGATTGAGGGAAAAAATACATGGATAAGTGGCTTAAGGTGGCGTTATTCAGAAATCCTAAGGGTCTGGTAGGCACTATTATACTGAGCTACTTTGCCCTTATGGCTTTATCTCACCCTATCCTCATGGCCTGGTTCTGGAACAGGGAGATATATCATCCCATGGTAGGCTTTGACCCCGATATTGTCCCACATCCGACCTTTCCTTCCATTCAGCATCCCCTGGGGACCGATTCCTTTGGTAGAGATATCCTGAGCCAGCTTCTATATGGGGCTGGCACCTCTCTTGGGGTAGGGTTTACCTCTGGCCTGGTTGCTTCAATACTGGCTGTAGCGGTCGGGGTGGCTTCTGCCTACTTCAGGGGAAAGGTTGAAACTTTATTAATGGGTCTATGCGATGTTGTGATCCTCCTCCCTCCCCCTATAATCCTTTTAATAATCGGCCTTCTGGTGGATATGCACTGGCCTGTTTTGGCCCTTTTCTATGGGATCCTGGCGGGCCTTGGCACACCCGCCGTCATCATAAAAACATGGGCACAGAGTGTAACAGTAAAGGGATTTGTGGAGACAGCAAAGCTTGCAGGTGGAAATGACCTTTACATTATCCGTCGGCACATACTTCCCTACATCCTCCCAGCAGGCTTCCTCTTCATGATGTTCACTGCTTCTGGCTCTGTCCTGACAGAGGCGTTCTTATCCTTTTTCGGCCGAACCAGGATAAGGATGAGCTGGGGGTCTATGATATGGTTCACTCAATTGACCTTTTACTGGTCAGCGGAAGGGCCTCAGTGGCACGCCCTCTTTCCTCCAGCTTTAGCCATAATTGCTTTTTGCAGTGCTTTTTACCTCTTGAGCAAGGCGGTGGAAGAAGCTCTTGATCCTATGGTCAGGAGGTTTGCGTGAGGGACAAAGCGGTGGGTTTGGTTATAACAGCAATGTTTCTGGGGCTGGGGATACTGTATGCCTTGTACACCCCTCCATGGCAAGCCCCGGATGAGCCCGCTCACTATAACTACATTGCTTTTCTGGTTCAGGAAGGCCGTCTGCCTGTTTTGAAAATGGGGGATTACCCTCATTCCTACCTTGAGGAGATAAAAAGCCGCCATTTTCCTCCTGAAATGTCCATTGAGCCAATCCGCTACGAATTCCATCAACCCCCTCTGTATTACATCCTGGCCTCGCCTTTGTTTGCTTTAACGGGAGGGAACCTTTTTGTGTTGCGGTTTTTCTCCCTGCTAATCGGGGCATTAACGGTATTTACAGCTTTCCTTGTGGTCAGGGAGCTTTTCCCTGAAGGGATAGAGCTGGCAGCCGGAGCCGCCGCTTTCGTCGCCTTTATTCCGATGCACATTGCCATGAATGCTTCGGTCAACAATGATGCGCTGGCTGAGCTTTTTATTGGGCTTTTCCTTCTGGAGACAATACGGCTTGCAAAGAAGGGGTTTCCGGAAGAAGGCCTGTGGAGGCCCTCGGTTTTCATAGCCCTCAGTTTTCTAACCAAAACCACAGCTTATATTACCTTTGTCCTTTACCTTATAACTTTTGCTGTGTGGGTCTGGCGTTCCCATTCGTGGAGCAAGGGCTTGCGTCTCCTATGCCTGAGTTTATGGCCTCTGCTTTTTACTTTCCCATGGTTTATCCGGAACATGGCCGTTTACGGCCCTGCCGACCCCCTTGGACTCTCCAGGCATGATGCGATTGTGGTAGGACAGCCTCGCACTTCCGAATGGCTTGAGGAGATGGGCATCCAGCGCCTTCTCAAATCTTTTCTCCTTACATCCTTCCGGAGCTTCTGGGGCCAGTTCGGATGGATGGCTGTCCCCATGGATGAGCGAATCTATGCATTGCTATTCCTGGTCTCCTGCCTCGCTTTGGTGGGATTGCTGCACTGGTTCCTGAAAAATTGGCGAGAGCTAAAGTCCTTTCAACGCACAGGTCTTACCATAGCGGCTTTTTCCTTCATTCTCACAGCCCTTTCCTTCATCTGGTATAATTTCAAATTTGTGCAACACCAGGGACGATACCTTTTCCCTGCCCTAATCCCCTTGGGTATTGGTTTTTCCATCGGACTTAAGGAGGGTCTGAAGAGAAAAATTATGGGAATAACAGCTTTTATCTTTGCCTTGCTGGTCTTTGGCCTGGTCCTCAAAGGCTTCCTGACCGATGACTGGAACCGTTTTACTTTAACTGTGTTCCTTATGGGGGCTACGGGCTGCGGGGCAAAAGCTTTATTACCTGAGCGGTGGGATGCATTCTTTTTCAGTTTATTCTTCGCTGGATTAGCCCTCCTGAGCCTCCTTTGCCCGTGGATTTATATAAAGCCTTACCTTTAACCCCGGGCTTTTCAGCAATTTAAGGTGACCTCAGGAAGAACCCCTTTAAGCCATTGCTCCACTTCGTTAATCCCCATTTCCTTTTGAGCGCCGTCCGTCATATTGCGGACGATAACATTTTCCCGGGCCATTTCCTCTTCGCCTATTATGATGGTGTAAAGGACACCAGCTTTATCGGCCCTTTTAAGTTGTGCTTTTAGGGAGCGGTTACCAAGGGCGTGAGTTGCAGCTATTCCGGAGCGCCTTAATCTGGAAGTAAGTTTTACAGCTTCTTTCTTGAGGCTTCCGCTGGTGAAGGCCACAAACACTTTAGGGCTTTCAAGAGGCGGAACCTTTATCCCCTGGTGCTTCATTATCATCACGATTCGTTCTATTCCGGCCGCAAAGCCAACTCCGGGGGTTGGGGGACCACCAAGCTCCTGGGCGAGGCCATCGTATCGGCCTCCACCGCAAACAGCGTTTTGAGCTCCTATTCCTTCGGCCCAGACCTCAAAGACGGTTTTGGTGTAATAATCCAATCCTCGCACAAGGCGGTGGTTCAAAGTATAAGGGTGGCCTTCCATCTCAAGATAATCAAGCAGGGTTCGGAAGTGGGAAGCGCATTCATCGCACAGGAAATCTATAATCTTCGGTGCTTCCGCTATTACAGGCTGGCACTGTTCGTTCTTGCAATCCAAGAGTCTGAGGGGGTTACGCTCAAGGCGCCTGCGGCAATCCTCGCATATAAGGGCGGTTTTCCCACTGTAATAATCCCTGAGGACTGTGACATAGGTCGGGCGACATTTCGGACAGCCAGTGCTGTTAACCTGGAAGGAAAGGCCTTTGAAGCCCAATTCTTCATATAAGTGCCATGCCAGGGTCATGACCTCAAAGTCCAGGGCTGGATCTTGCTCTCCCAGGGCTTCAACGTTGATCTGGTGGAATTGACGGAAGCGCCCAGCTTGAGGCCTTTCATAGCGGAAAGCGGGACCTATTGAATATAGCCGAACGGGCTGGGGCCAGAGATGCATTCCGTGCTCTATGTAAGCCCTTACAACCCCAGCTGTAAACTCCGGCCTCAGGGTGAGGGAATCACCCCCTTTGTCAAGAAATGTGTACATCTCTTTTTCCACAATATCAGTGGTTTCCCCCACGCTCCTGACAAAGAGCCCTGTATCTTCAAAGACAGGTATATCTATGGGCTGATAGCCGTAAAGGTGGAGCAAACGCATAGCCGTATTTTTGACATAAAACCAGTATGGCTGCTCTTGGGGCAAGATATCTTGAGTCCCCCTCGGGGCCTTATACACCCTCTCCCTCCTACAAACTTTTTAAAAAAGTTTAACCTTTTTCGCGCACTTTGTCAAAACTTTTACGACGGGCCTTTCCGTCCAGCGGCCTCTTTGACGCATTAGGGGGTAAAGGTGTAAAATGTTGAAGGAGGTTAGGGGACTATGAGGAATTATAGCAGAGCAATGGTTTTTACCTTGCTTGCTTTCGCCTTTAGCTGGGCGGCTATTGAGCTTTATTTTGCCCTCGGAGGGAAATGGGCTGGCGGGGGTTTCGCCGCCTTTTCCATGGCTGTTGTATACATGTGGATCCCGGGCTTGGTAGCAATCATGGTGCAGAAATTGATTTACCGGGAGCCATTGAAGATTTCTTTCTCTTTGAACCGATGGTTCCTGGCCGCCTGGGTTATCCCCCCTGCCCTTACCCTGTTTTCCTCTGTCATAAGCCTTGCCTTTCCCGGGGTAAGTTTCTCAGCAGATATGAGCGGATTGGCCGAAAGGGTAGCCGCCTACGCCAGGAACATCCCGCCGGAGCAGTTGGAAGCCCTCAAAGCTCAGCTTGCTGCAACCCCCCTATGGGTTGCATTGGTGAGCGGAATTGTTCAAGGACTTCTGGCTGGTGCTACAATAAATGCTCTTGTAGCTTTGGGGGAAGAATTAGGGTGGAGATGGTTTCTTTTTAAGGAGCTTTTGCCCATCGGATTCTGGAAATCCCAGGCCCTCATCGGTTTGATTTGGGGTATTTGGCACGCCCCCATTATCCTCAGAGGGCACAATTACCCCCAGCACCCTGTCCCTGGAGTCTTCATGATGTGTTTGTTCTGCCTGCTTCTCTCCCCAATAATCGGGTACATAAGACTTAAGGCTGGGTCTGTCCTGGCCGCCGCCTTGATGCATGGCACCCTTAACGGGACCGCTGGCATTGGCTTGCTTTTCCTCAAAGGAGGAAATGACCTTACAGTGGGAATAACAGGGGTTGCCGGGTTCATAGCAATGGCCCTGGCTAATTTAGCCATTTACTTTTGGGGTAAACCTCAGTAGCCCAGAGTTTTATCCACTACATTGAGAAGTTCTTCTCCCGCCAGATAGCGGCGCAGGTTCTCGGCAAAAAGGGCAGTGGCTCTGTCATCATATCTGGGGGTTATCGCTGAAACGTGCGGGGTCAAAAGGACGTTAGGGAAGTTCCAGAGAGGGCTTTCGGGAGGTAAAGGCTCCTTTTCAAAGACGTCTAAAGCGGCGCCTGCCAATTTTCCCTCACCCAGTGCCTCCACAAGAGCTGCCTCGTCTACAATTGCCCCCCTGGCTACGTTTATGAGGTAAGCGGAAGGCTTCATAGCCGCCAGCTCTTCCCGCCCGATCATGTGGTAAGTTTCAGGGGTAAGGGGAGCGGTTATGACCACAAAATCGCAAAGGGGAAGCATTTCTTTAAGGTTGGAGTTGGGATAAAGCCTCTCCACCAGTATGCCCTCAGGATCCCCCACCTCTGGTAGCTTATAACCCTTATCAGTGTTGACATCTACATGCCGTTTCGTGGCAAACACCCTCATTCCGAAAGCTCTGGCTAACCTGGCTACTTCTCGTCCGATACTCCCGTAGCCAATTATCCCGATGGTTTTATCCCGCAACTCATCGGAAAGCAACACTTTTTCACGATTGGAAGGCCACTCCCGGTGTCTTTGATAATTTAAAGCTTGAGGCAGTCTCTTTACAAGGGCCAGCATCATCGCAAATACATATTCCGCGATGGGAATAGCGTGGATGCCGCTGGTGGTGGTAATTATGACCTGGCTCTTCATCACAGGGGAATCCAGCAGGTGGTCAACCCCAGCGCTGGAAAGCTGAATCCATTTGAGCTTCGGAGCCACCTCAGCAGGATCAAAAGGGAACCAGAAAGTGTAAAGGATTTCCACATCTTTCAAAAAAGGCCTCATCTCTTCCGGAGTTCGGCATGTAACCTGGCTTACCTCAAGCCTCGGGGAAACACTGCGCAAGGTTTCCAAATTCTTCTCACTCAGCCTCAGGACGCTCAGCACCTTGATCCGTTCCATGGCTCAACCCTTTGAAAATTATTTTTCAATGGAAAGACCGGCCAGCTTTATGCCTTCTTCCAGAATTTCCCGGACTTTATCGCCGTAAGTGGTTTCACAGTAGAAACGTATTACAGGTTCTGTCCCCGAAAAGCGGATAAGGAGCCATCCTCCATCCTCCAAGTTGTATTTATAACCGTCGGTGGTGTCAATCCCGGTTACTTTAATTCCGGCAATGGTTGACGGCCTGGCGGATTCTATACGCACCCTGGTAAGTTCTCGCTTTTCCGGCGGAAAAGAAAGGTCAATACGATCGTAGTAAAACCTGGACCCTACGACTTCGTAGAGGTGCTCCAAGAGCTGCGAAGGCTTTTTCCCGGTCCTGACCATGAAATCCAGGAAAAACAGAGGGGCAAGGATACCATCCCTTTCCGGCACATTGCCCCTGAAAGCGTAACCCCCACTTTCTTCCCCTCCGACCATAGCATCCACTTCCAGCATTTTGGGGGCCACGAATTTAAAACCAACGCCTGTATGATAAACAGGGACATTGTAAATCCGGCCCAGTATGTCCAGCATGGAGGTAGTGGAAAGTGTTTTGACGATGGGACCTCGCCATCCCCTTACTTCCAGGAGGTATAAAGCCAGGAGGCCGTAAACCTGAAGCTGATTCAGGAAATCGCCGCACTCATCCACAATACCTATCCGGTCGGCATCGCCATCGTTTATAATGCCGACATCAGCTTTAATTTCCCGGACTTTATCCTGACAGGCCTGGATGTTAGGAGGGATTGGTTCGGGACGCTTCATTCCAGGGAAAAGGGGGTTGCGCTCGGTCCGGATGCTTACAATCTTCGTGGTTCCTCCGGCCAGGATTTTCTCCAGCCAGCCGGCTCCGTTTCCATACATAGCATCGTGCACTATAGTGAGACCCGCTTTCTTTATGGGTTCAAAGTCCACCAGCTTACTTATATGTTCAAGGTAAGCTGGAGCAGGGTCAAAGAACTCCACAAACCCTTTGTGCACAGCCTCTTCCAGCGGAATGCTTTTAATTTCTGAGACAGGGGGAATAAAGGCTTCAATTTCTCTGAGCCCAAGGGGATCAATGGCAGCTCCCCGGTGGTCCCGTACCTTAAAGCCGTTGTCCAGGGGTGGGTTGTGGCTGGCAGTAATATTTATCCCACCACCGGCTTTTAAGGCCACTATGCTGAAGCTTATGACAGGGGTGGGAGTAGCTTCTCGGGTGATATAACTTTTAATGCCGTGGGCAGCCATGACTTCTGCTGCTGCAGAGGCGAAGTGTTCAGAAGCAAAACGCCGGTCGTATCCTATAACCACTCCTTTCTCTGCCAAGCCTTTGCTCAAAAGGTAACGGGCGAACCCCTGAGCGCAGCGCTTAACGTTATCAAAGGTGAAATCTCCAGCGATAGTCCCTCGCCATCCGTCAGTGCCAAAGCGTATATCCATGGACTATTCCTCCTGAACCACCAGGTTTTTTGGAGAATATATCCTTTTCCTCTCATTTTGTCAACCATGCTAACCAGGAAGGCAAGGGTTTTAGTCCCACTCGCTGGCTAATGCCAATGCCGGCGGTTTGCCAATCATACCCCTGTCTTTGTTTGACAAAGAAGGGTTCATGTGCTAAAATCACATAAAATTCAATAGCGGTTCTTTTAAAGTTGAATTAATCCGGGCGCTCTTATCAAGAGGGGTGGAGGGACCGGCCCTGTGAAGCCCCGGCAACCAGAACCGGTAAAAACCGGTTCCAGGTGCCAATTCCGGCAGTATGCCCTCCGGGCATTACTGGGAGATGAGAGTGGAATCCGGAAAAGATTCCCCCTCCCAGCGGGGGGTTTTTCGTTTCTTAAGGCGCCCCAAAACAGGGTGCCTTTAATTTTTATGTTATGACGGAGGCAAAATGCGCACCATCGAATGGGATAATGGCGTCGTTAAATTGATAGACCAGAGGCAGTTGCCCCACCGCCTGGTGGTGGAGGAGTGCACGACCCCCCACCAGATTGCTGTAGCTATAAAGGAAATGCACATCCGTGGAGCACCTGCTATAGGAGTAGCTGCTGCTTTCGGCCTTGCCCTGGTAGCTTTTCATTCCAGGGCTTCCAAATCTGAAGAACTTTTAAAAGAGCTGGAAGAAGCAGCTTCTATCCTCCGCAACACACGCCCGACCGCGGTAAACCTTTTCTGGGCTCTGGATAGAGTTATGGCTAAAGCTTATTCCCATAAGAACGACCTCAATTCGCTTAAGAACGCTGTAATTTCAGAGGCCAAATTCATAGCCGAAGAAGATGTGGAAGTTAACAAAAGGATGGGGGAATATGGTGCAGTTTTGATAAAAGATGGCGACAACATCCTCACCCACTGCAATACCGGAGCTCTGGCTACAGTGGATTACGGCACTGCCCTCGGAGTGATAAGGACGGCCTGGGAACAGGGCAAACGCATCCACGTGTGGGTAGATGAAACCCGACCACGCCTGCAAGGGGCCCGCTTAACGGCGTGGGAACTTCAGCAACTTGGCATACCGGCCACCCTCATAGCCGATAACGTCGCCGGTTTGCTTATGCGCCAGGGGAAAGTAAACATCGTGCTGGTGGGAGCGGACCGCATCGCTGCCAATGGCGATGTGGCCAATAAAATCGGAACTTATAACCTGGCAGTGCTGGCTTACCAGCACGGAATTCCCTTTTACTCCGTAGCCCCTACTTCCACCATTGACCTTTCCATCCCATCCGGAGAATACATCCCTATTGAAGAAAGGGACCCCAGAGAAGTCACCCACATAGAAGGTATACCCATAGCTCCGGAAGGGTTCCCAGTATACAACCCGGCCTTTGATGTAACACCTCACCGCTTTATCACCGGAATCGTAACGGAAAAAGGGGTTGTCTATCCACCGTTTGATGTAAACCTGCGTCGTATTATGGAGGTCAGCTGAATGAAAAAGGTGGGAAAAAACACCTGGGTCCTTCCTGGAGGTTCCAATATAGGGTTCATAGCCCTGGATGGAAAGGCCCTGATAATAGATAGCGGGCTGGATAAAGATTCCGCCAGACAAGTGTCAAAGGCACTGATGGAAATCGGAGCTAAAGCTTGTGCCCTTGTTATCACCCATGCCCATGCTGACCACTTCGGAGGGGCAGGGGCTATAAGGGAAAGGCTTGGAATTAAGGTTTTTGCCCCCAATTTTGAAGCAGCTGTCGTGGAAAATCCCATCCTTGAACCCCTCTGGCTTTTCGGAGGGGCATGGCCTGTGAAAGCTTTGCAGGGGAAATTTACCCTCGCCAGACCTTGTCAGGTGGATGGGATTACAAGCGAAGGAGTCGTAAGCATTGAAGGGCTTGAACTCAAAACAATTCACTTGCCTGGCCACTCTCCCGGGCAAATCGGATTAATTTTTGAGGATACCTTCTTCTGTGCTGACTCTTTTTTCCCCACTGAAACCCTATCCAAACATGGCATACCATACTGCACTGAGCTGGACTCGGCAATCGCCACCCTTAAAAAATTTGAAGAGGGGTTCTGGCCCTGTGATCACTTTATCCCCGGGCATGGAGAAGTCCTTCAGAACCCTGCCCCTTTGGCCGAAGCTAACCGAAAGCGGCTTGAAGGAATAAGGGATATAGTGCTGGAATTGCTGCGCTCCCCGTGTGATGAATTAGCCCTTATGCAGGGGATTGCCCAAGCCCTGAACTTGACTTACCGGGACCTTCCACACTACTACCTTTGCCGCACTACAGTGTATGCTGCTCTGGCTTCTCTGGAAAGGGCAGGGGTGGCGGAGGCTTTTGTGGAAAACAACAGGCTGTTGTGGTGTAAAGTTTAGGAGGCCCTTATGGACAAAAGCAAGCTTTTGTGGCAACTTACAACTGTGGGAAGCTTGCCCCACACAAGCGTTGGGGAAGCCTGGAGCCTGATTCTGGAAAACGTCAATACGATCCCTAACTGGCCTCAGCTTCCCCGTCGCAGCTTCCTTGAGAACATGTATGTCCAGTTTTCCGAAAAGTTCCCAGGCGTAATCCTTGACATGGAAAACCAGCGAATTTACGTGGATAGGACCAAAGATCTGGAACCCGAGTTGGAAGCCCTTTACATTGCTTACCTTGAAAACAAAGTAGATCACGGAGCCATAAGCCCCGAGTATGCTCAAGGACTGGCTACTGCCCATCAATTCCTCTCAGGTTACCCTTTAATAGCTGTTAAAGGGCAGGTTACTGGTCCGATAAGCTGGGGTTTGGCGGTGGTTGATCAGGACCGGCGCCCGATCTTATATGATGAAATCCTTGCCGAAGCTTTGGCCAAACACCTTCGCCTTAAGGCTGCATGGCAGGAGAGAGAATTGAAGAAAATTTCCCCCAATACCATAATTTTTGTAGACGAACCCTACATGGCCACTTTCGGCTCTGCTTTTGTCCCCCTGAACCGGGAGCAGGTCATTTCCATGGTGGAAGAAGTTCTCTCGGGAATAAAGGGCTTTAAGGGTGTCCATTGCTGCGCCAATACCGATTGGTCTATACTCCTGGAAACATCCATTGACATCCTCAACTTTGATGCCTATGCTTATGCCGAAAATTTAGCTCTCTATCCGGAAGAGGTGAAAAGATTTCTTGAGCGAGGAGGCATCCTTGCCTGGGGGATAGTGCCAGCCGGGGAGGAGGTGCACAACGAAACCCCGGAAAGCTTGCTCGCTAAACTGGAAGAAGCAATAAACCTTCTGGTGAAAAAGGGGGTTCCAAGAGAAGCAATCCTCAATGCTTCAATGATAACCCCTTCCTGTGGGACAGGCTCCCTTAAGCAGGAGACGGCCGAAAAAGTTGTTAGGATGGCCGCTGAAGTGGCTAAAAGGGCCCAAGAAAAATACTTAAAGGAGGTTGAAAGATGAGAAACATACTGATAGAAGCCCTTAAATCTGTGCCGGTGGAGGAGCAGCAGGTGGAACTGGTGGAACGCAAAGGAACAGGTCACCCCGATTCCATCTGCGATGCCATAATGGAAGAGGTTTCGGTGGCCCTCTGCAAAGCTTACACCGAAGCCTTCGGTAAAATCCTCCACCACAACATTGATAAAGGCTTTCTGGTAGCCGGAATAACTGAGCCAAAGATCGGTGGGGGCAAAGTTATAGAACCAATGAAGCTAATCTTTGGCGACAGAGCTATATATGAATTCCAGGGGAAGAAAATCCCGGTAGGTGAAATCGCCATAGAAACTGCCAAAAGCTGGATTCGCAGGAACCTGCGCTTTGTGGACCCGGACAAGCACGTCATTTACCAGAACGAGATAAAGCCTGGCTCCCCCGAATTGGTGGACATCTTCGCCAGGGAAGTAATCGGCGCCAACGATACATCCGCGGCTGTCGGCTATGCCCCCCTGACCCAGACCGAGCGCATCGTCTACGAGGTTGAGCGTTTCCTCAATTCTCCCGAATTCAAAGAGCGCTTCCCTGAATCCGGAGAAGACATAAAAGTTATGGGTTATCGGTATAACCGTCATCTAACTTTAACCATTGCCATGGCTTTTGTGGACCGCTTTGTGGAAAGCGAAGCCCACTATTTTGCCCGCAAGGAGGAAATCAGGGAGGCTATAAAATCCTTTGTGCAGGGCAAAAACCTGGACTTTGAACATGTAACCATTGACCTTAATACCCTGGATGCCCCAGGCCGGGGAGAAGCCGGTATGTACCTCACAGTTCTGGGTACCAGCGCTGAAGGCGGCGACTGCGGTCAGGTAGGGCGTGGAAACAAAGTAAATGGGGTCATCGCCCTGAACCGACCTATGAGCACTGAAGCTGCAGCGGGCAAAAACCCTGTGAGCCATGTGGGCAAAATTTACAACCTCCTGACCCACCGTATCGCCGATCAACTTTACCGGCGAGTTGAGGGCATAAGGGAAGTTTATGTGTGGCTATGCTCACAAATTGGCCGGCCTATAGACCAACCCCTGATCGCTTCAGCTCAGCTTATCCTGAAACCAGGGGTAGAGCTTGAGGCTATAAGAGGGGATGTGGTGGCCATAATAGAAGAAGAGCTGGCCAACATTTACAAATTCACCGCTGCCCTTTCCCGCGGGGAATATCCCGTTTGGTAAACTTTAAAAAGGGGCATGCCTTCCTGTTCTTTGGAGACAGAAAGGCTATGCCCCTTTGCTTTTTAATACCCTTCTTTCTCCACCCTGGCTTTTCCGCGGAAAACGTAATAGATATAAGCTGTATAGGCCAGGACTACAGGCATTCCCACCAAGGCGATTAGAAGCATTGTCATGAGCGTAAGTCTGGAAGACGAAGCGTTGTAGATGGTTAGGCCATATTCTGCGACGTTACTGGCAGGCAATAAGTAGGGGTAATTGCCAGCACCAAATATTCCCATCAACCCGACGATGGTCAGGGCGGAGAAGAGGAAAGCATATCCAGGCTTACCTTTTGCCAAGCTCCAGCGGGTGAGCCCCATGAAAATCAACGTTAAAATGGGGACGACCCAGATGAGAGGCTGGCGGGATGCATTCACAAAGCGCTGAGGAACATCAACCGCTGCAAATATGCTGGTAAGAACCGCCAGCACGAGGAGCGCAACCCAGGCGCCATTAGCCCAGCGACGAGCTCTTTCGGCTACCGGGCCATTGGTCTTCATTACAAGGTATATAGCCCCGTGGGTTATGAACATCGCCAACCCCGTTAGCCCCACCAGGAGAGAAAAGGGGTTTAGGAGAGTGAAGAAATTGCCGATGAACTCCATCTGCTCATTAAGCGGGACACCTCGAATCACGTTACCGACGGCCACCCCCGTCAGCAGGGCAGGTATTAAGCTACCCACGAAGAAGATGTAATCCCACATCTTGCGCCAACCTGGAGATTCAACCCGGCTGCGGAACTCAAAGGAGACAGCCCGCAGGATAAGGGCAAAGAGGACAAGCATTAGAGCCAGGTAAAACCCGCTGAAGACAGTGGCGTAAACGTGGGGGAAAGCAGCAAAAAGTGCCCCGCCGCCAGTCAAAAGCCAGACCTCATTGCCGTCCCAGAAAGGGCCAATAGCGTTGAGGATCAGACGGCGCTCCTCATCCTTCTTAGCTACGAAGGGATACAATACCCCTGCCCCGAGATCAAATCCATCCAGAACGGCGTAACCGGTGATCAATACACCAATTAACAAATACCAGATATTTTGTAGCAATTCATGGCTCATGGCTACCCTCCTTTGCCATGGATGCTTATGCTGGCGCTTTGACAGCCACCAATTCAGGTCCCCTTATGAATTCCCGCCGCAGCAAGTAGATGAGCAAGGCCAATATGAAGGCGTATATGACTATGAAGAGGATTATAGTGAGGAGAACTTGCCAGGCCGGCACTACTACCGAAACAGCATCCTTTGTCTTCAGAAGGCCATAGACTGCCCATGGCTGCCGGCCGAACTCTGCTGCCAGCCAGCCCAGTTCCAAAGAGACCCAGGGTAGAGGGATTGAAAAGACAAGAGCCTTGAGAAAAGCGTTACTTTCAAAACGACGATTTCCCAGGAAAATTCCCCACCAGCTGACCAAGATGAACCACCCGCCCAGGAGAATCATAATGTGGTAAGGGTAAAAGGCCAGAGCAATTGGTGGCCATTCGTCCCTTGGGAACCGCTCCAGGCCGGGGACAACACTGTTAAAATCAAAGTCAATGAGAAAGCTCAACAATTTGGGTATCCTTATAGCCAATCGGAGTGTGCGAGCTCCTTCATCCGGGAACCCCCACAAGACCAGGCCGGCTCCAGCGGTATCCTTAAACAGGGCCTCAAAAGCTGCCAATTTAGCTGGCTGAGTCTTAGCAACCTGGACAGAATGGAAGTGACCCGTCACCAGAATGAGGAGGGAAAAAATAGCTGCAACCACTAAACCTATCTGGAGAGAACGGCGGGCGAATTCCAGGTGCTCCCGACGCAACAAATACCATGCGCCAATGCCGGCCATAAAGAAGCCGCCGGTAAATATGGAGGCCACGATTGTGTGAATGTAACGGGGGAGAGTAGAGGGGTTAAAAACAGCCGCCCAGAAGTTTGTCAACTCTGCCCGACGATGGATCCCTTCTCCAACAATGCGGTAAGCTGTAGGCGTTTGCATCCAGGAGTTAGCAACGATAATCCAGAAAGCGGATAACGTAGAACCAATAGCAACCATCAAAGCGGAGAACCAATAAAGACCTTTGGGCAATCGTTCTCGCCCGAAGATCAGCATGCCCAGGAAGAAGGATTCCAGGAAGAAGGCAAAAACACCTTCAGCTGCCAATGGGGAACCAAATATATCTCCAACGTAGCGGGAGTAGGCCGACCAGTTAGTGCCGAACTGGAATTCCAGGGCGATTCCACTGGCAACACCAGCGGCGAAGATAAGGCCTAAGATCCGAGGCCAGAACCGACTCATGCTCTCCCAGATAGGCTCACCCGTCTTCCAACGCTTCCAGGTTATATAAACGATGAGCCATGCTAACCCGATGGAAACGGGTGGGAAGAGGAAATGCATTGCAGCAGTTAAACCGAACTGAGCTCGTGCTAAAATTACTGGATCCATATCTCACCTCCATAATGGGGATAAAAAACCTCATGGGCGCCTTGGCTCAGGCGCCCACGAGGACAAGTTTCATTATGGCTTCCACACCTCCCAGACCTTACCTACAAGGTCAGGGCCAGGCTTAAGGGTTGGCTTACCGGGGACCCAGCAAGCTGGAGTTGCTTCGGCCCCCTGTGTTGCCCTGACATGCTGGAGGGCCTGGAGTTCACGCAGGATCTCCCCCGTATCTCGCCCAACTGGAGCTGGAAGCACGCTGTAAGCCTGTATAACCCCATCTGGGTCAATGATAAAAAGGCCCCGCAAGTTCACTTTAGCTTTATCATCATAAACCCCGTAGGCAGAACCAATTTGCCCATCGGGATCAGAAAGCATTGGGTATGGGACGCCGTTTGGCACCATCTTGGAGAGCTCGTTATCGTTCCAGGCCTTGTGGGTAAAGACTTTATCAGTACTTATAGCAAGGACAACAGTATTCAAGCTGCGGAACTTCTCATATTCGGCAGCAACTGCTGCCAGTTCGGTGGCTCAAACGAAGGTGAAATCGGCAGGATAGAACATCAAGATGACCCATTGGCCTCTGTAATCCGAAAGACGGACTGTTTTAAAGGTTCCTTCAGCGAAAGCCTGGGCCTCAAACTCCGGTGCCGATTGACCAATTTTCAAACACATGGCTCACCTCCTCAAATGATACCAATTTACTATTATTATACCGCCGCAAGAAAATCTTGTCAAGAAAGGCCAACATGTCTGCGGGCTTTTCAACAATCTATTGTTTGAACCTGTCTAGGCTGTTTGTCGGTAATTAAAGTGGGAGGTGGGGCTGGAGGAGGGCAAAGCCCCCATCCCAGGGGAGCGGGGAGATACCCCCAGGTTCATTCAAAAAGGGGGCAAGCCGCCAACATTAGCAGTAGGCCCACGGGTGGGACCAAAGGCCATGGCAAATCCTGAGCCCACGAGGGTGGGGGAAAATAGAGGGATGCAGGGGGCAATGCCCCCTGCCGGGGGAAATTGGGGGGTGTCCCCCCAAGGCTTTATCAAAAGGGGGCAAAAGGCCAGCATGAGCAATTACCCCCCGAGTGGGACCCAAAACCCCGGCAAACCCTGAGCCCACGAGGGTGGGA
>CAZZMI010000006.1:0-50819 GCA_964655275.1 uncultured Anaerolineae bacterium | reverse complement strand
CCTTATTCAGGAAGGGAATTTAGGGCTTCTTAAAGCCGCTGAGAAATTTGACCCCCGTAAGGGCTTCCGCTTTAGCACTTATGCTACTTGGTGGATAAGGCAAGCTATCACCAGAGCCATAGCCGACCAGGCCCGAACCATCCGTATCCCCCTTCACATGATGGAGAACATCCAGCGCCAGCATTACATCCACAGGATGCTCACTCAGAAACTGGGCAGAGAGCCAACAACTGAGGAAATCGCACTGGAGATGGGCCTTCTGTCTCCTGAGGACGTTCAGTCTATAAAGGAAGCAAGGGAACAGGATAAGCCTATCCCTCCACATCTTCAAAGAAAGCTAGAGAAAGCAGCAGCCAAAGTCCAAAGCATAATCATGGCCGCTCAGGAGCCCATTTCCCTGGAGATGCCAGTGGGGACTGATGAAGACACTTTCCTCGGGGATTTCATTGAGGACACTTCCGCTCCCGCCCCTACCGATGAGGCTTTCAGGGAAATCCTTAAGGAAGAGATACGGAAGGTTTTAAGAACCTTAAGCGATAAAGAAAGAGAAGTCCTGGAGGAACGCTTTGGCCTCAGGGATGGGAAACCCAAAACCCTGGAAGAAATTGGACAAAAGCTTGGGGTAACCAGAGAGAGAGCCCGTCAGATAGAGGCCAAAGCCTTGCGCAAACTACGCCACCCCCTCCGAAGCCGCAAGCTTAAAGATTTTCTCCTTTAGACGGGACTTTTCAGCCATTTGCTTCAGGTCAGGTTACCGGCAAGCAAAAAGGGCAAGGCCACAGAGTACAGCCCCTTCTGGGGAACCTTTAGAGGGGATTAAGAGGATCAGAAGAGAAACCAGCTTCTCTCAAAGCTTCTTCTACCGCTTCTCTTAAGGATTCGTCCCCTTCGTTTAGGAATTTAAGCAAGATTTTACGGGCTTCGCTCCCCCCTATGTTTCCCAAAGCCCAGATGGCGGCCTCCCTCACTTCATAGTCTTTATCTTTAATTAAGGTGGCCAAAATTTCCACCGCTTCTTTAAGGCCCATCTCCCCGCAAGCCCTCGCAGCTTCATAACGGATCTCGGGCTTAGGATTGCTCAATTCTTTAAGGACAAAGGATCGCCATCTGGGGTTAGCATTCTTACCCATGGCGAAAAGGGCGCTACTCTTCATTTTATCGCTGGGGTGATTATAGGCTTCTTCAATAAGCTGAAGAACCTTTTCATCGTCCAGAGCTGAATAGGACAGAGCTTCAATCGCCCTCCTTTTAACTTCCAAGTCCTCTTCCTGGGCCGCCTCCATAAGGGCTGAATATACTAAACGGCTGTAATATTCATCAAGCTTGCTGGTGCCAGCAAGCAGCAGGAAACGCCCCAGAGAAGAAGCAGCGGCCGCTCTTACTTTAAAAGAGGGGTCTTTTTTCAACAGCTTGACCAGCGGAACCACAAGGCCTGGATCTTCTTCTTCCCACAGCCCTTCCAAAGCCTGGAGGCGCACCTCCTCATCCTCGTCTTCCAGGCACAGGCGGAACAGGTAAGAGAAATCAAGGCTGCAATCCCTCTCACTTACCTCCACCAGGGCACTTATTATTTTCCTCCGGTTTTCAACTGGCAGAGTACGCCATACTTCCTGGAAGCTTCGTGCCTCCTCACGACTCAGCCCAGCAAGGCCTGCCAGGTATCGCGATCTCCACGGCTTCGGCTCTTCAGCCAGTTTCCTTAAAATCGTTTCTATCCCCAGCACCATTTCTGCCTCCCAATCAATTATATACCAAAAGCCTTTGTAAATTCAAATTGCCCCGAATACTGCAAACCCTGCCCTAACCTCCAGGCAAGAATAAAAAAATTAGCCCCGGCTCTTAACCGGGGCTTCTTTAAAATAAACCTGGGGAAAGAATTAATCAAAATCAAGCCCCCGGAGGGCCCGGCGGATTTTCCTCTCAGCCTCTCTTTCAGCTATAGCACGGCGCTTATCATACTGCTTTTTACCTCGGGCTAAGGCTATTTCCACTTTTGCCCACCTCCCTTTGATGTACATCTGAAGGGGAACGATGGTGTAACCTTTTTCTTTGACCTTACCCATAAGGCGGTTTATCTGATAGCGGTGAAGTAGAAGCTTGCGAGGGCGACGGGGGTCGTGATTTTCGCGGCCAGCTTGCTTGTAAGGAGCAATGTGGGCATCCATCAGCCACGCTTCCCCATCCTTTATCAGGACAAAGCTGTCCCGCAGGTTTACCCTGCCTTCCCTTACCGATTTTATCTCAGAGCCGGTAAGCACTATTCCAGCTTCATATCGGTCCTCAATGAAATAATCGTGAAAGGCTTTGGGATTACTTGCCACAATCTTTACAGACATTTTTCTCTCTCTACCTCCTCAGGGAAAGCAAATACTCCACTGCCTTCTCAAGTTGGACGTCTTTGCCTTCTTCTCCCGGTTTAACTTCAATATCAGGAGTTAAACCTTTCTCATGAATGGCCTGGCCTGAAGGGGTAAACCAGCGGGCTACAGTTACCCTCAGTTCGGAACCATCTTTGAGGGTAAAAGGCTGCTGGACTGAACCCTTCCCCAGGGTTTTCTCACCCATCAAAATCCCCCTTCCGTGGTCCCTTATAGCCCCGGCTACAATTTCTGAAGCACTGGCACTGGCTTTGTTAATCAAAACCACCATGGGTATACTCGGATCAGTGGCAAGGCCACCCGGGATTGCCTTGAATAGTTTCTGTTCCCCGCTCTTTAGCCTTTCAATCAGGATCGGGCTCTGGCCCACAAATTGGCTTGCCACTTCCACTGCAGATGAAAGCAGCCCTCCAGGATTGCCCCTCAGGTCAAGGATGATCCCCCTGGGTTTCTGGGGGATGAGTTCCTTTAATGCTTCCTTTAGCTTCCTGGGAGCGATTTCATTAAATTCCCTGAGCTTTATGTAAGCTATGTTTCCCTCCAGCATTTTATAAGACAAAGTAGGAATTTCAATCCTCTGACGGATTATGGTGACTTCAAAGGGCTCCGCAAGACCCTCCCGGTAAACGGTTAATTTGACGGGAGTCCCCTTGGGGCCCCGGATCAGAAGGACAGCTTCCATAAGGCTCATGTTTTCAATGGGTTTATCGTCAACTTTAAGAATTATATCACCGCTTTTAAGGCCGGCTTTTTCCGCAGGTTGCCCTTCCAGCACCTCCACGATAACCAATCTTCCTTCCTTCATGTCCACTACAGCTCCTATACCTTCAAAACTTCCAGTTATATCCTGGCGAGCCAGAGAAGCTTGCTTTGGATCAAGAAAAGAAGTATATGGGTCACCAAGGGATGAAATCACCCCCCTTATGGCTGAATACATTCTCTCTTCAGATGACGGTATTTCGCCGTAGAATTCCCGCTCCAGTATATCCCACGCCTCCCAGAAAATGGAGAAATCCACTTCCTTTGTTTTGGTAGCAGTTGGCGTGGGAGGTACCAGCTGCTCGCCCAGCCCCACAGGAGCACGATACATAGCGGTTACCATCCCGGCCAGGAAGGAAACCGTTAAAACCAAAATTGCCAAAAAGGTCGCAAGCGTTATCTTTAAAATTTTCATTCAGCACCTCCTTTCTCCAGGAAATTAAGCGCTTCCTCCACACAAGCATCGCCTTTGGGCGCAGTGCATTGGAGCTTTATATTGGGCTCAAGGCCGTTGCCTTCCACCTTACGGTAACCAGGGGTAAACCACTGAGCAACTGTTATATGGAGAGATGAGCCATCGCTCAGATCATATACCCATTGAACTGAACCTTTCCCAAAGGTTTTTTCTCCGATAAGTTTAGCTCGGCTGCTTTCCTGAAGAGCCCCCGCTAATATCTCGGCAGCGCTGGCCGTTCCCGAATCCACCAACACAACCATGGGCCAGTCCACCCACAGTGGAGCTTTAATTACGTTATAGGATTTGAGGGAATTTCTGTAGCGCTCATGAAGCATTACCCCCTCTTTCAGGAAAAATCCTCCTACTTTAAGGGCAGATTCAATCAACCCTCCGGGGTTCCCTCTGAGGTCCAGAACAAGGCTTGTGACCCCCCGTTGCTGGAGATTCTTCAGAGCCTGCTCCAGTTCTTGCGGTGTTCTCTCCGTAAAGCTTGTTATTTTTATGTAACCCACCCTTTGCTCCAAAAGCCTCCATTCTACAGTAGGGATCTCTATTTTCTCCCTCCTGATCCTGAAGCTGAGCTTTTCCTCCCCCCTTCGCACCACGATCTTGACGTATGTGCCCACAGGCCCCCGCACCATAATTAAAATTTGGTCCAGGGACATGAAAGAGGTTATGGGTGTTTCGTTTACTTCAATAAGTTCATCCCCCTCTTTAATCCCTGCTTTCATGGCGGGAGAGCCTTCCATAGGGGTTAAAATAAAGCGGCCATCTTCAGTCTTGCGGATCCAGGCTCCTATTCCCCCGTACTCTCCTTTGAGCTGATCTTTTTCCAGGGTTCTGATCTGCGGCTCCAGCAACATCGTATATGGATCACCCAGCTGGCTGATTACGCCCCTTATAGCGGCATAAATTATCTGGCGATCATCGGGCAGGGGTTTATAGTAATCCCTTTTAAGGATTTTGAGGGCTTCCAAGAAGAGGCTGAGCTGGGAATAATTTTTCCTGTAAATGAGGTCATGAGTGGCAAAGCCAGCCCCGTAGGAAGCAATTATCAATATAATCACAAGGGCCAATAAAAAGGTTTTGCGCATTCTTACCTCCGGGAGGATTTTACAACCTGTGGGGACGAAAGTCAAACGGTGTAGAAGGATGCGCTCTTTTGACAGAGCATGGCAGGTGTAATATAATTTTGAAACTTAATTGGAGGGGATAAGGTGCTTACGTTTAATGTAGCTCAGCTTTTGAAAGAGCCTACAGGGGCCTTCCGGGAGCATGAGATTGATGAGTCAATAGAAGGACTTGATAAAAGCTTTAGCCCGGCTGGGCCCCTTAAAGGCAAGGTAATATTACTTCACGCCGGCCGCCATAACATCCTGGTAACGGGGAATTTCAAAATACCCCTTAACCTCTTCTGCAGCCGTTGCCTGGAGCCAATGGTGGAAATCGTTGAATTTCAAATTGAAGAAGAGTTTAAAGCCACTATGGACGTGGAAACCGGTTCGCATCTCGCCTGGGATCCAGCGGAGGTGGAGGAGAGCAACCTCATTGATTCATCCCATATTTTGGACCTCACAGAGGTTATACGCCAGCACATAATTCTGAACATCCCGATGAAACCGCTGTGTAAACCCGACTGCCTGGGGCTTTGCCCTAAGTGTGGGCATAACCTCAATTATGGGCCATGCGGATGCAAAGAGGAAGAAATAGACCCTCGTTTGGCTATTCTCAAAACTCTGAAAATCTCTTTAGGAGGTGCTGGAGATGGGAGCACTACCTAAGAAGAAAGTTTCCAAAGGCCGAAGGGATAGACGCCGCAGCCACTATGCCGTGAAACCGCCTCAGCTGGTCTCTTGCCCTTCCTGCCACAAGCTAATTCTTCCTCATAAGGTGTGCCCTTACTGCGGAAACTACCGGGGGGTGAAAGTGTTAAAGGTAGAGGAGTAACAAAAACCCTCGGGAGGGGAAAATGATCAGAACACCTCTCTGCGATCTGCTGGGAATAAAGCACCCAATAATCCAGGGAGGAATGGCATGGGTGGCTACGGCTGAACTGGTTTCAGCCGTATCGGAAGCTGGGGGTCTCGGAATATTGGGGGCTGGAAATGCCCCCCCGGATTATGTAAGGGACCAGATTCGCAAGGTCCGCGAACGAACCGATAAGCCATTCGGGGTCAATGTACCAATGTTCTCCCCTTACGTGTCCGAAGTTGTAAAAGTTTGTATAGAAGAAAAGGTCCCGGTAATGACCACGGGCGGGGGGAATCCAGCCCCCTTTATCGGCCCCCTTAAAGAGGCGGGTATAATCGTGATCCCGGTAGTGGCTTCAGTGGCGCTGGCAAAACGCCTTGAGCGGTTGGGGGTTGATGCCCTGGTGGCTGAGGGGATGGAATCGGGCGGGCATATAGGAGATGTGGCCACAATGCCCCTTGTTCCCCAAGTAGTGGATGCAGTGAAGATCCCTGTTATTGCTGCCGGAGGCATAGCCGATGGCCGCGGGCTCGCTGCTGCCCTTGCCCTCGGAGCTGTCGGGGTGCAAATGGGAACCCGCTTTATTTGCACCGAAGAATGCATCGCTCATCCGGTCTATAAAGAGCAGATTGTGAAAGCCCACGATAGAGCCACCATGGTGACAGGTTACAGCCTCGGTCACCCTGTCAGAGCCCTTAAGAACCCAATGGTCCATCGCTTCCAGGAGCTGGAAAAGAAAGGGGCTTCAGAGGAGGAAATAATTGCCTTTGGAACCGGCGCACTCCGCAAAGCAGTGTTAGAGGGGGACTGGGAAAACGGTTCCTTTATGGCAGGCCAATCCTGTGGCCTAATCCATGACATAGTCCCGGTTAAAGTCCTTATTGAACGAATAGTGGCCGAAGCGGAAGAAATTTTAACCAAGAAGCTGCCTTCCTATATCGTGAAATGAAGCTGGCTTTAGTCTTTCCCGGGCAGGGTTCCCAATACGTGGGTATGGGGAAAGAGGTCTTTGAAGCCTATCCCGAAGCCGCCGGGATTTTCCTCAAGGCTGATGAAATCCTCGGATTTCCCCTTTCCAGGCTCTGCTTTGAAGGGCCAGAGGAATCCCTTAACGATACTTTAAACACCCAGCCCTCCGTCTTTGTTGTATCCCTGGCCTTGTGGGAAGTCTTAAAGGAAAAGGTAAAAGTGAGTGAAGCCTCATTTGTGGCCGGACATAGCCTTGGAGAATATACTGCGCTGGTTGCTTCAGGGGCTATCAGCTTTGAAGAAGGGCTTTTATTGGTAAGGACAAGAGCTCTCCTGATGAAAGAAGCAGGGGATAAAGACCGCGGAGGGATGGTGGCTGTTATCGGGGCAGATTATTACAGGCTTGAGGAAATGTGCCAGGAGATTTCCGCCCGCACCGGCCTGTGCCTGAGGGTTGCTAATCATAACTCCCCCGAGCAATATGTCTTAGCAGGGCATAAGGAGGCAATAGAGGAAGTTTCCCAAGCCTTGAAATCCCTGGGTGTCAGGGTCATACCCCTTAAGGTGAGCGGTGCTTTCCATACAGAGCTAATGGCTTTAGCTCAGGAAGGCCTCAGGAGAGCCCTGAGTCAGGTCAATATAAGGCCAGCGAATTTACCGATTATAGCCAATTCCACCGCTCATCCCGTCAGGGAACCAGAGGATATAAGGGAAGAATTGTCAAACCAGCTTACAAAACCCGTCCTCTGGAAAGAGTCTGTAGAGTTCATGGTTCAAAATGGGGTGGATACATTTGTGGAAATAGGGCCCGGGAAAGTCCTTACTGGCCTTATAAAAAGGATAGCGCCGGGAGTCAGAACCTTCAACGTTGAAAGACCCTATCAGCTTGAAGAAATTGCCCTAATGCTTGGGAGGTAAACAATGGAAAAAAGGGGGATTGAGATTCCAGTAGAAATTCCTGCAAGCGTGAGGGAGGCCCTCGGAGATAGAGCAACCCTGGATTTCCTTTCGTGGTTTGTGAAGGCAGTGCCATCGGTAGCAGTAACAAGAGAGGAATTCAAGGAAGTTGTCCTGCGACTTGAGGGCGTGGAGAAAGAGCTGAAGAACATGAGAGGCGAATTAATAATCCTTAAAGAAGTGGTAGATGGCCGTTTTGAGGCGATAGAGAGGCGCTTTGAAACCCTAAATGCTCGCTTTGACGCCGTGCATGAACGGATTGATACCCTAAGGAAAGATGTAGATGAACGGATTGACACTTTGATGAGAAATGTGGATGAGCGAATTGATGTCCTGAGGAGAGACATGGATGAGCGAATTGATGCCCTGAGGAGGGACGTGGGTGAGCAAATTGATGCCTTGAGGAGAGATATGGATGGGCGAATTGAGGCCCTGAGGAAAGGCATCGATGAGCGATCTGATTCTTTCCAAAGGAGTATAGAAGCGAGGCTTGACCTTATTCACGAAAGAATGCTAGTTCAATCCCGCTGGCTTGTAGGCTCCATAGCCATTCTGGGGACTGTGATAAGTATCCTCCTGGCCATAGGGCAATTTCTAAGGTAATTTAGAATTGCGGGTTGAAATTTTTGGCTTAAAATTGAAGGAGGGATAAAATGAGGCTTGATGGCAAAGTGGCTATAGTTACAGGGAGCTCACGAGGAATAGGTAAGGCCATAGCTTTGAAACTGGCTTCATTGGGAGCAAAAGTGGTAGTGAATTACAATAAAGGAGCTCAAGCAGCACAGGAAGTGGTTGAAGAGATTAAAGCGCAGGGAGGAGAGGCTATAGCTGTTCAGGCCGATGTAAGCAAATTTGAGGAGGCCCAGCGTCTTGTGGATGAAGCTCTCAAAGCCTTTGGCAAAGTGGATATCCTTGTAAACAATGCCGGCATAAATCGCGATAACCTTTTAGCTATGATGAAAGAATCGGATTGGGATGAAGTTATAGATACCAACTTGAAAAGCGCCTTCAACTGCTGTAAAGCAGTTCTCCGCACCATGCTCAAGCAACGTTATGGGCGGATAATAAACATATCATCAATAGCGGGTATAAGGGGGAACCCGGGACAGGTAAATTATTGTGCTTCCAAAGCTGGCCTGATAGGTTTCACCAAGGCCCTGGCTAAAGAGCTTGGCCCCCGCAACATTACCGTTAACGCTGTTGCTCCGGGTTTCATTGAGACCGATATGACTGCTTCCCTTCCAGAGGAGCTAAAGAAAAAAGCCATAGAACTCACACCCCTGGGCAGAGCCGGCAAGCCAGAAGATGTAGCCAATGCGGTAGCTTTCCTGGCTTCCGATGAGGCCAGTTTCATAACGGGACAGGTTTTATCTGTAGATGGGGGGTTGGCTGTCTAAGATGGAACGCAAGATTCCCGGAAAAGTGGTCATCTCGCCCAAAGTCCTTAAGACTATAGTAAAACTTACAGCTCTATCCCACCCCGAAGTGATAGCTGTGGCCCTCCCCGGCCCTTTCAGGCTCCATATCCCGGAGGGAGGGGTCAGGGTTAAGGTGCAGGATGATAAAGTTTGGATTAACCTTCACATTATAGCCAGCGCTGAAGCCAACATGTACAAATTGGGGCTTGAGCTCCAGAACGAAATAGCCAGGGCTATCCAAAACATAACTGGTATGGAAGTAGCCGAGGTTAACGTCAGAATAGAAGGGGTAAAGAAGAAGGCTTAGAAGATGCTGAGCCGGAGAAGGGATGCGCGCATCGTCGCTTTGCAGGCACTTTTTGAAATTGATATGGTAGGTCACGACCCCGAAACTGTGCTTATGCACAGGTTTGAAGAAAAACCCTTGTCCAAAAGACATGCCCAATACGCTCGCCACCTGGTCCAGGGAGTTCTGGCTAACCTTAAGGAGATTGATTCCCTCATAAGCAAATATGCTCCAGCCCGGCCTGTAAATCAATTGTCCTGCATTGACCGTAACATCCTGAGAATTGGGCTTTATGAAATGATTTACGTCCCTCAAACCCCCATAAGGGCAGCCATAAACGAAGCAGTAGAACTGGCTAAGTCCTTTGGAAGCGATAATTCTTATCGCTTCGTAAATGGAGTACTGGGGGCAGTATACGATAACGAGCGAAGCTTAATCATGAGCCACAGGAAGAAAAAGGTGAGGAGGGAGAAATGAATTTCATGGGAATAGGGCCCGGCGAGCTACTTTTAATACTCCTCATAGCTCTAATCATATTTGGCCCTGGCAAACTTCCGGAGTTGGGGAAAGCCCTGGGCAAGGCCATCCGTGAATTTCGGGAAGCTACGAGGGATGTCACAACTCAGATAACCCGTGAACTCCGGGAAGCCGAAAAAGAACTGGGGCCAGAAGATCGTGGAGTCAAAGAGAAGAAAGAACAATAACGAGTTAGCCGAGGCCCGGATGGGCCTTTTAGAACATCTGGAAGAGCTCAGGGAGAGGCTGATAAAATCAGCCATTGCTTTGATTTTAGCAATTTTCCTTAGCCTTTTCTTCACCGGGAAACTCCTTAAGGTCCTCATTTCCCCTATGGGAGAACTTAAGCCCGTGTTCCTGCGCCCTACGGAAATGATCATCACCTACCTGAGAGTGGCTTTCATTGCTGGCATAGCTCTGGCCATGCCGGTCATAGTTTACCAGATGGTTAAATTTATCCTGCCTGCCCTTTATCCTCACGAAAGGCGCTACCTCTACTGGCTTATTCCCGCCGCAACTTTCTCGTTCCTTATCGGATTAGCTTTTGCCTACTTTGTGATGCTGCCCTTTGCAGTAAAATATCTCCTCACTTTCGGGGGTGATGTGGCCAGAGCTCAGTGGACCATCGGGGAATACATAAATTTCGTGACCAATTTCCTCTTCTGGATAGGGATGACTTTTGAATTGCCTTTGATAATTTACTTTTTATCCAAGCTTGGCCTTGTATCTCCGGCATGGCTAAGCCGGAACAGGAAATATGCCATAGTGGTGATTGCTATCATAGCAGCGGTAATAACTCCTACTCCCGACCCCTTCAATATGAGCCTGGTCATGATACCGTTGATTTTGCTCTATGAAGCCGGGGTATTGATTTCCAAATTAGCGCGTTGAAGGAGGCCTACCCATGGGTAGAAGGAAAGTCATAATAATGGGAGCAGCCGGCAGAGATTTCCACAATTTTAACGTATTTTTCCGCTCTAACCCTGATTATGAGGTTGTAGCGTTTACAGCTGCCCAAATCCCCAACATTGAAGGAAGGATCTACCCACCCGAGCTGGCTGGCCCCCTTTACCCTGAGGGGATTCCGATTTATCCAGAGGAGGAACTTCCTGAGCTTATAAAACGTTACGGTGTGGACGAAGTGGTCTTCGCTTATAGCGATGTCTCCCACGAATATGTTATGCACAGGGCATCTCTGGCTATGGCCTGCGGGGCTGACTTCCGCCTGATGGGGGCCGAAAGCACCATGCTCAAATCCTCAAAGCCCGTTGTAGCTGTCTGTGCCGTAAGGACAGGAAGCGGCAAAAGCCAGACCAGCCGCAGGGTTTCCAGGATTTTAAGGGATATGGGCAAGAAGGTCGTGGTGGTCCGCCACCCCATGCCCTACGGAGACCTGCGGCGCCAGGTGATCCAGCGTTTTGCATCCTTTGACGATCTTGACCGCTTTGGTTGCACTATTGAGGAACGCGAAGACTACGAGCCTCATATAGCCAATGGCTTCGTAGTTTACGGGGGTGTTGATTATGAGCTTATCCTGCGCGAAGCCGAAAAAGAGGCCGATGTAATACTCTGGGACGGCGGCAATAATGATTTCCCCTTCTTTAAACCTGACCTCCATATAGTGGTAGCCGACCCCCACCGTCCTGGCCATGAGGTCAGATACCATCCTGGTGAAACAAACCTCAGGATGGCTCATGTAGTGGTGATAAACAAAGTTGATACCGCCAGGCCTGAGAACGTAGAAGCGGTAAAGGAAAGCATACGTCAGGTGAATCCGGAGGCTATAATCATAGAAGCAGCCTCGCCAATATTTGTAGAGGATCCTGAAGCTATAAAAGGGAAGAGAGTTCTGGTTATAGAGGATGGGCCCACACTCACCCATGGAGAAATGAGCTATGGGGCCGGAGTTGTAGCGGCTCACAAATTTGGTGCAGCTGAGCTTATAGATCCAAGGCCTTACGCTGTGGGCTCCATAGCTGAAACCTTCCGGAAATACCCCCACATAGGCCCTCTTCTCCCGGCCGTGGGCTACGGGGCCAGACAAATAGAAGAACTTGAGGCCACCATCAATGCTACTCCATGCGACCTGGTCCTGGTAGCTACTCCCATAGACCTGCGGCATGTTATAAATGTTAACAAGCCCCTGGTAAGGGTCAGGTATGAGCTCCAGGAATTGACCAGGCCGGATTTGGAGGAAGTAATAAGGCAGAGATTGTAAGGGGGTGGGAAGGCTTGCTCCGGCATTCCTTCCGCCTTAAAATCTTTAAAAGGGGATGAAAACGGCTGAGTTTGATTATTACCTTCCACCTGAACTCATAGCTCAAAGCCCTGTGGAGCCAAGGGACTCATCACGACTGATGGTCCTCCACAGGGTTACTGGTTCCATTGAGCACAGGATCTTCAGGGAAATCGTGGAATATATTCAGCCGGGCGATATCCTCGTAGCAAACCAGAGCCGCGTTATACCAGCACGCCTCTATGGCCACAAAATTCCCACTGGAGGCAAAGTAGAACTGCTGCTGCTTTGCCGCAGAGGAGAAAAAGCTTGGGAAGCTTTAGTGAAAGGGAAGAAAGTGAAGGAGGGGACCAGACTCTGGGTGGGAAAGGGAAAAGAAGGAGTAGAGGGCGTTGTATTAAACATAACCGAAGCGGGTACCAGACTTATAGAATTTGAAAGAGCTATTGAACCGCTTATCCGGGAAATAGGGACTATACCACTGCCCCCGTATATACATCGCCCTCTTTCAGACCCTGAACGCTACCAGACGGTTTTCGGCCGTGTGGAAGGATCGGTTGCGGCTCCGACCGCTGGTTTGCACTTTACTCCGGAACTTATGCGCTGTATTGAGGATAAGGGCGCTAAGTTTCTCTTTGTAACCCTTCACATAGGCCTTGATACCTTCAAGCCGGTTAAAGAAGAAAATGTGGAAGAGCATAAGATGCACTCCGAATACTGCGAACTGGACGAAAAGGTCGCTGAAGAGATAAACCAGGCCCGACGCGAAGGCCGGAGGATAATCGCTGTGGGGACAACTTCGGTTCGCGTTCTGGAAACGGCTGCCTCTGAAGAAGGAGTGCGTCCTTTCAAAGGGCAAACAGACCTTTTTATATATCCGGGATATCGGTTTAAAGTGGTGGATGCTCTGATTACAAACTTCCACCTTCCCCGCTCAACTTTGATTATGCTTGTTTCAGCTTTTGCAGGAAAGGACTTAATTATGCGGGCTTATCAAGAAGCTATAAAACTTCGCTACAGGTTTTACAGCTTCGGCGATGCTATGCTTATCCTCTGAGGCTAAACTTCTTCCGCAATAACAAACCTATAGCGGCGGAATACGGCAAACCCTATTATCAGGAAAAGGAAGCAGGTAACCGCCGTCCGGGCCAGGAAATCCAGCCCTACCATCCTTCCCCAATAAAGGACGTCGCGATAAGCAGCAATTATTGAGGCCATGGGGTTCAGGATCTGCATCCACCGCCAGAGGTCTACCGTGACCCCCAGGAAATTATAGTCGCGGGGAAGGATATCCAGCGGATAAAAAATCGGAGTGAGGAAGAACCAGCCCAACAACAGGACTTCCAAAAGATGCTGGACATCTCTGTAGAAAACGTTTAAGACCGAAAGAGCCAGCCCAAGTCCTGCCGTAAAGGCTGTTTGAATTAAGATAATAAAAGGGAGAAGAAGCAACCACTTGGTAAAGCGAATGTGAAAGAAGAGCATCAGGGCGAAGAGGACCACTAAAGCGATGAGAAAATGCACGAGGTTTGAAAGGACGGCACTCAAAGGCAACACTTCCCGGGGAAAATAAACCTTCTTTATGAGGTTAGCGTGAGCCACCAGACTCCCGGTGCTGGCTGTTAGCCCACCGGTAAAATATTGCCAGGGCAATAAGCCACACAGGAAAAACACCGGAAAAGCTCTAATGGTACGGTTTGGCACCATAGCAGTGAAAACCCAGGTGAAGATAAACATCATGAGGAGAGGGTTAAGGAGAGACCAGACAATCCCTATCACTGAATTTTTATAGCGAGCTTTGAGGTCACGGACCACCAGCATGTAGAGCAGGTAGCGGTACTGCCAGAGTTCTCTCAGGAGCTCCATACTTTCCTGTAAACCTGTAGCAACATTTCCCCTGCCTTTTCCCAGCGGTAATTTTCCACTGCTCTAAGCCTGAGGCTTTCCCCGATGCCTCTGATTTCCGGCAGGTTTCTCAGGGCCCTATCAATAGCTTCTGCCAGAGAATAGGGGTCTCCGGGTGTAGCGTAAATGCCAAGGTCCCCCAGGTACTCCCTGTTGATGGGCCTATCAAAGGCCACTACAGGGAGGCCAGTAGCCATGTAAACCAAAAGTTTTCCATTTCCTTCGGAAGCAGAAAGCTTGGGAGCGACGGCCAAGTCCCCAAGGCGGAGATAGCGGGGGGCCTGAAAGTAAGGGATTTTGCCTGTAAAGGTTACGTTCTGGCCGATACCCAGAGCCTCTGCCATGGCTCTATATTGAGCCTCGCTCGGGAAACCCATTATCAGAAAATGCGCTTTTGTCCCATTCTTAAGGAGGATAGATGCTGCATTAAGGAGCAGATCTATCCCCTGGTAACTGGACAAAAGCCCTATATACGCCACCACAGGGCGATCGTCAGGGATGCCTAAAGATGTTTTCAGCGCTTTAATTTCCTCCTCATCAGCCGGGGTTCTGGGGCGAAAGGCCTCAACGTTCACACAATCAGGTATGGTAAAAACCCTCTGAGGATTACAGCCAAAATTTTCCTTAAGAAGCTTGGCTCCGTGGAAAGAGCTGGTAATGATGGCATCGGGAAGATGGTCTATAAGGTTTTCCACGTTCCACATAAATCTGAAAAGTAAGCCACCGGGTTTGAGAATCCCGTGCTGTATCATCTCATCGGTAAGGCTTCCCTGGAAATCAAAGACCAGGGGAACTTTAAGAATTCTGGAAGCCAGGAAACCTATTAAAGCGCCCTCGTGGAGGTGAGCGTGCACCAGATCAAACTTTTCCTTTAAAGAGGCAGCCAGCACCTTTAAGGCCAGCAAGGCATCAAAAGCCACCTTTATCCACGAAGCCCCCAGCTCATAACGGCTGTCCCCAGGGATGGAAGGGATTCGCCTTATCTCAACGCCGGGGGCTTCCCCGCCTTTCTTGTATGCATAGACCACCACTTTGAAGCCGTTTTTCTGCAAGAACTTTATCTCTTCATAAATCCTTACGTGGCACCCGTAATCGGAAAAGAACGAAGTAGGAGCCACCATTAAGATTTTGCCCATTTATCTTACACCTTGCCTCCAGAGTCTATTCCGCCTTTACGCGTAGAGACAAAAAAATTATACCAGACCAAAAGGAGGAGGCAAAATGGCTTCTCCCTGCAGGTGATAGCCCGCCGGCGTTAAAAGCGTCAGGTTTGACAGTAGCAGGAGCAATGAGTATAATATTTTCGGTTTTTTCGGAAAAGGTGGTGCCATGAAGCTTACTCTAAGGCAGAGGGATTTTCTAAAAAAGTTTCTGGAGTTATATCGGGAAGACCAGCGTCCCCTCCATTACTCTTTTATAGCCAGGAAGTTGGGGATTGCTAAGGTTACGGCCTACGAGATGCTGTGTGCGCTGGAGAAAGTGGGCCTTGTTTCCAGAGAGTATCATCCACAGAAAAAGCCTGGGCGTTCCACCGTAAAATTTTTGCCCTCGCCCGAAGCACTGGGTTTTAAAACCCTGGGGAAAGAGTGGGAGGATGTGCGTTCTCTCATCTCCAAAATTGCGGAGAAAGGGGCAAACTATGATCCCGAAAAGCTGAAGGAGGAACTTCTGCGCGAACTCCCTGAAGACCCCTCTCCGCTTTTGTTCATGGCTAGCTTAACGGCTATAACCCTTTTGGCATTTATGGAAGCTTTCAGAAAAGGGAAAGTGGCAGAGTTAAGTTCCCTTTTTAAGGCATTGCGTTCGCCAGGAGCAATCACTGGATTTATAGTGGGGTTAGCCCTCGCCAGAGGTTTCTCGGTGGAAATGATCCGCCAATCCCTAGCGGATTTAAGCGCAGAAGCGCATCAGGCTTTGGCGGATTTTGCTAAAGAACTCATACAAATTTTGACTGTACAGGAGGTGAGCGATGAAGGAAGTGAAAGATTTACTGGAAAAGAGCTTTCTGATCGGCCTGGGGATGGTAGCCCTGGCACGGGAGAAATTGAATGAAGTGGCTAAACGAGGAGAAGAATACCGCAAAGAGCTGATTTCAAGGGGCGAAAAGCAGCGAGAAGAAATCCGGAAGGTGGTCCGGGAAGAGCTTCAGAAGGCCTTTTCGGAGCTGGGCCTGGCCACGAAGGCAGATATAGAGGAATTGAGCCGAAAGCTTAAGAAAGGCCAGTAAACCACCATCCGGGAGGGGAGCCATGAACGATGAAATAAAGCTGCTGGTGGAGGAATCCCTCTTTTCCTATCCTCCTTTAAGGGAAAGTTTTTGCCCAATTTCCGTAGAAGTCAAAGACGGCCGTGTTGAACTCAAAGGGGTAGTGCGCTCCATGGTGATGAAGGAAATGGCCTCCAGGCTCGCCTGGAGGGTGCCGGGAGTTAAAGAAGTGATTAATAACTTGCTGGTGGATACCCAGCTGGAGGAAGAAGTAGCCAAGAGAATTGCTTCCGACCCTCGGACCCAGCCATGGGCCTGCTCCGTCAGGGTTCAGGTCGTAAGAGGACAGGTCAGGCTTAAGGGCAAAGTTCCACCGGAAGCCAGAGAAGTGCTCCGCAAAGTAGCCGAAGAAATTCCGGGGGTCCTGGGGGTAGAGTTTGACGAAAGGGCTATGCCGGTATGAGGCTGCGAATAAGACCCATCCTTGGTTTAGCTCTCAGCGGAGGAGGGGCCAGGGGGCTGGCCCACATAGGAGTACTCAAAGCCTTTGAGGAAGAGGGAATTAAGGTTAACCTTATAGCCGGCACCAGCATGGGTGGCTTTATTGCCGCTGCCTATGCCCTGGGTTATACCCCGGCCCAGATGGAAGAGGAAGCTTTAAGGATGAGTAAATTCACCTCCATGGCCAGCCTCCTGGTGGATTTTTCCCTACCCTGGAAAGGCCTCTTTGAAGGGAAAAAATTCTTGGATTACTTTGAAGAAAAATTCGGCGATGCCACATTCAATAACACCCGAATTCCTCTGGCCCTGGTGGCAGTGGACCTGGTTAGCGGGGAGGAGGTTGTCTTTAGAGAAGGCAGGATAGTGGATGCGTTAAGAGCTACCACTTCAGTCCCCGGCCTCTTCGCCCCTTATAACCTGGAGGACAAAATACTGGTGGATGGTGGAATCCTGAACCACCTTCCTGCAGATGTGGTCAGGCGCATGGGAGCTGATGTGGTGGTAGCAGTGGATGTAGGGATGGAAGAGGAAAAATCTCCTGTAGTTTCTTCCCGGAACCCGCCCGTTTTTTCTGTGCTGTGGAGGACGGTGGAGGTAATGAGCAGGAAAATAAGGGAGCAGAAGCTGAAAGAAGCAAAACCCGATCTTCTCCTTTGCCCCCCGGTGAATGGAGACGTTTCTCTCCTCTGGGGGTTCCACAAGGCTCCAGAAATAATTGATGCTGGCTACAAGGTGGCAAAAGAAAACATCACTACCCTGAAAAATCTTTTAAGACCTCGCCTCCTCATCCGGAGGTAGGAATTGTTCCCCCTTTTCCGCACTTATTCTCACCTGGACCGTTATCGGGAAATCGTCAGCATTTTATTTAAGCACGGCATTGAAGAACTCTTTGAGCGAGTAGGGGCGAGAGGTATCCTCCCATTCCCAAAGCGCCTTAGTCCCGAAGCCGTTGTAAAAGTAGGCACCCCTCAGAGGCTCAGAATGGCCTTGGAAGAGCTGGGCCCAACCTTCATAAAATTCGGTCAGATCCTGAGCACCAGACCCGATCTTCTCCCTCCAGCATATATAAAAGAGCTGGCCAGGCTGCAGGACACGGTTCCACCCGCACCGTGGGACAGGATTAGGGAGGTCATAGAAGAGGAGCTAAAAGCCCCACTGGAAAAAGTTTTCTCTTCTTTTGAACCTGAACCCATAGCTGCTGCTTCCCTGGCTCAGGTCCATAGAGCTACTTTACCCTCCGGGGAAAGGGTGGTGGTGAAAGTCCAGCGGCCAGGGATTGAAATTATAATTGAGAAAGACCTGGAAATCCTGAATGAACTTGCTTACCTTGCTCGCCAGACCCCCATTAAAGAGTTTTACGATCCTCTGGAAATTGTTGAGGAGTTCGCTTTCACCCTGCGGAATGAGCTGAATTACATCCGGGAAGGCCTCAACGCCGAACGCTTTCGGGAGAATTTCCGCCATGAGCCTTTCCTTTACATCCCCAAAATTTACTGGGATTACACCACCCGCAGGGTCTTAATAATGGAGGAAATTAGGGGAATAAAAATTGACGACGTTGAAGCTATTGACGCTGCCGGGATTGACCGTCACACCGTGGCCCTCAATGCTGCCAGGATAATAATCAAAGAGGTGTTGGTTGACGGATTCTTTCATGCCGACCCCCACCCGGGAAACTTCTTCGTGATGGAAGGTGGGATAATAGGAGCAATGGATTTTGGGATGGTAGGGCATCTCACTCGCCAGGACAAGGAGGACCTCATCCGCCTATATATTTTCGCCGTGAGGATGGATGCTGAGGGGATTGTGGACCAGCTTATAGCCATGGGAGCCGTAAGCCCTGGGGTAGATAGAGCAAATCTGTCCAGGGATATTTCCAGGCTTCTGGGTAAATATTTCGGCATGCCCCTGAAATACATCCGAGCCACCGAACTTATGGAAGAAGTAACCCCTCTGACATTCCGCTACCACCTGCGGCTCCCATCACGTTTCTGGCTCCTGGGGAAAACCCTCGGCATGATGGAAGGGGTAGGACTCAAGCTTGACCCTGATTTTGATATTTTCGCTGTCAGCCAGCCTTATGTGCGCCAGTTCATGCTTCAGATGTTTTCACCTAAAACTATTGGAGAAAGGCTTTTCCGGGAGTTCATTTTTTGGAGCGATCTTCTGGAGGCTATCCCCCGCCATATTCCTGCTTTCCTGGAACAGGCCGAGAGAGGGGATTTGAGGCTTAATGTTGGGATTAAAGAAGCGGGGGAACTGGGAAAGCGCTTTCGGGAGAGCACCAACCGCCTGGCCCTTAGCATACTCCTGGCGGCTTTCATAATCTCTTCCGCTCTCCTCATAGCTGCCTGGCCCCAGATAAGTCAGGCGAGCTGGGGTATGTGGATCCTGGGCTTTACTTTTGTTGCCTCCCTTTTCCTGGGCCTCTGGCTCTTCTTTTCAATCCTTATGGGGATGCGCAAATAAAAATCCCCCGGCCCTGATAGTCCGAGCCGGGGGACACGGTCTAAACCTGACGATATTCCCCTTCCACCGTCTCCCCTCCGCCTCCCTCTCCGGGAGGAGTTGTCCCACCGGGTCCCTGTCCGTACATAGAAGTACCTATCTGCTGGAGGAGTTCACCGAGCTCCTGGGTTAGCCGGCGGATGGTGTGAATTTCGGTCCCCTGCATCGCCGAACGGACTTCGCTAATCTTGGACTCTATCCGGCTCTTGAGGTCGGAGGGGATGCGGGCTCCGAACTCACGCAGGCTCTTTTCAGCAGTATAAATTACGGCGTCAGCCTGGTTGCGGGCTTCGGCCAGCTCCTTCTTGCGGCGGTCCTGCTCGGCATACTGCTCAGCCTCTTTTATCATCCGCTGGATTTCTTCTTCGGTAAGGCCTGAGCTGGCAGTGATGGTTATCTTCTGCTCCCGGCCAGTAGCCAAATCCTTGGCCGATACATGTAAGATTCCATCGGCATCAATGTCAAAAGTTACTTCTATCTTGGGGACGCCACGAGGGGCAGGGGGTATGCCATCCAATATGAAACGGCCAAGGGTCTTATTGTCAGCAGCCATCGGGCGTTCACCCTGAACCACGTGGATCTCTACCTGAGTCTGGTTATCGGTGGCAGTGGAGAAAATCTGGCTCTTTCGGACAGGGATGGTGGTGTTGCGGGGTATTATGGGGGTAGCAATCCCTCCCAGGGTTTCCACGCTCAAAGTGAGCGGGGTTACATCCAAAAGCAGTATGTCTTTTACTTCCCCAGCCAGCACACCTGCCTGAATCGCAGCCCCAATAGCTACTACTTCGTCTGGGTTTATGCCTTTGTGAGGTTCCTTGCCAAAGAATTCCCGCACCAGCCGCTGGACAGCAGGCATGCGAGTCTGGCCACCCACCAGGATTACTTCTGAGATGTCAGCCGGGGTGATTTTGGCATCGGCAAGGGCCTGCTTTACCGGCCCAAGGGTCCTCTGAATGAGGTCATGGGCCAGCTGCTCCAGCTTGGCCCTGGTAAGGGTCATCTGGAGGTGCTTGGGACCGGAAGCATCGGCCGTTATGAAGGGAAGGTTAATTTCGGTCTCCATGACGGTGGAAAGCTCAATCTTGGCCTTCTCGGCCGCTTCTTTGAGGCGTTGGAGGGCCATGCGGTCCTGGCGCAGGTCAATCCCGTGTTCCCTCTTGAACTCCTCGCATATCCAGTTGATTATGAGCTGGTCTATATCGTCCCCGCCCAGGAAAGTATCGCCGGCAGTAGATCTTACCTGGAATACACCTTCGGCAATCTCCAGGATGGAAATATCAAAGGTGCCGCCTCCCAGGTCGTAAACGGCGATGAGCCCTTCCTTCTTTTTGTCCATCCCATAAGCCAGAGCTGAAGCTGTGGGTTCATTTATAATCCTCAGGACTTCAAGGCCGGCGATCCTTCCGGCGTCCTTGGTAGCCTGGCGCTGGGCGTCGTTAAAATAAGCGGGGACGGTAATTACTGCCTTAGTTATTTTCTCCCCCAGGTAAGCTTCGGCATCCTGCTTAAGTTTCTGCAGGATCATGGCTGAAATTTCCGGGGGTGAATATTCCCGGTCGCCCATGACTACCCACGCATCGCCATTGGGCTTTTCAATGATTTTGTAAGGGAGGACCCGGCGGGCTTTCTGGACTTCGGGATCGTTGAATTTTCGGCCCATGAGGCGCTTGATGGAGAAGATGGTGTTTTCGGGGTTGGTTATGGCCTGACGTTTGGCTAACTTCCCCACCAGGCGCTCCCCCGTTTTGGGGTTTATAGCTACTACAGAGGGTGTAAGCCTATCGCCCTCTGCGTTAGGGATTACAACCGGTTCTCCACCCTCCATTACCGCCATTACAGAGTTAGTAGTTCCTAAATCAATCCCCAGAATCCTCTCCGGCATGGCTTTCCTCCTCCATTACTTTTTTCTCCTCCTCAGGTGCCTGAGGCTGAGGAGCCGGCTTCTTCCTGGCTACCTTCACCAGAGCCGGCCTAAGGACCCTATCGTGAAGCATATACCCTTTTTGAATCTCACCGATAATCTGTCCATCTTCGTAGTGGTCAGTCTCCTCATAAGCTATTGCCTCATGATAAAAGGGGTCAAAGAATTGGCCTTCGGTCTGTATTGGCTTGAGGCCTTCCTGCTCCAGGATATATTGAAATTTGCGGTGGATAAGGAATATGCCATCAAGCCATGTCAGCTTTGTCAGATGAGAGGGGATGGTCTGAAAGGCCCTCTCAAAATCATCCAGAATTGGGAGAAGTTTGGTGATGAGGTTAGCGTTTGCGTATTTGGTCTGTTCTGCCTGCTCCTTTTCGACCCGCTTTCGGTAGTTGGCGAAATCAGCAGCAGTACGTCGCCATTGATCCAGGTATTCTTCAACTTTGCTCTGGAGCTCAGAGATTCTGGCCTCAAGCTCCTTGACCTTTTCTTCCAAATTTTCGCCGACCTTCTCTTCGGCCACTTCTGCCATTTTCCACCTCCCTCAGAAAAGTCTGTTGACCATTTCGCTCATCAAGTTGGCCACATAACTTACCACGGATATAGCTCTCTCGTAAGTCATCCGCATGGGGCCGAGGACACCCAGCACCCCGGAGGCCTTTTCCTTAGCTCCATATCGGGCCAGGACCAGGCTACAATCCCTTAACTCCTCCCACCTGCCTTCTCCTCCAATGACCACCTGGATTCCGTTAACTATGCGGATTTCGTCCATGATGGAGCGGAGGTAAGAATCGTCTTTGAAGAAACGCATCAGTTCCTGAAACCTCTTGGGGGAAGAAAATTCCGGTTCCCGAACAATTTCCTCAATGCCTTCCCGGTATATTGGTTCTTCAACTCTCTGGTCCAATAAATTCATTATTTCAGCAGCCTTCAAAGCTACTTTGGAAGCAAAGGGCTCCAGCCTTGAAGCGATGCTTTCAATCTCGGGGGCGGAAAGTCCGTAGAGGAATTCTTCCAGGATTTCCGCAGTTCGCATTAATTCTGGCCCCCCTACGAAAGGAGGTATAGAGAGCCATGTTTGGCGGATAATTCCTCCGCTGAGGACCAGGATCATAAGCACGGCATTTTCAGAGTATGGAATTAGGTCAATGTGTTTGAGACGATATCTTGGGGGGGCAGGGGCTGTAACCAGAGCCGGGTAATTGGTAAACTTGGCCAGAACTGAAGCCGCCAGGCGGCCCCATTGTTCTACATCCATATGCACCTGGTGGAATTGATGCTGGATTGTAAGCTTCTCCGAAGGGGAGAGGGGAAAAGTTTCCAGGAGTTTCTCCACAAAGTAGCGGTAACCTTTTTCAGTGGGCACTCTGCCTGCGGAGGTGTGAGGGTGAGTCAGATAGCCTTCAGCCTCCAGAAGAGCCATCTCATTCCGGACAGTGGCTGGGCTCACGTTAAGGTTATATTTCTGGACCAGGGTTAGCGAGCCTACCGGTTGAGCCGTGCTTATGTATTCCTTTATCACCAGGGAAAGGATCAACTCCGTCCTTTTGCTCAGTCTCCCCATGACTTTTTAGCACTCCTTGGGGTAGAGTGCTAAATCTTTCAATTAAGATAGTAACACCTCTGAGGCGATTTGTCAAGCCCGAGCGCAATTTCTACTGGCCTTTATAGTCAAGATATGCTATAATTTCCTCGGAAGAAACCGGGGAGCGCGATAAGTGCCTAAGATCCTTTCCCTTTTTCAGAGCGAGGGAAGAACTCCCTTGGCTGCCCGTATGAGGCCCCGCACTCTGGATGAATTTGTGGGCCAGGAGCACATAATTGGTCCCGGCAAAGTGCTCAGACGCGCTATAGAGACTGACCGCCTCTTTTCCAGCCTTATCCTCTGGGGGCCACCCGGCACAGGCAAAACTTCCCTGGCTATGGTCATAGCCAATGCCACCAAAAGCCATTTCCAGAGCTTGAGCGCCGTCCTGGCCGGGGTTAAAGACCTTCAACGCATAGTTGAAGAGGCCAGAGCTCGTCGTTCTACTCTGGGGCAGCGCACTATCCTCCTGGTGGACGAAATCCATCGCTGGAACAAGGCACAGCAAGATGCTCTCCTGCCCTACGTTGAGGATGGCACCATAATCCTCATAGGAGCTACTACCGAAAACCCTTACTTTGAAGTAATCCCTCCCCTGGTAAGCCGCTCCCGGGTCTTCCAGCTCCGCCCCCTTACCGAAGAAGAAATCCTTATCATCCTGAAGAGAGCTCTGGAAGATAAAGAGCGAGGCTACGGCAATCTCAACGTTGAAATAACAGAGGAAGCTTTAGAACATCTTGCGAGGGTGGCTGGGGGTGATGCCAGAGCTGCCCTGAACGCCCTGGAGCTGGCTGTTGAATCCACCCCTCCCGATCCCGACGGCGTAATCCGCATCAACCTTGAAATAGCGCAGGACGCAATCCAGAAAAGAGCGATCCGTTACGATAAAGAAGGGGATGAACATTACGACACTATAAGCGCTTTTATAAAGAGCGTTAGAGGGTCAGACCCCGACGCAGCTCTCTACTGGCTGGCAAAAATGGTCTATGCGGGTGAGGATCCGCGCTTCATAATGCGCCGCCTTTTGATTTTGGCGGCCGAGGACGTGGGCCTCGCTGATCCTCAGGCCATTGTGGTGACAGCCGCCTGCGCCCAGGCTCTGGAATGGGTTGGCCTGCCAGAAGCTCAATACCACCTGGCTCTTGCCACCCTTTACCTGGCTACAGCACCCAAATCCAACAGTGCAGGGGCTTACTTTGAAGCCCTTAAAGAGATTGAGGAACATGGACCTAAGGAAGTGCCAGTGCATCTAAGGGACCCCAGCCGCGATGCCAGTGCTTTGGGACATGGCAAAGGTTACCTGTACCCCCACGCTTTCCCCGAGCACTGGGTCCCTCAACAATATTTGCCCGAAGGTGTAAAAGGCGGGTGGTTTAAACCTTCAATGCAGGGCTATGAAAAAATCATAGCCGAAAGGATGAGGAGGCTAAAATGTTTCGAGCAAAAATAGCCCTTTGTTTGTTGCTTGCCCTTGCTCTTACCTCCTTTCAGGCGGAAGCATCTTCTCCGGTTTGGATCGGCCTTTACTTCAATAATCCGAACCTTTCGGGAAGCCCGGCGCTTGTGCGCCAGGATGCTCAGATAAACTTTGATTGGGGGATGGGTTCCCCGGATCCATCCATCCCTTCTGACAACTTTTCAATCCGCTGGTTCGCAGTAATCAGCTTTACTGCCGGAAGGTATCGCTTCACGGTAACAGTTGATGACGGAGTTCGCCTCTGGGTTGATAACGACCTTCTGATTGACAGCTGGAAGGATCAGCCCCCTACCACTTACACTGCCGAGAAGGACCTGAGCGCGGGAAACCACGTCATTGTCCTGGAATATTACGAACACACCGGCCTTGCCGTTATCAAACTCTCCTGGGAACAGGTTACAGTCCCTACCCCGGGGATCTGGACCGGAGAATACTTCAACAACAAGGAACTGGCAGGAACTCCCGTTTTCACCCGCCAGGACCCTGCTATAAATTTTGACTGGGGTACAGGCTCCCCTGACCCCAGAATCCCTCCGGATGGGTTCTCTGTCCGCTGGACCGCTGACATTTTCTTTGATCAAGCTGGCTCTTATACCTTTTATGTCCGCACCGACGATGGGGTAAGAATCTGGCTTGATTCAGTTCCCCTCCTTGATGCCTGGTGGGACCAGCCGGCAACGGTTTATTCTACCAGCCGCTATGTAACTCGTGGTGTCCATAGGTTCATAATCCATTATTATGAGAACACTGGCTTTGCCACCATAAAGTTCTGGTGGACTCCTGGCCCGGTTCCTCCTGGCGAAGCGATAATCGTGGATGAACTGAGTCCTGGTTTCACATGGGGAGGGCCTCTAAGGGGCCGCCACAGTGCTCCTGTTGGCTACGGGGGGCATATGTACTGGACCCGCAATGCCACCTATAATCTGGAAAATTACGGTATATGGAGGCCATCTCTGCCCCGGCCAGGCTACTATGAAGTTTTTGCCTTCATCCCTAAGCAATATGCCAACACCACTCGGGCCCGCTACCGCATTTTCCACGCCGGCCAACGCCACGACAAAATTGTAAATCAATCCCTTTACGCCGATAAATGGGTAAGCCTCGGCACTTATTACTTCAATGCCCAGGGCAATGAGTTCGTTTTCCTGGGGGATAACACCGGGGAGCCCTATTTAAGCCGGCTTATAGGTTTTGATGCCATAAAATTTGTCCCCAAATAGAGGAGGACAAACTATGAAGAAGCTAAGGTGGTGGGATTACATCACTATAAACATTTATTGGCTTGGCCTGAACATTGCTTCCGGAAGCATAACCCCCCTGATCCTTCCCTTTCTTGTAGTCAAATTTGTGCCTCCTGAAGTCAAAGGGACTTATCTCGCTTACGTCAGGGTAGCAGGCCTCGCTGTAGCTATGATGATCCAGCCCATGGCCGGACTCCTGAGCGACCGCAATACTTCCCGATGGGGTAAAAGGAGGCCTTTCATCTTTGTAGGCACAATTCTGGACATCATTTTCCTGACCATCATAGGATTGGCCAGGGATTACTGGACCCTTTTTGCTGGCATCCTCCTTCTCCAGTTCTCTTCTAACATTGCCCACGGCGCCCTCCAGGGCCTCATTCCCGATCTTGTCCCTGAAGATCAGAGGGGTAGAGCCTCAGGCGTTAAAGCCATTATGGAATTACTGCCCATCCTCATAGTGATCGTCGTTGGGCCCATGTTAGAAAAAGGCTACCTGTGGGGAGCTATCGGTTTCATTATGGCTTCTTTCCTTATTACTATGGCTATAACGGTGATTTTCGTCCACGAAGAACCTCTCAAAGAAAGGCCTGCGGAACCGCTGGGCGGGCCTCTCCTCAGGCTTGTAGCCCTTACGGTTATTTTTGTGGCGATAACTCAGCTTTCCCAACGCTTTGTGAGCTGGATTGGGGGACAAACCGGTGCCACCGTCCTGGGCATAGCCATTGTGGGCCTGGCTGGACTTCTGGCTATGGCCGGCTCCATTATTATTGGAGTTTATTTTGCCGCCAGGGTTGGCCTGGGACCAGAAGCCATTTACCACTCCGGTTTCATATGGTGGGTCATAAACCGCTTGCTCTTCCTGGCAGCAGTAAACTCCATCCAAAGCTTCGCTCAATATTTCTTGGGCGACGTCCTGAAGGTTGAGAACCCCGTCACACTTACTGCCATCCTTATGGCCGTTGTAGCTGCTTTCCTTTTGCCTTCTGCCCTCGTGAGCGGTTGGCTTTCGGACCGGTTTGGGAGATTCAGACTTGTGCTGGCTTCCTGCTTAATCGGTGCGCTGGGGACTTTCCTTCTGCTTTTCTCCCCAAATATCCCCATGGTAATGGTGAGTGGGTGCATAATAGGCATAGGGGCAGGAATATTCATGGCCACAAACTGGGCCCTCGGGACTGACATCGTACCTCCGGATAAAGCTGGCCTTTTCCTTGGCATCTCCAACCTCGCAGGAGCAGGCGCTGGCATAGTTGGTGCGGGAATTGGTGGCCCCATGGCCGATTTCTTCAACCTGGCACGGCCCGGGCTCGGCTGGCTTGTGATTTACGCCCTATACGGAGGCCTCCTGATACTGGCCGCCTTCACCCTCTTCCGGGTTAGACCACCGGCCGTCCAGAAACAAGCGTAAATTAAAGGGGAGGGCAAAGGGCCCTCCCCTTAGACCTGGAAATATGTTGCCCTGGATCCTTTCAGCCATCGCCCCCATTATCTTCCTTCTAACCACAAGAGCAGCCGGCTTTCCCCTGGACGACGCCTGGATCCACCAGACTTATGCCCGAAACCTTGCTCACTATGGTGAGTGGGCTTATATACCTGGCCACCCGAGCGCTGGCTCTACTGCGCCTCTGTGGTCTCTTCTGCTGGCTTTACCTTATCTTTTGGGGCTTAACTACAAAGCCTGGACATTTTCCCTGGGCATCGCCTTATCCGGGACAATTACCTGGGCAGTTCAAAAGCTTGCCATCAGCTTTGGATGGGGTAAAAAGGAAGCGTTCTTAGCTTCGTGCTTCTCTGCCCTGGAGTGGCACATGGCCTGGGCTGCCGTATCTGGAATGGAAATACCCCTTTTCACCTTTCTCTCCATCCTCTCCATCGCTCTTCTTCTGGAAGGCTGGCCTTTCCAGGGGCGTTGCGGGCTAAGAGCGGTAATGATGGGCCTTTTACTGGGGCTTTTATGTCTTACCAGACCAGAGGGGTTAATACTGGCAATCCTCGTGTTTCTGGTGGCTATTTACAGAAGCCCACTAAAGGCTTTAACCTTCGCCGGAGGGATGAGCCTTTGCCTGGTGTCTTATGGTGCTTTTAACTATCATCTATCCGGTAACTTTTTCCCCAACACTTTTTACGCCAAGGCTGCAGAATATAGGGAACTGGTGGAGAAAATTCCCATATGGGTGCGATTCTGGCGGGTCCTCAGCCCAGCGCTGGTGGGAGCGCAAGTCATGCTTTTACCAGGGGTATTTTGGAGCGTAGTAAAGGGGATTAAGGCCAGGGACAAAGCCTTCAAAGCTGTGGCTATATTGTGGATTATCCTTTTACCCCTGGCTTATGCCTTTCGCCTTCCGGTTAGCTACCAGCATGGGCGATATGTGATGCCGGTGATCCCGGTGCTGGTGGCCCTTGGAGTTCCGGGAACCCTGGAACTTATGGTCAAAATCCCTGTGCTATTGAGAAGGGTTTGGGGCATATCAACCCTCATTATCTTGTTGGCCTTCCTCTTTTTGGGGGCAAGAGCCTACGCCACCGATGTGGGCATAATCCAGTGCGAGATGGTGAATGTTGCTCACTGGCTTGCCCAGAACACCCCTCCCGGCTCCCTGATCGCCGTCCATGACATAGGGGCCATCGGTTACTTTTCAAACAGGGATATCCTGGACCTGGCAGGCCTTGTGAATCCTGAGGTAATCCCATTTATACGGAATGAGAAAAAACTGGAGGAATTCATACTGAGCCGCGGGGCCGATTACCTGGTAACTTTCCCATCCTGGTATCCCGAGCTCACCCGGAGTCAGACTTTTGTCCCCATTTACTCTACCGGATGCAGCTTGACCTTGAAAGCGGGCAGTGATAATATAGTTGTGTATGCGGTCAAGAAAGCATCTTTCCAGAAACCTCCTGGTTCTTTCAATTACTACATTTCTCATGCTTACGGGCTCTATGACCTGGTCCCCCCTTTTGCCCCTTTACTTGAAAGAACGAGGGGCAGGGGATATCCAGGTCGGTTTTGCCTTTACTTTAATGACCGCAAGCTACGCAGCTACCCAGTTCCTGGGAGGGATCGTCGCTGATCGCTTCGGCCGGAAGATGTCCATCGTAATCCCCACCTTTTCGTTCATTCCCCTTTATGTGGCTTTGGCTTTTTCCAGGTCCTGGTATGAGGCGGTGCTTATTCTTGTAATCATAAACGTAATTAGCGCTATTCAGTGGCCCGGATTTATAGCTTTTGTGGCTGAGTCAACCACTGATGAATCTACGGGAAGCGCCTTTGGCTTGTTTGAATTCGCAGCAGGATTAGGATACGTGGCAGGACCTGCTCTCGGTTCCTGGCTCATCAAGCATGCAAGCTACAATCACCTTTTCCTCGGCACAGCTATTGTTTCCGGGATATGCGGGCCACTAAGGCTAATCCTGTTAGAGGAACCACCCAGGCCTGCGCAAACCGGAAAGGCTGCTTCATGGAGGGACATCTTCTCAGGCTCATTTTTCCCTGCCCTCATAGCTTCAATCGCCATTAACTGGCTTAACAACCTTACCATCTGGGGGCCTTTTATAGCTTTGCATGCCCAGGAATGGTGGGGATGGAATGAGTCGGAAGTGAACGAAGCTATGGCTATAGGAAGCATAGCCCTGGCTATGGTAAGCCTTGTAGCTGGCAGGATAACTGACCGCTACGGGGATGCAGAGGTACTGGTGGTTGGGAGTGTGCTTTTCCCCTCCTTAATGGTTATCCTGGCCTACATGAAGCCATCGCTGGCCTTCTGGATCGTGCTTCTTTTGCTTTTTGCATCATCTCAACTGGCATGGATAGCCTACAGTGCTTTCATAGCTCACCAGGCCCCGGCCGAATACAGGGGTAGCTTCCTTGGGCTTGTGGGGACGATTTCAGGCCTCCTGGGTTCTTTTTCACCCGGGGTAGGAGGGGTTTTAAGAAGGGAATGGGGTTCTTTTGCCCCCTTCTGGCTGGCCCTCCTGTGCGGTTTGGCTCTTGCAGGAGCTGTGCTGGCGAGGAAAGAGGAGCTTGAGATTATTTATACCGTGGGTCATTCCAACCGCACTCTGGAAGAGTTCATCTCTCTTTTGAAGGAGCAGAAAATCAAAATAGTAGCAGACGTAAGGCGATTCCCTTACTCCCCCAGGAATCCCCAATTCAATCGGGAAAACCTGGAGCAGGCCCTCAAAGCTGCCGGGATGGAATACATCTGGCTCGGAAACGAACTGGGTGGCTATCGCTCTGGCGGCTATGAGGAGCATTTAAAGAGCCCAGAATTTCAGAAAGGCCTTGAAAAATTAGAGTTTATAGCTTTCCACAAGCGGACAGCCATTATGTGCGCTGAGAAACTATGGTTCCGCTGTCACCGCCGCTTTATAGCCGATGAACTGGTACGCAGGGGATGGGAAGTCATACATTTAACGGAGCCGGGGTCTCCTCCCACTCACCATAAGTTCAGGATTCAAGAATGATAGAACAAGAGGAGACTTTTTCTTTCAGGGACTCAGGAGCATTATCCGGGGTGATCCCGAGCCTTTCCGCCAGTATGCAGCAGAACTTTTTCTCCTCCAGTTTATCGTCGGCATCTTCAAAGCATATTTCCAGGGCCTTAATCTTTTCTCCCCGGTTTAGAGCCGTAAAGATTGCATTGGCCTTGGCCATTGTCCCACCTCCCTGGATAGTTCCCTTTTAATTTTAACAAAATAGACCAAAAAAGTCAAATTTGTGCTGCCTTTCACGAGCCTGAGACAAAAGTCTTTTGTTACAGATGGTGGGGTTAGGTAAAATTTTTCAAAAACTGAAGGAAAGGAGGCTTATGGAAGTGAAAGAAGCCATTAAGGCTCGCCGAGCTTATCGTTCCTTGGAGCCTGTAGATATCACGCTGGAATTGATAGAAGATTTGGCTGAAAGCGCCGGACTTGCCCCTTCCTGCTTCAACAACCAGCCCTGGCGATTTGTTTTTGTATACGACCGGGGAACGCTGGAGGAACTCTGGCAAGCCATGTCTAAGGGGAATGAATGGACCAGACTTGCTTCCATGATTGTTGCTGTGGTCACACGGAAGGACCTGGATTGCGATATAAAGGGACGAGAGTATTACCTTTTTGACACCGGAATGGCCACCGCTTTCCTCATTCTGAGAGCCACTGAGCTCGGTCTTGTAGCCCACCCGATAGCCGGCTACAACGAAGAAAGGGTTAAAGAAATCCTGGGCATACCTGAAGACATGAAAGTCATAACCCTGGTTATAGTAGGAAAGCACTCTGAGACCATAAGTCCGCTTTTGACCGAAAAGCAAGTAGAAGCCGAGCGGACAAGGCCTCCGAGGCTTCCTTTGAAAGAGTACGCTTTTTTGAACAGGTGGAAAACATGAGCAGAAAGCCCAATCGCCTTATCCACGAAAAAAGCCCTTATCTCCTACACCACGCCTATAACCCGGTTGACTGGTATCCGTGGGGAGAGGAAGCTTTTGAAAAAGCGCGCTCTGAAGATAAGCCCCTGTTTCTCTCCATAGGGTATCTGGCCTGTCACTGGTGTATGGTTATGGAAAGGGAATCCTTTGAGGACGAAGATATAGCTGAACTCCTAAACCGCTACTTTGTCCCGGTAAAAGTGGACAGGGAAGAGAGACCTGATGTGGACCACTTTTACATGACCGCTTGCCAGGCTATGACGGGAGGCGGTGGGTGGCCTTTAACGGTATTTCTTACTCCTGAGGGTAAACCTTTCTTCGCTGGCACTTATTTTCCTAAAGAAAGTCGTGGCAACCTGCCAGGCCTGAAGGATTTACTGGAAAGGATTGCTTACCTCTGGAACAACCAGAAAGAACTCATTCTGAGAACTGGTGAAAGGATCGGGGAAATTCTGCTGAAAATTCCCGGCTCCTCCTATGCCGGTGCAGTGACGGAAAAGCTCCTTCGCCTCGCTTATGAAGAGCTTTCCTTTCAGTTTGACCCCGATTACGGTGGCTTTGGTGGGGCACCCAAATTCCCGACCCCTCATCATATATTTTTCCTCCTTCGGTGGTGGAGACGCACTGGAGAAAATAAGGCCCTTGCCATGGCTGAAAAAACTCTGGAAGGTATGAGCAGAGGAGGTATCTGGGATCACATCGGATTTGGCTTCCACCGTTATTCGGTTGATGAAAAATGGCTTGTTCCTCATTTTGAGAAAATGTTATATGACCAGGCTCTCCTGGCAATTGCTTTCCTGGAGACTTACCAGGCAACCGGCAAGCCCTTTTATGCTTTAATGGCCTCCCGCATCTTTGAATACGCCTTGAGAGATCTGAAAGCTCCAGAAGGAGCTTTTTATTCTTCCGAAAGCGCAGAGAGCGAGGGAGAAGAGGGCAGATTCTACCTCTGGACCCGGAAAGAAATTGAGGCTATTTTGGGCAAAGAAAAAGGGGAGCTTTTTGCCTCCTTTTATGGAGTGGAAAACCGGAAAAGCGTTCTGCACGTTCAAAAGTCGCCGCACAAGTTCGCTGAGGAAAGAGGCATAAGTGTGGAGGAACTTGAAAAACTCCTGGAGGAAAGCAGAGAGGCCCTTTACCAGGCTCGCTTGAAACGTCCGCGTCCCCCGCGGGATGAGAAAATATTGACCGATTGGAACGGGCTTATGATAGCTGCTCTGGCTATGGGTGGCAGAATCCTGAATAACCCCGATTATATACGGGCTGCTATCCTGGCTTCTGAATTTTTGCTGGATAGAATGCGCACCAGTGAAGGCTTTTTATATCACCGCTACTTTGACGGAGAAAGTGGCATCAACGGTTTTCTGGATGATTACGCCTTTTTAGGGTGGGGTCTTTTGGAGCTTTACAACACAACCTTCAAACCCTGTTACCTTGAAGAGGCCGTTAACCTGGCAACAAAAATGCTGGAACTTTTCCGCGATCCCGAGGGCAATGGCCTTTTCTTCTCCAAAGGGCCACTTTCTCCAATAAAAACCTTTTACGATGGAGCTATACCATCCGGAAACTCCGTAGCGGCCATGATCTTGCTCAAACTTGGCCGCATTACCGGGAGGGTAGAACTGGAAAGAGAGGGTTGGAAAATTCTGGAAGGGGCTTCAGGGGTCATAGGAAATTCGCCTTCTGCTTACACTTTCCTCCTTACGGCCGCGGACTTCGCCCTTGGCCCTACGAAAGAGATCGTTGTGGCGGCAAAATCAAGGCATGAAGCGGAAGACTTCCTCCGGCTCCTGAATGCCCATTTCATTCCCGAATCAATAATCCTTTTCAGGCCGGAAAAACCTGAAAGATTGGCCCCATGGCTTGAACCTTTGTCTCCCATTGAGGGCAAGGCCACTGTCTACCTTTGTGAAAACTATGCATGCCGGCTGCCGATAACCGAGATTGACCAGTTGAAAGAATCCATCAGAAGGAGGGTTCCATGAGGAAAGTGACCATATATACCCAGCCATATTGAGCTGATTGTGAAGCGGCGAAGAGTTTCTTCGCTCAGAAAGGGATAACCTTTGAGGAGAAAGACCTGAGCTCAAGCCCGGCTTTTGCTGAGGAATTGAAGAAATTAACGGGAAAGCTCCTCTCCCCCACTATCGTGGTGGACGACCAGGTCTTCATCGGTTTCGGGATAAACCTGGAAAAGCTTATCAAGCTCCTCAGCTGAAAAATTGAGGGAGGCCTGGGTACGGTGAGTCTCTGTTACAATTCCACAATTTCTATAGCCCATCTCTCCGTATCTATAAGCAACAATTTTCTCCTCAAGAGCTGGCCCCTACCGAGAAGGATTTTGATCACCTCCTGAACCTGAACAGCAGCCACCATCATGGGGGTAGCGGCAGGGGTTCCCAACTCCACCTCAGCGCCCTTCTCGGGGGGGCTCTCCCCATAGATGGCCCTTAAACCCGGGTCTTCCGGAAATATGGTCAAAACCTGGCCCATAAAGCCCGCTATCGCTCCATGAACTAAAGGTATGCCCGCTTTGCGAGCTGCCTCTTCCAGCTCCAGCCTCACCGGCAGGCTATCCAGGCCATCCACTGCCACCTGGCACCCCCCTAGAATCTTATCCAGGTTCTCGGCCCGGACGAATTCTTTCCACGCTATTACTTCAACGGCCGGGTTTATCCGGGCCACTGCTTTCCTGGCTACTTCAGCTTTCGGTTCCCCTATTACGCTTACTTCGCTTAAAACCTGCCGGTTCAAGTTGTGATCCGCAAACACATCCCCGTCCACCAGGACAAGAGTCCCCACCCCCATCCGGGCCAGAGCCAGAGAGACGTATCCTCCGAGTCCTCCTAAGCCTATTACCGCGACCCTGGATTTTAAGAGCTTTTTTTGCCCTTCAAACCCCACTGTTCCCAGATTCCGGAGGTACCGGCGAGGCATAACCCCTGTTTCAAGAGCCAGAAGTTCCACTTCCTTCAGCTTCAGCCCCCACTTTCTGGCGATGCTTTCCACTGCCTCCACCCCCAGAACCTGAACCCCACTCTCCTGGAAAGCCGTAGCTTTTATGTCCTCTACAACCTTTTCCATCTCAATCCTCCACTTTTATTGTCCCTAAAATTATCCGGCGCAATTCGGGATCAGCCCCCTCGCCGCTGACAGGAAGCCTTTCCCCCGTTTCTCTGAGATACATTCCCACCTCTAAGATGTATTCGCCAGGAGGGGCGTCAGGTGGCAAACTGAGCTCGTAACGATCTTTACACCGCACATTTGGCGGCCAATGGGTGGTGGGATAAAGTCCTTCCAGCGGTTCCTGATCATCCTGGGCCCAGACAGGTTTGCCAGTAGCTGGGTTCAAAATGGGCCCCAGAAGGTGGGTGAAAACAGTGTAAGACCTTTCAACAGGGGCTTCGGCTTCCCAGAAAAGCTCAAGGATAAGGGTTTCCCCAGGGCGAAGGACGGGGGGCTCTTCTACCCCAACCAAGTTATATCCCACAAGCTTTATACTGTCACCGATTTTGACGGAAAGAGGATGCTTAATTTCACCAGTTCCTTCGCCTGCATAGGGACCAAAGAGCACCCACTTAACCTTCACTTCTCCCAGATACAAGGCCTCTGAGTCTGCCCTTACCCTTAGCTTGTGGTTCCCCAACTCGGAGAGAGCTATCTTGAAGCTTACAAGCCTATAATGGTATCCCGGTTCCAGAGTAAAAAAATCCACCGGGAAGGGAAAACCCCGGGGGGAGATTGCTTCAACCCAGATAGAAGCTGGTTTTTCCAGCTCCACAAATAGCCCCAGGTGAACAGTGGCCCCCTGCCTACCCGCCCGATCCATAAGGTCATACCCCAGCACCTTTACCCCCGGATATAATTCCTGTTCCAGAGGTATAAGGGGCTTAATTTCACGCGAGGGCACGGCCAGTTCGTCACTGTGAGAGAACAGGTAGAGTGAATCCAGCTTAAAATGGTATTCCAGGGCTATATTCATTTTCTCCGATAGCCACTTTAAAGCAACCCCTTCGGGATCTTGCAGGAAGGGCTTGATTGCCACAAGCCAGACCCTCGGGTGAGAGCCGATTATCCAGCCCAGTTCAGATTCAACAGTATCAGGGGAAATGGTGGGAGAAAGGCGGGGAACAGCGTAGAGAGGGAGGTGTATGCCGGAGGATGGCGAATTGTAATAGTAGCCAAATTCAGGGAACCTATCGCCTGAAATTAAAATTACTCCATCATTCAGGCGACCGTAGATCTGGATTAGGCGCACTATTATGGGCATATCATCTTCCCAATCTCGCTCCATATAGTATTGAGGCAAGAAGGCAGCCATGAAGGAAAACGTGCCAACGGTTAAAAGCAGGCCAAGGAAGCGCAGCTTCTTGCTCAAAATTGCCAGGGATATAGCCAGAAGGGAGTAGAAGAAAGGTGCGGCAGGGATAAAATAGCGGGCTTCCAGCTTCGGGACGTAGAAAACAGAGCGCGGCTGTAATAAGGCCCAGACCATCACCGGCTGTAAAAGCACTCCACTCGCAAGCATCAGAATTCCAGGTAAAGTCCTGCGATCTTCCCTCAGGAGAATGGGGATGCCCACGATAGCCATAATTACTATGAAGAAACCAGGCGGGAGAAAGCGCTCCAGGTGAGTGGAGAGCCCAGTAGCCAGGAGAACAGCGTTAAGCTCCAAGACAAAGGCGATGGAGGGAGGTTTCTCTACCACTGACCAGGATTTCATCCTGGGAAGGGCCAGGATCAGCCAGGGAAGCCACAGCAGGATAACTACCCCGAAAGCCAAAGCAAAGCTGGCTAAAAGCTTCCGCCGGCCTGGTTTTCCAAGAGCCTGGACCAGTATGGGGATAGCGCATAGGGGCAGGAGGAAAATGGCAGAATAAAGGGTGTAAAGAGCAGCTACGCAGGAAGTAATCCATCCAGCCCATGATTTCCCGGAGCCCGATGCTATTGCTTCCAGGAGGAAATAGGCTGAGAGCGCAAAGAAAAGGGAGGCCAGAGCATACATCCGCATCTCTTGAGACCACCAGATGTGGAAGCGGGAAATGGCCAGGAACCAGAGGGAAAGGAGTCCTGCTTTGGTTCCTCCAATTCTGCGGGCGAGGGCAAAAACTGCCGCTACAGTCAAGGTGGCTGTGATAACGGTGAGATAACGGGCGAGGAATTCAGTTTCTCCGACAATCCTTACCCAGAGCCAGAGGAGCCAGAAATAAAGGGGGGGATGAACGTCGCCAGCGGTCCACAAAGTGGTTTCAATCCAGCTTTGCCGGACAGCCAGTATCGCTAACCCTTCATCCCACCACACATTCTTATCCCCGAGGGAATGCACCCTCAAGAAAAAAGCGATAAGAATACCAGCTAAAGTCAGAAGCTTAAGGAAACGCATTTTCCACCCTCACCACCCTCTTTATGCCTCTCAAATCGGGGAAAGAAGTGATGTGAGCGGAGGGGAAAATCCTGCGGGCCAAAGCCTTAACACTGCGGGCCTGGCCTGAACCGACTTCCAGGAATATTGCCCCCCTTTCCTTAAGATAATTTGGGGCCTGGGAAAGGAGCTTACGGATGCTTTCAAGGCCATCCGAACCTCCATCCAGAGCCTCCCGTGGCTCCCAATGCAATTCAGGAGCAAGCTTTTCCAGTTGAGCTGTGGGTATATAAGGCAAATTGGCCACTATTGCATCCACCGGCTCCTCAAGGGCTAAAAGCAGATCGCTCAAGAGGAAACGAACGTTTCCTTCAACACCATGCAGGATCGCATTTTCCCTGGCGAGCTCCAAGGCCTGAGGAGAGGAATCAAGAGCATAGATGTAAGCTTTGTCCTTTAAATGCAAGGCAAGGACCACAGCTACAGCCCCACTGCCGGTTCCCACATCGGCTATGGTAAGGCGGGGCAGGCTTTTCGCCCACTCCAGCACTTTATCTACCAAGATCTCAGTTTCCGGTCGAGGTATAAGTGCTCGCTGGTCAACCCTCAGGGTAATGCCATAAAATTCAATCCGGCCCAATATATAAGGGAGCGGCTCTCTCTTTAATCTCCTATCCAGCAGGCTAAAGAAAATCAACCTTTTCTCTTCCTCTACCTGAGCATCAGGATGAGCCAGAAGCCATTCCTTTTTCATCCCGGTGGCGTGGGAGAGAAGGAGCAAACTATCAAGCCGGGGTTCAGGACAACCAGCCCTTTCAAGGAGGTTCACCGCCTGTTCCAAAAGATCCTGCACCCTCATAAAACCATTATACATCAGTTCAGGCTCGGAACAAAACAACGCTTCCTGGCACTTTCCCTTGCCTGGAGTTCCTTTCGGTGCTAAAATTTTTTGAAGTATTCCTGAAAGCAAGAAGGCGGAAGGAGATGGGGCAGAACAAAATCATAGTAAGGGGGGCAAGGGAGCATAACCTGAAAAACATAACGGTGGAAATCCCCAGGGATAAACTTGTGGTTATAACCGGGGTCTCAGGCTCCGGTAAGTCAAGCCTTGCTTTTGATACCCTTTATGCTGAAGGCCAGCGCCGTTATGTAGAGTCCCTCTCAGCTTACGCTCGCCAGTTCCTGGGCCTTATGGAAAAGCCCGATGTAGACGTGATTGAAGGCCTTTCCCCAGCTATTTCCATTGACCAGAAAGGAGTGAGCCACAACCCCCGTTCCACTGTCGGAACCGTTACCGAGGTCTACGATTACCTCCGCCTCCTATTCGCCAGGGTGGGTAAACCTCACTGCCCAAATTGCGGGAAAGAGATTTCACCACAGACCCCACAACAAATCGTTGATTCTATCCTTTCCCTGCCTGAAAACACAAGGGTAATGCTCCTGGCACCTGTGGTCAGAGGGCGCAAAGGCCACCATAAAAATGTCCTGGAAGAAATCCGCCGGGCCGGATATGTGAGAGCCCGCATTGACGGCAAAATCATGGAGCTGGACGAGGAAATTGAATTGGACCGCTACAAGCTCCATACCATTGAGGCAGTGGTGGATCGCCTAATAATCCATCACACTGAAGATGAGGACTACCGTAACCGTCTAACTGATTCGGTGGAAACAGCCCTAAAGTTTGGCAATGGAGTTATTGTGGTCTCAATAATGGAAGGCGATGGTTACCGCGACCTCCTGTTCTCGGAGCACTCAGCCTGCGTGGACTGCGGAATATCTTTGCCCGAAATTGAGCCCAGAACTTTCTCCTTCAATAGCCCTCACGGGGCTTGCCCCCATTGCTCCGGCCTGGGTGTAATTATGGAAATTGACCCTGACCTGGTTATACCCGATAAATCCCTTAGCCTGAAGGATGGAGCTATAGAACCCTGGCGATACCTCGGGAAAGAAACCTCCCGCTATTACATGTATCTGCTCCGCCGCGTCTGTGAATTCTACAAGATCCCCATGAACGTCCCGGTGCGTGAGCTCACGAAAGAGCAATTGAATATAATCCTATACGGCACAAGCTCGGGCGAGCTGGTTTCTTTACCCTATTCCGACCAGCACGGACATATTCACTATTATGAAATCCCCTTTGAAGGGGTAATACCGAACCTCCAGCGCCGCTACCAGGAAACTGAATCCGATTATATCCGGAGCGAGATTGAGCGTTACATGACAGCTTTACCATGCCCCGCTTGCAAAGGCACAAGGCTCCGCCCCGAAGCTCTGGCCGTTACGGTGGATGGCAAAAACATCGCTCAGGTAGCTTCCATGTCGGTATCTCAAGCCCTGGAATGGGTAGAACGCCTTCAGGGGCCGGATTCCCCCTTAAGTGAAAAGGAGCGTATGATCGCCCACCAGATCCTCAAAGAGCTCCGGAACCGCCTCCGCTTTATGATGGATGTCGGCCTGGATTATATCACCCTTGACCGCAGAGCTTCTACCCTTTCGGGTGGGGAAGCTCAAAGGATAAGGCTGGCCACCCAGATAGGCTCTCAGCTGGCTGGAGTTCTTTACATACTGGACGAACCATCCGTAGGTTTGCACCAGCGGGACAATGCTCGCCTGATTCAAACCCTCAAGCACCTAAGGGATCTTGGCAACACGGTCATAGTGGTAGAGCACGATGAGAATACCATTCGCTCCGCTGATTACATTATTGACCTGGGGCCGGGAGCAGGGGACAAGGGCGGAGAAGTGGTTGTGGCTGGTACCCTTGAGGACTTACTAAACTGTCCTCGCTCCATTACAGGTATGTATCTGAGAGGGGAAAGGAAGATTGAGGTTCCAAAAGCCAGGCGGCCAGGAAACGGCCACTTCATCACCGTCCATGGTGCTGCTGAAAACAACCTCAAAAACATAACTGTTCGCTTCCCGCTTGGGACCTTCATCTGCGTCACGGGGGTTTCGGGTTCAGGTAAATCAAGCTTAGTGATAGAAATCCTTTACAAAGCCCTGGCTCAAAAGCTTTACAGGGCCAGGGAAAAGCCCGGCAAATTCCTCTTCATTGAAGGCATAGAGCACATTGATAAAGTGGTGAATGTGGACCAATCACCCATTGGGAGAACTCCCCGGAGCAATCCGGCCACTTATACCGGGGCCTTCACCCCCATAAGGGAGCTTTTTGCCTCCTTACCCGAAGCCCGCCTCAGGGGTTACACCCCAGGCCGCTTCTCCTTCAACGTTAAAGGCGGTAGATGTGAGGCTTGCGAAGGTGCTGGCATAATCCGGATTGAAATGCAATTCCTGCCCGACGTTTATGTCCCATGCGATGTATGCAAAGGCAAACGTTACAACCGCGATACCCTGGAAATCCGCTACAAGGGCAAGAACATATCCGAAGTCCTGGACATGACCGTTGAAGAAGCTATGGAATTCTTCGGGAATATACCCCAGATAAAGGCTAAACTTCAGACTCTTTACGATGTTGGGCTTGGATATATAAAACTTGGCCAGCCGGCTCCAACTTTATCAGGCGGTGAAGCCCAGAGGGTAAAGCTGGCCCGGGAGCTCTCTCGCAAAGCCACTGGCCGCACCCTTTACATCCTGGATGAACCCACTACCGGCCTCCACTTTGCCGACATTGAAAAGCTCCTCAACGTCCTGAACCGCTTGGTAGATGCCGGAAATACGGTAATAGTCATTGAACACAACCTGGATGTGATAAAGTGTGCCGACTGGATAATTGATCTGGGGCCGGAAGGCGGAGACAGAGGTGGATGGGTTATCGCTGAAGGAACTCCGGAGCAAGTGGCCATGATGCCCCATTCTTACACGGGCCAATTCCTGAAAAAGGTTTTATTCCCGGAATAAAGTAAGGGAGCCTAAAATCCCCAAAACTTTGGGGAAAACCCCCGCGCATGGTATAATTCTACAGACCTTCTGGAGGAATAGGGAATGAGCGTCCTGGATATAGTCTGGATTTTTTTAATTTTAGCCAGCTTAAGCCCTATGGTAAGACAACGCATCCTGGAAATGGAACGCCACCGCCTCATAAGACAACTTGAGAAAAAGCGTGGCTCAAGGCTCATAACCCTTATCCACCGTCAGGAAACTATTTCCCTCCTGGGAATACCCTTAAGCCGGTTCATTGACATAGAGGATTCGGAGGAAGTCCTGCGAGCCATAAGGCTTACTCCGCCGGATATGCCCATAGATATAATCCTCCATACCCCTGGGGGACTTGTTTTGGCCGCAGAACAAATTGCCTTCGCCTTAGTCCGGCACAAAGCCCCTGTTACAGTTTTTGTTCCCCACTATGCCTTATCCGGTGGCACCCTTATCGCTTTAGCTGCCGATAAAATCATCATGGACGACAATGCTGTCCTGGGGCCAGTAGACCCTCAGCTCGGCCAATATCCAGCCGCATCGGTCCTGAAAGTCCTGGAGAAGAAGAACATAAACGAAATTGATGACACCACCCTAATCCTGGCCGATGTGGCCGAAAAAGCAAGACGGCAGGTTTTCAGAACAGTCAAAGCAATCTTAATGGCCAACGGCTTTGACGAAAGCAGAGCCGAAAATCTGGCCGAAGCCCTCAGCTGCGGCCAGTGGACTCACGATTATCCGATAACTTTTGAAGAGGCCCGCGAGCTGGGCCTTCCCGTAAGCAACGAAATGCCTGAGGAAGTATATGCCCTCATGAGCCTTTACCGCCAGCCAGCTCAGCGTCGCCCCTCGGTTCAATACATACCGGTCCCCTACCACAGGGAAGAACCGAAAGGAGGACAGCGATGATTCCCCTCGCTGATGATATACCATCCCGCCGTTTCCCGGTAATCACTTATCTCATAATTGCCGCCAATATCCTGGTCTTCTTCTTTGAGCTCAGCCTTGGCCGCTACCTGGATCGCTTCATCGCCGTCTTTGGCCTTGTCCCCTGGCGCATAATTCACTGGAGCGATTATCCGAGTGTTCTCATTACTGTTTTCACTTCCATGTTCCTTCACGCCGGCTGGATCCACCTTTTTGGCAATATGCTTTACCTCTGGGTCTTTGGGGACAACGTTGAAGATAGCATGGGGCACTTGCGATTTCTTATCTTCTACCTTTTAAGTGGCTGTGCCGCTGCTGCCGCCCAGGTATTTGTGAACCCCCTCTCTAAAATCCCGATGGTTGGAGCCAGCGGGGCAGTGGCAGGCGTACTGGGAGCGTATTTCCTGTTTTACCCCAGAGCCAGGGTAATCATGGCTGTCCCCTTCCTGTTTTACCTCCAGATGATTTCCGTCCCGGCCATCCTGGTCCTTGGAAGCTGGTTCCTGGTCCAGCTCCTGAACGGTTTCGCCACCATAACTACCTCCACCGCTGTAACCGGAGGAGTAGCCTGGTGGGCTCACGTGGGGGGATTTGTAGCAGGCTTGATCCTGGGCCCTTTGTTCCGCAAAGGGAATTCCGGAAGTTACTACGAGTATGAAGATTACGACTGAAACCCGGTGGCCTTTAATTTTGCTGGTTTTCCTCCACTTCTCCTTGGGGGTTTACCACCTTAGCTCCCAAAGCCTCTGGTATGACGAAGGCGTTTCCGCTTACCTAACACGCCTCAGCCTGCCCGAACTTACCTTGTGGACGGCAGAAGATATTCAGCCCCCACTTTATTATTACCTCCTCTACTTCTGGGTCAGAGCTGCCGGCAGGAGTGAATTCTCCCTTCGCTTCCTCTCCCTGCTCTTCGGAGTCCTGATAGTTCCCGCTATTTGGGTAACAGCAGCGAAATTGCTGGGCAAAAGAGCAGGCCTTGTTGCAGCTCTATTTGCAGCTTTATCCCCCTTTTACCTCTGGTACTCCCGGGAGGCCAGGATGTATACAATGCTCACATTCCTTTCCCTCATCTCATTCCGCCTGTTCCTGGAAATTTGTGAGAGGGATTTTTCTCTACCCCTCCTTTCAGCCTGGGTTAGTAGCCTTGTAGCTTCCCTTTACACCCACTATTTTGCCCTTTTTATGATGCTTTCCATGGCCCTAATGGCCCTTTATCCCCTCACGCAAAAGCGTGTAAAGACAACCATCCGCCTTATGGCTGGAGAAGGGATTGCTCTGGCCCTCTATCTACCCTGGCTTCCCTTCCTACTGAAGCGCTACCGGTTTGATGTCAGTTACTGGGAAGGGAACCTGAAACTGGGGGAAGCCCTGCGCAAAACCCTCATTTCCTTCAGCGTGGGAGAGACCATGCTGGAAAACAAGGCCACGCCAATAGCCTGGGCGATGGCTGGTCTCTTCGTAGCTTCTATCATCTTTCTCTCCTTGCGCCAAAAGCGAGCAGCTTTCTTCCTCTCCCTTTACTCTTTAGTTCCTGTGGCTTCCATCCTCGCCCTGGCCTACCACTCGCCCAAATTTAACCCCCGTTACCTCATGATAAGTTCCCCCGCCTTCCTTATGGCTATAGCCGGTGGGCTTATGGAATTGCACCCCATCCTTCTGCTTTCTATAGTCCTCGGGCCTTTCCTCCTATCCGATTACAACCTTTACTTTGACCCGGCCTTCACCAAGGCCGATTTCCGCAGCGTGGCCCGTTACATCCGGGAACATCAGCAGCCCGATGAAACGATAATCCTTGTCTCCGGCCACATGTATCCAGTCTTTTCCTACTATTTTGGAGACAATGGCTGGGTTCCCATCCCGCCTTTACGGATCCTCTCCACCCGGGATGTCCTGGATTTGAAGGTGGGGGAAAGGCTGAACGAAATACTGCGGGGAAAAAGAGGCGTATGGGTGGTGCTCTGGCAAGACGAAGTGGTGGATCCAAACGGAGTTATATTGAAGCTCCTGGAAAAATACGCTACGCCAGCTCCCGTGGACGCATCCTTCTGGCATGTCCGCCTTCGCCATTACTTAATACCCCCCGATGTCCATTTTCCTCCATTTCCTGAGCCCGAGCACAGGACGGATTTAAATTTTGGGGGGAAAGCTAAGCTTCTGGGTTACGATTGGGATGGGAAAAAGCTAACCTTTTACTGGCAGGTCCTGAGCACTACAGATGAGGACTATCAGATTTCTCTACGCATTACTGATGAAGAAGGCATCCCATGGGGGCAGCTCGATCGTCGCCCTGCTTCTTACTTTTACCCGACTTTCCGCTGGCGCCCGGGGGAACTTATCCCCGGCGAAACAGAACTACCACTCCCGCCCGCTTCCCCACCCGGGAAATACAAGCTTTTCCTGACTTTGTACGAACCCCAGACCCTTCAGGGGGTTGAGATCCTGGATGCGGCAGGGGCACCGCAAGGAGTCCAGGCTTTCCTTGGAGAGATTGAGGTCAAGGAACTTAAGCCCCCTGTCCCAGGCGAAACTTTGCCCGTAAACCCCTCCCTTAATATTCCGGTGACTCCTGAGCTCACCCTGCGAGGCTTTTCCCTAACCCCATCCGAAGCCTACCCCGGCGATGCCCTTACCCTTACTTTCCTCTGGGAAGCAAAGCAAAAAATACCTGGCGATTATGAAATCACCCTGGGCTTCAGGGACTCTACTGGGAGCTTATCCGTAAAACATTGTCATCCGGCCGGGAAAGGCTTCCCTACTTCCCAGTGGCCTGAAGAAGCTACGGTGCTGGGAAAATGCCCCCTGAGAATACCCCCTTCGGCAAAAGAGGGCCCTGCCACAATCCTGCTCCTTTCAGAAAACCCCCAACCCTTAGCTACGGTCCAGGTCCAAGGGGTGAAACGAAACTTCACCCTTCCTAACCCTTCTATACCGGTTAAGGCACCTTTTGGGGATGTGGCAGAGCTGATAGGGATTGACCTTTTACCGGTTACGGTAAAGCCTGGGGAAAGGCTAACTGTAAGTTTATACTGGAAAGCCCTGAAGGAAACGGATAAATCCTGGACAGTCTTTGTTCATTTGCTTGGACCCGATGGCCGTGTGCTTGCCCAGGACGATAGCATACCTGCCGGAGGCAAGCGACCCACTACAGGTTGGGTTGCAGGGGAAGTGGTAGAAGACCTGCATACCCTTGTTATCCCTCCCGACATCCCTCCGGGCCTTTATGGTCTGGAAATAGGCCTTTACGATAGCCAGGCTCCCGGAATGCCAAGGCTTCCGGTAGCGGGCAAGGATAGCATTTTCCTTAAGGTTGTAGAAGTAAAATGAGGGACGAAAGGAAAAGCCTCACACTGGCAATAATCGCTCTGGCTTTCCTCCTCCAGTGCTTCCTGTTAGCCAACCCAGGACTGTGGCACGATGAAGGAATAAGCGTTTACATTGCCTCCAAAAGCCTCAGGGAAATCCTCAAAGAGACAGGAGGGACCGATCACCCACCTCTTTACTTTATCCTCCTACACTTCTGGATAGGGTTAGCCGGCAAGAGCGAGTTTTCTCTGCGTTTTTTCTCAGTTTTCTGGGGAGTTATAAGCGTAGCCTTGCTCTACCCCCTGGGGGTTAGGATCTTCCGGCCTGGGAGCGCACGGATAGCCATGCTACTTCTGGCCTTTTCCCCGTTTTTTATCCGTTATGCCCAGGAAGTAAGGGGATATACTCTCTGGGTGGCCCTGTGCTTGCTTTCTTGCTATTTCCTTGGCCGGGGGTGGAGAGAAAACTCCCTGCGCCTCTGGACTGCTTATGCCATTTCAACCTTAAGCGCCCTTTACACCCACTTCTTCTCGGTTTTCGCCCTGGCCTCCCAGATCGGTTACGTAATGATAAGGCGCATCTTGCGAGCCGATGGGAGGCTTTTCCCCTGGCCAAGGCTTGCTTTGGGGCTTTCCATTTTCTTTATTGCGCTGGGTTTTTCCCCGTGGGTTCCTCACCTCCTCAATCAGATTAAATTTAATGCCACTTACTGGCAAGGAACCCTGAACCTGAGCAAAGCTCTAAAGGAATGGTTTTACGCCTTTGCTGTTGGTGAAACCCTCAGTGGGCCCTGGGCTGATTTCGGGACGCTTCTCTTTCTCGCCTTCGTTTTGCTGGGAATAGCAACAGCTTTTCTGCGCTACAAAAACCAGAGACATCGCTTTTTCTCCCTCTTCTACCCCGCCTCTATAACCCTGATTTCCGCTTCCCTGCTTTTCCTTTTTACTCTGAACCATCCCAAATATCACCCCCGTTATCTCCTTCCCACTCTGCCGCTTGCTCTGCTCCTTTTATCCGGAGGCATAGCAAAAGCTTACCGCTTTTCGTCCCTTTTTATCCTGGCTTTACTCTGGACCGATTTGCTTTCCCTGCGAAATTATTACTTCAACCCTGCGCTCTCAAGGGATGATTTCCGCACGGTCGTGGAATATATCAATCAGAATGCTCAGCCCGGCGATGGGGTGATACTGGTAGGCGGACATTTCCTCCCGGTCTTTGAATACTATAACCGCATGGCTCTGCCGGTTTATCCGTTCCCACCCGGGCTACTACCCAGGGTGGACAAACCTATAACTTCCTGGGAAGCCTCAATGCTCCTAAACGAAGTGGCTTTCCGCCACCGCCGGATATGGCTTGTTTTGTGGCAAGAGGAATTGGCTGACCCTCGCCACATTATGGCGGACCTTCTAACCGTTTACTCCCGCAGGCTTCCTGTCCATCTGAAGATAACCCGTGGACCTGCTCTTCTGCTTTTCTCCCTGGAAAATGTGCACCACTTCCCTCCCACTCCGCCAATAACCCATCCCCTGAAAGTAAGCTTTGGAGATAACCTGGAACTTATAGGCTACGATTTGGGTGGAAGCGGATGGGTTCGTTATCACCACGATGAGCGCCTTTCTTTCCGCCGGGGGGAAACCATCTACCTTACCCTCTACTGGAGAGCCAGAGGGCCCGTCAGCCGGAATTATTCCGCCTTCACCCACCTTTTGAACAGCGAAGGGAAATTCTGCAGCGGGATGGATAAACTTCTCGGCGAAGGGTTTTACCCCACTTCCCGCTGGCCTCCTGGGGAAATATACTGGCAGGATTACCCTTTACCGATTCCCCCTGAACTCCCTGAAGGCCGGTATCTTATAGAGATAGGCCTTTACAATTTAGAGAACATGGAACGGCTCCCGGTGCTGGATGAAACCGGCCACTCCGTGAGTGACCGGGTGATTCTGGCAATGATTGAGATTACATCCGATTATTCCCCGCGGTAGATCCTTACACGACGGTAAGGTTCTTTACCTACGCTATAAGAAGAAAGGTTAGCCTGGGCTGCTAAAAGGTGCTGCTGGCGGCGGATGGGAGCGCTCTGGGGACTCAATTCCACCATTGGGACCCCGCTAAGCACTTTTTTTATCGCTTCCTCCGCCTCCCTTATGGCCAGGGCAAGGGGATCAGCGCCCCCCTGCCCCAGCTCAAAGATATCAGCCAGGCATTCTTCTATCTGCGCTACTGTGTTGGAACGAAGCACATAAACAGGAATTCCCCTCCTCTCCGCCTCCACTACAGGCTGCGGACGCTTCCGGTAAAAGCTCTTGAGGGTGATAAAGACATCGCTCTGGTTCAAGTCTTTCACCACAATGAACGGAACTTGAAGCTTGCGAGCCGCTTGCCTGACCTTGTTTTCTCCTATGCCGTAAAGGTAACCTTTTATTGAAGCCATCTCCCTGACCGGCGAAATGCGCGGTAGAAAAGGCGCTCTCTCCAGGGAAGGCGGTGGGATGGTAGCCCTTTCCCTGAACACTCTCCCGTCCTCAGTCCGGTAGCGGATTTCAGCTGGTATGGGATTGCCCCTCAAAATAGCATCCACCGCTGCAGCCACATCGTGATGGATAGCCAGACGGTTCCAGTCCTTTATCTCTATCACCACATCAAAGGTCGGAGGAGCCCTGCGCTCCAGAACCGTTTTCTGGGTCCCCCTCCTTTTAGCTTCCTCATCTGAAAGGGTCACACTTTCAATACCGCCTACAAGGTCAGCCAGGGTCGGGTTCATCATCAGGTTGTCCAGTGTCTCACCGTGGGCAGTAGCGATAAGCTGGACACCCCTCTCAGCGATGGTGCGGGCTGCCTGAGCCTCTAATTCCCTACCAATCTCGTCTATGATGATAACCTCAGGCATGTGGTTTTCCACCGCTTCTATCATAACCTCGTGCTGAAGGGATGGAGTAGGGACCTGCATCCGGCGGGCCCTGCCAATAGCAGGGTGAGGTATATCTCCATCCCCCCCGATCTCATTGGAGGTATCAACGATGATTACCCTCTTTTTCTCGGCCAAGATGCGGGCAACTTCCCGGAGCATGGTGGTCTTGCCCACCCCAGGCCTCCCCAAGAGCAATATGCTTTTGCCCGATTCCACTATATCCCTGATTATGTCAACGGTGCCATAAACGGCCCTCCCCACCCGGCAGGTAAGGCCTACTATCCTGCCCTTCCGATTCCTTATAGCCGAGATGCGGTGAAGGGTTCGTTCTATGCCCGCTCTATTATCCTCCCCAAACTCGCTTATCCTGGAGACTACATAATCAATATCCTCCTGGGTGACCTCCTTCTCGCTAAGGATAACCTCGCCGTTCACAAAGCGAGCCTCAGGAGGCCTTCCCAGGTCCATAACTACCTCCAAAAGCTCATGTCCCCGGTTTATTTGTCTGAGAGCTTCCTGGATGTGGGGAGGGAGGACCGCTATCAACGCGTCCAGATCATCCCTTATCTCAATCGGTCTTACTTTAAGTTCAGTAATTTCTTCAGCGCGCTCCATTTTCCTGATCACCCTCCTTCAAGGTATTGCTGGGATTTGTCGCAGAAGAACTTTCCCCATGGCCACGGTGTTCCTGACCATGATGGAAAGGCTTCTCTGAGGGGGTAATCCCCATTCTTCAAGGCCTCTTGCCAATGCCCCCTCGTAACTTCTAACCCTAAAAGTAAAAGGTGGAGGGAAATTGCCCCTGGCCCAAGCCAGAGACATCCCCACTATATGAGGACTTTTAGCTTGATAGCCCGGATGGATGAAAAGCTTCACCCATTTGTTCCCCCTTTCCCTCCACGCTATTAAAAAGGCTATGGAATCTGCGCCTTCTTTAAGAACCATGCCTTTCTGTTCCACCATGAGCTTATAGAACAAATTGGGTTTCCTCAAATAAAAGGCCCCTTCTTTTTGCTGAACCGGGGTTGGAGTCAAGCTCTGGTAAATTTTAATCAGGTCTGGAGTATCTTCGGGCTTTATGGGTTGCCAGTTTTCCGGTTCCGGGAGGTTTTCCGGGAAAGAGTTTATAGTATATAAAAACTCACGGGCATACACTGAAAATCCAGCCTGGCGGAAAAAGGCCTCTTTGCCTTCGGGAACATCAACAAAAAGCCGTTTTACCCCAAGGCTTCCGAGGCGCCAGGAGGCATAGTTTATAAGATCCTCCCAGATGGCGGTAGAAAACCCGTCACGGTAAGGAGCAGGGGCAAGGTATATTACTTCAACCCCTTCACGCCCATAATCTCGGCGAGTCTGGATAAATCCCCTGGCTTCCCCCTGCATCACGTAGGTGGCAAGATTCTTTTCAGCCAGGGGCATGAAAACCAGCGATAAAAAAGCCCGTTGCCAGACCCCAGCATTCCCTGAAACAGGGCCGAAGCCCTCACCTTTTCCTTCAAGACTGAGTATTAACCACAGATCCAGCGGTGAATTTAAAGGCCTTATCACTTAGTTATGCGCACCATCTCCAGGAAATAGCGATGGAAGCGAGTATCATCCGTGAGTTCGGGATGGAAAGCCGTAGCCAGCATATTCTTCTGCCTTGCTGCCACTATAGAGCCATCGTCCAGGGTTGCAAGGATTTCCACCTCCGGCCCAACAGAACTGATTAATGGCGCCCGGATGAAGATAGCCCTGAAAGGTTTGCCCTTCTCTTTCCTTGTGCTTACTTCATCCAGGGCTGGTATTTTAAGGTCCACTTCAAAGCTGTCCTTCTGCCGACCGAAAGCATTCCTGATTACAGCGATGTCCATTACCCCCAGGATTGGCTGGTCCATGCCCACATCTTTAGCCATTAGAATCATACCTGCGCAGGTGCCCCACATTGGCTTGCCCTGAAGGGCCCATTCCCTCAGGGGCTCCAGTAATCCGTATCTTTCCCCAATCCGACCTATAGAAGTGCTTTCTCCTCCCGGTATTATTATGCCATCAAGCCCATTCAATTGATGGGGGAGACGAATCTCAACCGCCTCCACCCCCAGGGTTCTGAGCATTTCAATGTGTTCCCGAAAATCCCCTTGAAGAGCAAGAACTCCTATTTTGAATTTATAGCTTCTCCGAGGCATATTACCACCCCCGCTGAGCCATTCTCTGTTCGGCCGGGATAGCGCTTATAATGATGCCAGGCATAGGTTCCCCCAGGTCCCTGGATATCCTAGCCAGGATATCAGGGTCGTTGTAATGAGTCACAGCCTCCACGATGGCCCGTGCCCTCTTGGGGGGATTTTCAGACTTGAAAATGCCACTGCCAACAAATACCCCATCGGCCCCAAGCTGCATCATAAGGGCAGCATCGGCAGGAGTGGCTATACCCCCTGCAGCAAAGTTAACTACAGGGAGCCTGCCCAGGCGCGCTACCTCCTTTACCAGCTCATAGGGAGCTCCCATAGCCTTGGCAGCTGCCATAAGTTCTTCCTCAGGCATGTTCTGGAGGCGACGGATTTCATCCCAAACCGCTCTCATATGGCGCACCGCCTCTACTACGTTCCCTGTTCCAGCTTCCCCTTTGGTTCGGATCATGGCGGCTCCTTCGGCAATGCGACGCAAAGCTTCACCGAGGTTCCGGCAACCACAGACAAAAGGCACCTTGAATTTACGTTTGTCTATATGATGCTCCTCATCGGCTGGAGTAAGGACTTCGCTTTCGTCAATGAAATCAACCCCCAGTGCTTCCAGAATTTGAGCCTCCACAAAGTGCCCAATCCGGCACTTAGCCATAACGGGTATGCTTACAGCATCCATTATCTTTAAAATATGCTCGGGGTCAGCCATGCGAGCTACTCCACCCTGCGCCCGGATGTCGGCAGGGACCCTCTCCAAAGCCATTACTGCGCAGGCGCCAGCGTCTTCAGCAATTTTGGCCTGCTCAGGAGTAACCACATCCATTATCACCCCACCCTTTAACATTTGAGCAAGCCCTCTCTTTACAACATCGGTTCCCGTAAGCTTCTCCATAGGCAAGCCTCCCTTTCCAGAAGTTGGCAAAAGCCCTAAAGTCTATTATACAACCGAACAAGGTTTTGTCAATAGCAGGAGCTAATGACCCACCCGGCGATTCAATCTTTCCTAGTTGACAGTGTGGGTAAGAAGGCGGCATTTGATCGGCGTGGAACGGCGCATTGCGCAAAGGGGCGCCCCCGTTTTGTGCATCGATGGACCCGCAGATGGGCTGGTGAATGAGCATGGAATTCTAACGGCCCGGCGCGGAGCCCTTTGCTTAAGTAGAAGGTCACCGTATCCGCATCCCGGGCGAGCGCAAGAGCGGGAACCTCCAAGGCGATGGTGACATTGAAGATCCGCGCCCTGTCCACGTGCACCTTCAGATATTCCGGCAGTAGCGCCGCACCCATGCAGCGATTGTTGGTCTTCTCTAAGGCAATCGGCCGGGTCAGAGGTAATGGAGGTCTTCCAGGCTCAGGGTGCCGTCGGCTGGTTGGGAATGGGCAGGCTTCGGCCCCGCGTCTCCGAACGCCTCTCACTTGCGTTCCTGCTCCAAGATCTCTGCCCCGACCTGTCGCAGGGTTTCCATCACCTTATGCTCCAGGGTCGCGGGCTGAATGCGAGCGGCCTCCGATCGGGCATGCAGGGTTAGCTCGATCTCCACCTCTGCGCCATCGCTCCGCAGAGGCTGGATGACGCCGCGGATGATGTCCG
>CAZZMI010000005.1:0-53217 GCA_964655275.1 uncultured Anaerolineae bacterium | reverse complement strand
CAATGGGACCGGGGGGAGGGAAGGCGCTGGGTGATACAGGTATCCGATTCAGGAAGGCTTTGAGGAGAGGAAGGCCTCGCAATGGGCGCTGAGGTTCTGCAAATTTAGCTTCTACCCAGCGGGTGCGAAGAGCATGAACTATGCCTGCCCACGTGGGTTTAATCCCCACAGTCCGGATTCCTCTGATTAGAAGGGACAATTGATTGCCCATAGCTTACTCCTTCATGGCAGCAGAATTGGATTGGCATAGGAGGGAAACTTTATCTGGATCCCGGTTCCCCGCAATTTCTCCTCCCACAGTTGTGGCTGTTCGGTGTGGATAGGTATAAGCACACGGGGGCAAACCTCTTTCACGAAGCGGACCAGTTCTGATTCTGAGGCGTGCCCCGAAGCATGGTAACCAGGGATGATATCCACCTCCCCGATCTGATTAAGTGTCAGCCCCACCGGTTTCATGCCGAAGTGATCAATCCAGTTCCATAACCGTATCAGGTCCACCTTTTGCTCTTCATCGTATGCCCTGCTGTTAGAATAGATGTAAACTCCACCCTTCAGGCAATTTTCCTCCAGATGTTCCAGGTCCAGCAAATCGGCTATATCCCATAGGCTGAAAGCGAGTATGTAATCCCCTGGCTCTTTTCCAATCTCTGAGGGATTTACCAGTTTTCCACTGTAAAATTGCCGGGTTATTTCTTCCCACTTATCTCTGCGGGCTTTCGGGTCGTTGAAAATGGCCACGAATGATTCATTTTTAAGGTCTGGCACGGAATACGGGTCTACCAGGTGCATAGCTGAAAGCAGATAAGCGTCTTTAGCTTGAATGACCAGGCGGCGGCTCGTATCACGGGCTATATTCAGGAAAGCAATTAATCGTTCTATGTTCCGGGGGGCAAAATCGGCTATGATAAGTTTCCCGGTGGCTTTTCGGATTATTTCTAAGCAATTGGCCTGGACTTTCTCTTCCGTTACAGGATGGGGATTTTCTACCCCCAGGTAAGTTCCCTCGCAAATGAGGGCCAGAGGCTTTAATGCTGCAAGCTCTTCAGCAAATTTCCAGCTCTTAAAACCCTGGCTGCCATTGAACCTGATATCTCCGGTGTAAGCGATCCAGCCCTCGCTGGTTTCCAGGGCGAAGCCACAGGCTCCAAAGATGGAGTGATCCAGAGGCCACCATTCTGGTTTTCGCTGTAGCGATTGGGTAGAAGATGGGCCTGTGCTGTTTTTATCCTGCTTAGCGGGTCGCCAGTGCCAGAAGCTTGCTGTGCTGGCGAAGGGGTTATCCTTTTGAACGTCTCCCTGCGGGTCCTGATCCAGAAAGTTCCAATTTCGCCATACATAGCCCCGGGTCCTGTCCCCTTCCAGTGCTCCATCTTCCTTAATTGCCTGAGGGTTTATATAGACCACCCCAGCGGAGCCGGGTTTCCCGCTGTCCTGAACAGCTTTAGAAATTATAGCAGTCATAAGGGAAGAAAGAACGGGGATTTCAGGTCGCACAAACACCAGGTCACCCGAATGGTCCAGATGGGCATGGGATATGAGGATGGCATTTACCGGAAGGTCATCCCTTTGCAGGTTACGGTAGCCCCTTTTATGGCGAAACCGCTTCCAGAAATCATCGTAGGCCTTTGGATTTCGCTCCACCTGCTTTTTCTCCCCCTCCCCCTTAATAGTGAGGTGAGAAGAATCCATCACCGGGATCAGGTCTTCCCTGTACAGACCTTCCAGAGGAGGAAGAAGCTCTAAAATCATTGGATCCAGGAGCCCCCGAACGGAACGTTCTTTAATTAGTAAGCCATCAAAGTATTGTGTGTGGCGGCCGAAGGGGCGCCCGAAGTCCAGGAATACACGCAGGGCTCCATCCTCCAGGAGAATTTTATTGCCGCCTATTTCGCCTGCACCGCCGTAGCAAGTTATATACAAAGGCATAGGGCTTTACTCCTCAAAACCTCATAGCCATCAGCGGTGGTCAAGGCTTTGCAAAGCCTGTTCCTGCACGCACTCTGGCAAATGGGTGAGCTGGATAAGGCTGTTTGCTTTCAAATAAATGCACTAAAAAAGAGGGGGGTTCCGGCGAAAGAAAGGGGAGACACTGGACCGTGGGTCATAAAAGAGTATTCTTTTGAAGCTGGGTCAAAGGCGGAGTGAGGGTCCCGGAATGACTGGTAGAGCTCTAAAACTTTCCCATGACCACCAACAATTTCGCTCAAGGCGCGGAATTCCTGTCCCATCCCTAGGCCAAATCCGAAAAAGAAGATACGCACTTAACCATAACCTGGGCCCGTAAAGTCTCAGCTGAAAGTTCCCCCTCCATCTTTACATCTAAGCCGAAATTTTAGCCAGGCCCCACCCACTACCTACAAGGGAACAAGTTCCGAGCTTTTTGGACAGGTCTTTCAGTTTGTCCTTAAAGACATCCGAAAGACGCTTGAGGAATAATCCTTGACCTTGTGAACATACGCAGCTTTCTGTAACCAGGATTCCAATTGCTGGATGCTCAACCATGTTAACCCTCAACAGTTTTACAACTATAATTTTAATTTAACTTTGCGGGGTGGCAAAGGAATTTTCAGGGTCAGGATAAGGACTGATGCCAGGAAAGCCGTAAGCCAGAAAGGCCCTGCAGAGCCAATGTTTTCCCTTGCTATCCCGCCCAACGCAGGTGCTGCTGAGCCCATTAATCCGGCCATTGTCTCCAGTGTACCCAACACCCTTCCCCGATGCTCAGAGGGAGCCAGTTTGGAGATGAACGTATCATAAGAAACCCAGCTTACCTGCGCTGCAATAAAAAAGATGAGCAATAGAAACCAAAAAAGCGTAGAGGGTTTCATGTAAGCTATGGTCAGTAAAGTGAAAGCGTGTAGAGCAGCGCTAAGGGCCATTATGCCGGAAGCACCATAGCGATCAGTCACATACCCGCCAAAGAAACTTGATAAAGTTGAGATTATGCGTCCTAAAGCCATCACCTGGTTTATGTAAGGCCTGGACCACCCCCAAAAATCCTCGGCGTGAAGGGAAATAAAAGGCCCCCAGAGGCTTAAATAATTTACGCCGTTTATGGCTACAACTGCGATGAGGGTAGGAATAGATAGGTAAGGGATTAAATCGCTTAGAGAAATACGGACCTCTGGCCTTTTAAAGCCGGGCGATTCTTCCAAGAACAAAGCTCTGAGGGGACCACATATCGTTGAAGCCAGGGCCGAGCTAAGGATAAGGAGGCCGGGTCCAGCAATCTTTACTAACCATGAACCTGCAAAAGCTCCCGCCACAAAACCAGCCCCGGCAAGAAATTCAAAAACTCCGAAAGCTTTCCCCGTTTTATCCTCAGGCACTGATTCAGCAATGAGTGCAAAGAAGGCTGGCCACTGGATAGCCCCTAAAGCTCCAGCAATAACCAGAAAAGTTACTACTTCATACCAATGCGAGGCAATGGCAGCCCCAGCGTATAAAGGGATGAAAAGGAAGGTAGGCACCACAATCAGTGGCTTGCGGCCTACGCGATCGGCTAATAGCCCTCCCAAAAACAATGTAAGGGCATAACTGGCATTGGAAATAGTGAAAGATAAACCTATCTGGCTGTCGGTAGCCCCCAAGTCTCGCAGATGCAGGGGGAGCAAATAACCCCAGATCCCCCATGCCGCTACCATAAGGGAAACTGTGAGCGAAATAACCATAAGATTCTTGCTTCTCAAAAGTCCCAGAACCCCTTTCATCTACTGCCTCACTTTCGCCACCGTCCGTAGAGGCTGGTAAGCTCAGCGAGACGGCTTTTCATTTCAGGGGTTAAAGCGCCGGGATGAAGGCGCCATTCCCAGTTGCCTTCGGGACGGCCGGGGTAATTCATTCGGCCCTCGCTTCCCAGGCCCAGTATGTCCTGAAGCGGGATAATGCATAAATTCGCTACCGAGGCCATGGCTAACCGCACCATCGTCCAGTTGACTTCCCGGCCATCGGTAGCAGCATACTTGCAAAAATGTTCCCGCACATTCTCGGGAAGGGAGCTGAACCAGCCAACAGCAGTATCATTATCATGGGTACCGGTGTAAACCACACAGTTGCGCGGGTAATTGTGAGGCAGATGAGGGTTATCGGGCCCTGAACCGAAGGCAAACTGCAGGACTTTCATCCCCGGGAAACCAAACTGCTCCCGCAGTTCTTCCACTTCTGGGGTGATAAAACCCAGGTCCTCAGCTATTATGGAGATTTCACCCAGAGCTGATTTCAAAGCCTTGAACAAATCTGCCCCAGGCCCTTTTACCCATCGCCCATTTATAGCTGTATCCTGGCCTGCAGGCACTTCCCAATAGGCTTCAAAGCCCCGGAAGTGGTCCACCCGCACCACATCTACATATTCCAGCACCCTTCTGAAACGCATAATCCACCATTCATACCCTTTTTCGGCCAGAACATCCCAGCGGTAAATTGGATTACCCCAGAGTTGACCTGTGGGACTGAAATAATCTGGGGGAACACCAGCGACGACGGTGGGATGACCTTTTTCATCCAGCTGGAAAAATTCGGGGTGTGACCACACATCGGCTGCATCGTAAGCCACATAAATGGGTATATCGCCAATGATTTTTATTCCTTTCTGGGCCGCATAATCCTTCAAAGCTTTCCACTGCCGGTCAAAGATAAATTGGGCAAACTTGTAAAAGATGATCTCATAGGCTAATTTGTGGCGGATAGACTCTATAGCCTCTGGAATCCTTAAAGCCAGGCTGGGTTCCCAATTGCTCCAGGGCAGGCCTTTGTGGGCATCTTTGAGGGCCATGAAAAGGGCATAATCTTCAAGCCAAAAGCTCTGCCGCTGGCAGAAATCCTCAAATTCTGGTTGGAGATAACCTCTGGCCCTGAAATTTTCAAAGGCTTTAAGCAAAAGTTGCCTTTTGAACGCATATACGGAAGGATAATCAACCTTATCCGGCGGGAATTCTGGCGCATTTTGCCAATCTTGAGGCGAAAGGAGTCCTTCCTCAGCCAGCTTTTCGGGGCTTATAATTATATCGGCCCCGGCCATGGCTGAAGGGGAAACGTAAGGGGAATTGCTAACACCTGGAGGGTTTAGGGGCAATATTTGCCAAAAAGTTTGACCAGTTTCCGCCAGAAAATCTACAAATCGGTAAGCTTCAGGGCCAAGGTCCCCTATCCCAAAACCACCGGGCAAGGAAGATATGTGTAGAAGGATCCCGCTGCTTCTTGGAAACAAGGATTCCTCCCTTTTAGTTAATATTTTATATCCAGGAGCAAAGATACCAAAATTACACGGTTCAGGCCCCCAGGAAGACTTCACACCTTCCGAACCCGCTTTAGATAGCGTACTTCAGCCCTGGACTCCGTCAGTTCAAATACTCTCTTTCCGGAAGGAATAGACGAAAAGCACTGCGGTCAGGGTACGCAGCGTGCCGGAAATCCAGAACAAAGCCCTATAACCAATTATGTTTACCAGAATTCCCCCCACCATTGGCCCGGCTGTCATCCCGATTCCCACCAGAACCTGATACAGAGCTACATAGACAGGCCTTCCTTCTTGGGGGGTAAATTCCAGAAGCAAATTGAAAGTAGCCAGGTTAAAACCAGCCCACACGAAGCCACTGAAAAGTTCCACCGGCATTATGAACCATACTCCGGGAGCTAAAGCCCACAGCCATGGCACCAGAGGGATGAGGAATGAAGTTAGCCTCTGAACCCAAAGCGCTCCACGCTCATCAGCCTGGCGACCAAATACTCGTTGTCCGGGAATGGAAGCCAGGGTCGCTAAAGAAGAAATAAGCCCGATTATGGTCCCACTGGCTTTGAAACCTTCCACCATATAGACCGGGAAGAATGGACCCGCTATCTGAACCGAAAAGTTCCACAGCGCTGACAGAATGCAGAAGGGCAAGAAGCCAGGGACTTCCCGCGCCATTTTAATTCCTTTCAAGATTGACATGCCGTGGGTTTTTTCCCTGGCCAGTGGGGGTTCTTCTATCCTTGAAAAAGAATACACTGAGAAAAACCCCAGAGTGCCTGCTAAACCGAAAACTACCTGGTAGCCTCCCGGCTTACCGAATAAATCAATCAGGGCACCGGCCGCCAAAGTCACCAGAATACTGGCCATACCAATTAGAATGTTGCGGGAAGCAAAGTATCTCCCACGCCACTGCAGTGGCACAAGCTTCCCCACGAAAGCGGTCCAGGCAGGGTTAGCAAAATGACTGGCCAGTACCCGCAGAGTGGCAAAGGCTATACCCAGAGATATTACATGCTTGTTTAAGGGCAGGAAAGGCAAAAGGGCCAGGAAAAAGAGGGTTGATTTACTGAGGGCAAGGGCTTTAAGGATGAACCTTTTATATTCCAGACTCCTTTCAGCCAGAGCAGCCCCTGGAAACATAACCAGAGGCATTGTCAGGTTGGAAAGGGAAGCCAGAAGCCCTATTTGTGCTCTGGTGGCCCCAAGGGCCAGAAGGTAAATGGATTGGAAGGCGTTAACTATAGCGTCACTTGAGCCTCCAAATACCCCATCAGCCAGGAACCACCGGAGGGAACGCCGCGCCAGAGTTCCAACATGAGGGCCCCAGTCGTCCTCTATGAAGGCTACAATTCGCCTTAGCACAGCTCTATCCCACCTGGATGAATTGCTCCATGGGGATAACGAAAACTATGGCCTTGTGCTGGCCAGGGGGAGGTGTGGCGCAGGCGCCGGAAATGGCCTTGAGGAGCTCGTCCAGGTGCTCTTCTTCTGTGCCAATTAGCAATGTGACATTTCCACGGCGCAGGAACCCTCCGGTGCTGGCTATTTTAGTCACCCGAAAATTTCTGCTTATAAGTGCTTCCATTACGGAAGGGGCATCCTCATCCCTCAATATAGCCAGGACTAATTTCCTCACCGCAAGGCCTCCCTTAAAGCTCGTAAAATTTCTCCACAGGAACCACCAGAACCTTTGCCCCTCCTGTGCTGGCTTCTACCATCCGCGGGAAGGAAGGGGGCCACGTAGCAATAACTCCCGCCGGAATGTAACGGAATCGGGTCGGGCAGTGGGCCTTGACCAGCTCAAGAAACACCGGTAATTTCTGATGATTCATCCCCACCAGTATCGTGACCATCCTCTCTTCCAGAAACCCACCTTTAACTTCTATTACCGTGGCCTTGAAACCTTCCCTGTAAAGGGCCTTGAGAAGCCCTTGCACATAGGAGCTATGCACAATGGTAAAAGCTAACCGATCTATGCCCCCTTTCTTCACTTTGCCCCCTCCTCCATTAACTTTGAGAGGGATAAGCCTTCTCGGCCTATAAAGTAAAGGCCAACGGCTGTAACGTAAGAATACTGAACAGCATAGGTTAATAGGGAAACACCCAGGGCTATTTCCCTGGAAACGCCGAAGGCAGCCAAAGCCAATATGGCTGCTGCCTGATATGGCCCCATTCCCCCTGGAGCTGCCGGTATCATTATCCCCAGGTTCACTGCAGACATGAGGAAAAGGGCGCTCCATAGTCCATCCATACCAAAAATGGGGATATGCATCGCCCTTATCCCCAGGTAATAAGTGATCGTTTCTACTCCCCATATCACTGCTGAAAATAAAGCGGAGCGTAGGAAAACCGACCCGCAACGCAGTATTTCCAGGCCCCCGGTGAAAGAGGAAAACATTCCAAGAAGCCTTTTTCCCCACTGGCGGGGCAAAGAACTAAAAGCCAGGCCCATAAAGTTCACGGCCTGTTCCTGCAGTAGAAGCAATAAAATTAGGACGATAAGGGCCGAAAGGAAAAGGCCAGCTGAGAGCAGTGCTACCCTTCTGCCCCAGGCTGGAAGAGGGTAAAAAAGGCCCACTATACCCATAGCTCCTACGATCGTCAGACCATCCAAAACCCTCTCCACCACCACAGTGGCGAAAGAAAGGCTTGCAGAAAGATTGTTCTTACGGCTTATGAAATAAGCTCTGGCGAATTCCCCAAGCCTTCCGGGAAGCAAATTGTTTACCGCAAAGCCTATCATAAGCGGAGGGAAAAGCACTGGGAAAGGAAAATCCCCAGCGGGTTCAAGGATCCACTTCCAGCGGGTTGTCCTGAGAACGTAGGAAAGGGAAGTGGAAACAAAAGCCAGGGCCACCAAGCGGTAATCGGCTTGCTGGAGAAATTGCCACGTTTTCCACCAGTCAATCTTTTTTATCGCGAGAACAATGAAAGCAAAAGTCACAAAAAACCCGATGAAGTTAAAAATTTTCCGCCGGATCTTTACCCCCTCCTTTTCCACAGGATGAGAACCATAACCACTCCAACCATGTCTATTAAAACGTCTTTTAAAGAACAAGCTCTGCCCGGAATGAACTTCTGGTGCCATTCATCCAGGGCAGCCCATCCCAGGGAGATGGCCCCTGCAGATAACCCATTTCCCATGGTGGCTTTCAACAATAGGAGGGCCAGAATGGCATACTCAACAAGGTGGAAAAGGATGTTGCGAGGTTCTCCCCCCAATTCAGGCAGAAGGGGGCCAGGGATTGAGGATAGCAATAGGATTAATCCCATCCACAGGATAGCTGGGCCCCACCGGGAAAAAAAGAGCTTCATTTCCCGAAACGTTCCCTCAGGAAATTGAGGACTGTTAAGTCTACCAGAGGTTCTTCCTGCCACCTTTCTTCCAGGTTCTCCCGCAGGCACAGGTTCTTGAAAGCCTCTTTGGTGGCTTCATCATACTGACCAGAAAGGGGACCTTTATAATCCCCGGTTCTATGGAGGATGCGCTGGATTTCCAGAGCTATTTCCCCCTTTATCTCTATAAGGTCCTCGGGCCTGGGCTTGAAGAAATAAAGCTCATAAAGGCTCAGCAACCTCTTGAGCTCTTTTATCGGCTCTGGGTGATCGTCAACCCTCAGGTCTACGTAGCGGTCGTTGAAGCCACCGTATCCACCTTTTTCCCTCACGACAAGGAGGGCTGCCGATTGCTGGCCCCGCCTGTCACCGCCGGCGGCTTGCCCTGCCTCCAGAGCCGCCAGCAATCTGTGAGCTAATTCACCCTGGCTTTTCTCAAAAGCTTCAGCCATAGCCTCCACAACCCTGGGACCGGCAAGTATGTTGCCCTGGCAAGCATAGCCAGAACCGACTATGTGGCCTGCCCACTCAAAGCAGCCCTTGCCAGTATAAGCGGCAGCTCTTCCCCGTGCATCCACTATCCCTACCTGGCGGAGATCGCGCCCTTCATCTTCAGCAATAAGCATTTCCACTACTTCGGGAGCTGAAAGGCCGCGGCTCAGAAGCTCAAGGCCCTTTGGCCCATATGAAGTGTTGGCCCAGGATTGAGTAGCTATGGCACCAACCCCAGCTTTCGCCCAGGGGACCACAGCCCCCACTGCCAGGAATTTGGACTGAACCCCAACCCCAAGGTCACCAGTTTTAGGGTCAAAAGCCACAATGGAAAAAGTGGAGATCATTTATCACCTCCTATCCAGAAATCCGGCTTGTAAAAAGCATTACAGCCCCTGCTTCTTTTAAGGCCTGATAAACTCTGGGGATAGCTTCTTCTTCCACCAGGGCAATCATGTTGCCACCCCAGCCTGCCCCCGAAAGCTTCGCCCCTAAAGCACCGGCTTTCCGGGCGATTTCCACCAAACGGTCAAGTTCAGGAGAAGAAACCCCCAGTTCCCTCAAAAGGTTGTGGTTCTCATCCATAAGTTCACCGACTTTCCTCAGGTCACCCCTCTCTGCGGCTTCCTTTCCGGCTAATGCTACTTCCCCTATTTGGTCAAAAAGCCTTTCATACCTTGCCTTATTCCTTTCCCATTGTCCCCTGACCCACAGCACCACATCCCTGGTAGGGCTGGCTACCCCGGTATCACCTATGATGATAGTCAAAGGGCATCCGGCTTTGAAAGGCAACGGCTTTTGCCCTTTTATGAAAAACACCGGCATCTCATAAGCAATTACGGTATTATCTATCCCGCTTGGGGTGCCATGGTAGGTTTTTTCCACCTCATATACTATGGCTGAAATTTCCTCTGGAGCCATCTCCTGTCCAAAGTAAGCACATAAAGCTCTTACAATAGCGGTTGAGACAGCTGCTCCACTGCCGAAGCCGCGGGCAATGGGTATCTCGGAGCGGATAGTTATTGTGAACCCCCGGGCATTTTCCCACCCTAAATGTCTCAGGGTCAGTTCCACCAGAAGGCGGAGGGGATCCTCAGGGGGGGCTTCCTTAAGGTAAAATTCTTTCCCGATGTCAGGAGCCCGGATGAAAATTTCGCCGGCGGATTCCTCCACCACAGCCACAGCTTTAATCCCTGTTACCGGTATAGCAATAGCAGGCCTTCCATAAACTACGGCATGCTCCCCGAAAAGGATTACTTTGCCTGAAGCTGTAGCTATGGTTTTCATAAGGCTCATTTAATCCAGCTGAGACCTGAAAAAGATCGCTCCCCTTGGGCAAATTTGAGCACACACTTCGCAACCGGTGCAGAGGAGAGGATCTATCTTCATCTTTGGCCTTTTGGTCTTGGGATCTACCTCCTCGCTCCGGAGGGTAGCTGGGCAACCAGCCCTGAAACAAAGGCCACAACCATTGCACTTCTCAGGGTCCACCTTTAAAGGTTTATAGGTTTTACGCACTTCAGGCAAGAGAGCGCATTCTCTCCTGGTCACAATCACACTTGCTTCGTCCTTTGCCAGAGCTTCTTTAAAAGCCTTCTCAACCCCCTTAATATCGTAGGCATCCACCGTGTAAACGTGTTTTATCCCGAAAGCTCTTGCTACATCTTCTATGAGGACTTCGGTGGATTTATCGCCCTGGAGGGTTTGGCCAGTTCCCGGATGGCCCTGGTGACCGGTCATAGCAGTGCTGCGGTTATCCATGACCACGGTAATGGTCCTGCCTTTATTGTAGGCCACATTAAGTAAAGCCGGCATCCCAGTATGGAAGAACGTTGAGTCCCCGATTACAGCTACAACCCTTTCCTCAAGGCCGGATTTATCGGCACCATGGGCCTGGCCTATCCCTGCCCCCATGCAACCACAGGTATGAATTGTGGAAAGGGGAGGGAGGGCCCCCAGGGTATAACAACCTATATCTCCGGTCACTGCCAGCTTAAGCTTATTCATTACGTAGAAAACCCCTCGGTGCGGACAGCCAGGGCAAAGGACCGGAGGCCTTGGGGGCAATTCCCCAACATCCACTTTGGGTATTTCAACCTTAGCTTCAGGGGGAAGCAGGCCCGCCTTTATCGCTGCCTCGCGAACAACAGTGGGATCAAATTCGCCGCAGATGGGGAAAATGCTCTTCCCCTCGGCCGGGATCCCAAGCAAGCGTATCTCTTCCTCCAGGAATGGGTCCAATTCTTCAATAACTATGAGCCTTTTAACCCTGGAGGCAAATTCTTTAACCATCCGCTTTGGGATGGGATAAGTCATCCCAAGCTTGAGGAAAGAGGCATTTGGGAAAACCTCGCGGGCATATTGATAAGCAACCCCGCAAGTTACTATGCCCAGAGCTGTGTCTCCTATCTCCACGCGGTTAAAGGGAAAAGATTCAGCGAACTCTTCCAGACGCTTTATCCTCTCTTCTATCGCAGGATGGCGCAAGCGGGCATTGGCCGGAAGCATAACATATTTGGGGACATTACGTGGGAACTGGGATAGCTTCTGGGGACGACTCTCCCTTTCCCCAAGGGTTACCAAACCTGCCGAATGAGCGATTCTGGTGGTAATGCGGTAAAGGACCGGGGTATCAAATGCCTCACTTATTTCCACCGCAGCCTTCATCATATCCTTGGCTTCTTGACTATCGGAAGGCTCAAGGCATGGGACCCTGGCGAATTTGGCGTAACGGCGGTTATCCTGCTCATTCTGGGAAGAATGCATTGCCGGGTCATCGGCAGTTATTACGATTAGAGCTGCCTCTGCTCCGGTCATGGAGGCGTAGAAAAAAGAATCGGCCGCCACGTTCAGGCCGACATGCTTCATAGCAGCCATAGCCCTGCGGCCAGAATATGCAGCGCCGACCGCTACATCCAGCGCTACCTTCTCGTTTGTAGACCACTCTGCATAGACACCGGGATAGCGGGCGAAAGCTTCCAGGATTTCAGTAGAAGGTGTACCGGGATAAGCAGCGGCCACCTCAATGCCTGCTTCCCAGGCCCCCCTGGCTATGGCCTCATTTCCCAGCATAAGCTCTTTCTCCATGATATAAACCTCCCGCCGAATTGAAATCGTCACTAATTATATCAGGCCTGAACTGAAGACAAAAAGCCAGGGGCAAACTTTCCGTTCAAGCCAGTCTACCCCGAAATATAAACCGAGGCCAAGCAAGCTCATGGCCAATATCCCGGCATACATGGCCGGATAGTCAAAAAGGGTGCTTCCTGTGATGTAGATGTAATACCCAAGACCGTAACGGGTGGCAAAAAGCTCCGTCACATAAAGCACCGCTATGGCCGTTCCCGTAGATTGCCTAATGGCAGTGAATATGGCGGGTAGGGTCGCCGGAAGATATACGAAACGAAAGAGGGCCCGCCTCCCAGCCCCCAAGCTTCTCACTGATAGGATGAGCTCCGGCCTTAAGGCTGCCGCTTGATCCCTAACCAGCACCACGATCTGGAAGAAAATGATGAGGAAAATAATCAAAATCTTGGGCAGGTCCCCAAGCCCCAGGAAAAGTATGGCTATAGGGACAAATACCACTTTTGGTATTGGATAAAGCAAGTAAAGGAAGGGGGAAAAAAGCCGGTTCAGGTAAGAACTTTGCCCAATGGCTATCCCTAAGGGGGCAGCCATTGCTATTCCCAGAGTTATGCTGGCTAAAACTCGCCACAGGCTTGATAAAAGGTGCTTCCCCAACTCTCTTGGCAAGGCCAGGATAAAGGCCTTTAAGACCTCCCAAGGGGGCGGAAGTATTGGCCTATTAATTACAAAAGCTAAAATTTGCCATAAAACGAGGAGAACCACAAGGGCCAGGAACACGCTACGTTTGGACATTTAACCACTCCTTGTCTCGTTCAGCATCTTTCTGAGAAGAGAGCAAACCATGAAGTAATCTGGATGGGAGCGATCGGGTTCTGATCCTTCCAAGATGATGGCCTCCTTATGCGGAGGAGAGCCAAGGAAAAGGATCTTCCTTCCTAAGAAAGCGGCTTCTTCTATGCTATGAGTGACCACTACCGTAGTTAAGCCTGTTTCGGCTTGGAGTTCAAGGATTAGGTTCTCCAAATCTTCACGGGTAGGGGCATCAAGGGAGGAGAAGGGCTCATCCATCAGGAGAAGATCGGGGTGAAGGACAAGGGCTCTGGCAATGGCAGTTCGTTGCCTTTGTCCTCCTGATATTTGAGAGGGGTAGCGATCAGCTACATCCTGAAGGCCAAGGCGCTGGATCCAGGCTTCCACTAAAGCTTCTGGCTCCTTAGGGGTGGGGGTGCGGGGGGCGTGAAGGCCATCAGGGCCGTAGAAAGCCCTGATACGCAACCCTAAAGCTATATTTCCCTTAACCGTATCCCAGGGAAGAAGGCCATAATCCTGAAGGATGAGGGCCGTCTCGGGCCGTGGGCGCCGCAAGGGGTTACCCCCTATCAGAATTTCCCCCTTCTGAGGCTTCAAAAGGCCAGCCAAAAGGTAAAGGAGAGTAGTTTTCCCACACCCTGATGCTCCAATGACGGCCCATGCTTCGCCTCGCCCAATTTGCCAGGTGAACCCCTCAAATAGGGGTGGCTGGCGGGGATAAGCAAAAGTTATTGCTTTTACCTCTACAAACGCTTCTTCTTTCACTTGGGCAAAAATTCCGCCTTAACTGACTCCTCGTATGGCAGCAGCGAGCGTATAAGCCCTTTCTCCAGCATCCATTTAACTACATCCTCCCACTGGTCCTTCCCTGGCACCGAAGCCAAGGGGAAATCGGGAATAGTGTAAGATCCAGTAAGGGCCGGAGGCACTAGCTTCTTCTCTACCAGCAAGTTAGCCCATTTGGCTTTATCCGAATTTATATCTTTCACAGCTTTCTCAATGCCCAAGAGGAATGCTTTCACCGCTTCAGGATGCTCCTCAACAAAAGCTTTTCGGAATGAGTAGACGCTAAAGCTGTAATGGGGATGGCGTGAATCATCCAATATGAGTTTAGCTCCCTGCTGTATTGCCAAAAGAGCCATTGGGTCAGGCAAAGTGGCTGCCTTCAAGTCCCCTGAAGCTAAAGCTGTCATCCTGTCCGGTATCCTCGGGACAGGGACTTCTTTGATTTCCTCGGGCTTAAGGCCTTCTGCCTGAAGGAGCCTCTCGGTCACATATTGGATTATTGTGGCCTCGGATATTCCGATTTCAACCCCTCTGAGGTCTTTAACTTCCTTGATCCCGCTTTTAGGTGAAGCCAGGATGTAAAACTGGGGGAAAGAAGGGGTAGCGGTCCTCGCCATCCTGACCACTAGGACCTTGGGTTTTTCTTTATTGTAAAGGGCTACAGAGACCAAGTCGTTGACGATGGCATCAAGTTGGCCCGCTGCCATCAATTGATCCCTCTCGGCTGCGGAGGCCACAGGTATGATTTCCACCTTTATGCTTCGGGGGAAATACCCTTGTACCTCAGCCACATAAATAGGGAGGACATCCAAAATGGGCAAGACCCCTACCCGCACAGTCACAGGCTGGGCTGGCCGTAGTAGGGAACAAGCGGATAGGAATAAAATCAGCGTCATGAAAATTGTTCGCTTCATCCTTCTACCTCCACCAAAGCGATAATAGTGTCGAGAAGAAGAGGGTAAGGCTTATGTAACCATTTACGTTGAAAAAGGCCACATTCACCCGTGATAAGTCGTAGGGCTTCACGATGGAGTGCTCGTAGGAAAGGAGCAAAGCACACAAGGCAAGCCCTATCCAATAAGGCATCCCAAGGGAACACACGAGTCCGAGAGCTATGAGACCTATAACCATTAACAGGTGGCAGAAAGAAGAAAGGCGAAGAGCTACCGCTATCCCAAATTGTGCCGGTATAGAATAAAGCCCATCTCTCCTATCTACCTCCACATCCTGGCAGGCGTAAATGAGATCAAAGCCTGCTATCCAGAAAGTAACGATGAGAAGCAGAAGCCAGGCGGGGAAGTCTTCCCGGCTGAAGAGGGAGGCTCTCACAGCCACCCACGCTCCTACAGGAGCAAGCCCATCGGTGAAACCTAAGATAAAATGCGATAGCCAGGTAAAGCGCTTGGTATAGTGATAGCCTGTCAGGAAAACCAGGGCTATCGGCGCCAGGCGGAATGGTAAAGGACCAAGCTCCCAGGCCGATAGGATGAATAAAGCCAGGGATATAAAGACGGCAATCCATGCCACAAAGGGTTTCAAAGCCCCTGTAACCAGTGGCCTCTGAACCGTGCGAGGGTTACGGGCATCGTAAGGAAGGTCTACAATCCGGTTCAGGCTCATAGCATAAGTCCTGGCTGAAATCATAGCCATAGTTATCCAGAAGAATTGATGCCAGGTAGGCCAGCCCTTTGCCGCCAGCAACATGCCCAGGTAAGCAAAAGGCAAGGCAAAAATTGTATGTTCAAACTTTATCATTTCTAAGAAAAGCTTGATTGACCGCACCTATCCTCCTAAAGCCCCCAGGATTTCCGGCCATTTTTCATCTACAACCCTTTTTATCTCCTCGCTCATCCTGACCACCTCAGGCCAAGGGCGATCATGTCCTTCTTCGGGCAGCTTGGCTGTGGCATCAATTCCTATTTTCCCACCGAAGGAATGGTGGGAAGAAGCATGGTCCAGGTGGTCCACAGGCCCTTCCACTATCACCACATCCCTTTTCCAATCTACGTTGCCCAGGGCATACCAGGCTACTTCCTGGAGATTGCGAACATTAATCTCTTCATCCACCACCACTATGGCTTTGGCCAGCATCATAAGCCCCAACCCCCACAGGCCGAAGATTACTTTGCGAGCCTGGCCTGGATATCGCTTGCGGATGGAAACTATCACCAGGTTGTGGAAAACACCAGCTGCCGGCATATGGAGGTCCACCACCTCTGGGAGTAGGAGGCGGATTACCGGTAAGAAAAGCCTTTCGGTAGCTTGCCCCATCCAGTAATCTTCCATTGGCGGAATGCCTACAATCGTAGCAGGATATATGGGGTCTTTTCTTGCAGTAATAGCGGTAACATGAAAGGCCGGGAAAAGTTCCGGCGGGGTATAATATCCAGTGTGATCTCCAAAAGGCCCTTCTTGACGCATATCCTCTAAATCCACATAACCTTCTATGACTATTTCGGCCCGGGCTGGGACCTCTAAAGGCTGCGTTAGGCAGCGGGTCATCTCCAGGGGTTTCCCCCTAAGCCATCCGGCCAAAAGATATTCATCCACATCCTGTGGTAGGGGTGCTGATGCGCACCATATGGCAGCAGGATCTCCGCCCAGAACTATCGCTGCAGGAATTTTATCCATGCCCTTCTCCAGGGCTCTTCGGGAATGTTCGGCACCGCCTTTGTGGCGCTGCCAGTGCACCAAGAGCGTTCGCTCGTCTACTACCTGAAGGCGATACATTCCCACGTTCCTTTTGCCTGTAACCGGGTCCAGGGTTACCACCTGGGGTAGGGTTATGTAATAACTGGCATCTTTGGGCCAGCATTTGAGGATGGGAAAATCCATAAGGCTGGCTTCTTCTCCTCGCAAGATTACTTCCTGACAAGGTGCTTTCTTCCTCAGGATTTTCGGCCGCGGGGCTACCGCTTTTATGGCCTTTGCCAGCTCCGCCCCTCGCTTAAGAGCATCATGGAAAGTTAAAGGAAAATTCAATGTCAAAAGACCCGCCACTTTATCCTCAAGCTCCTGCAGATCCCGGACCCGCAAAGCTATGGCCGTACGCCGTTCATTCCCGAACAGATTGGTTACGACAGGTATTGAGAAGCCTTCAACTTTCTCAAAAAGAAGAGCTCGATTGAGGGAAGGTGGACCTTTACATACCCTGTCGGTTATTTCAGTGATTTCCAGCTCCCGGGAGACCGGGAACTTTATGCGGACCAGTTCTCCTGCTTCTTCCAGCGAACTTATGAAATCCCTCAGGTCTTCCATAAGATGTTTACTTTTTCTCCAGCACGATAGTATGTTTAAGGAAATCTATGCGCCTTATGCTTCCGCGGACGAGTTTTTGCTCCCCAAGTAAGTTCACAAGGAGGAAGTTTTCGCCTTCGGGCTGGACCAATACCACATCCCGCATTATTTCTTCCTCATGGTCATCAGTCACCAGAAAAGCTTTTGCCTCGCACATTCTTATTACCTCCTCTTGAAGCTACCTTAATAAGGAGTATACTCTATAGGCTGGGCAAACGCAAAAAACCTATGTCTTGTCCCCGGCACATATTGAAGATTTGCTTAAGAGCCTTTTTAACATTATAATTCTTCCGAAAAAAACTCTGAGGAGGAAGCGTTATGGCTTCAAAGACACGCACTGAGCAAATTATTCAGCGTTTGAAAGAACTCCAGGCTACCACCCCTGACATTGAAGCTTCGGCAGTGGTAAGCATAGATGGCCTCGTTATAGCTTCAGCTCTTCCTCCTGACGTGGAAGAAGACAGGGTATCTGCCATGTCAGCAGCCATGCTCTCCCTCGGCGAAAGGATAGCCAGCGAGCTCGGTCGCGGAGCCCTTGACCAGGTTTACATAAAAGGAGACCACGGTTATGTGGTCCTGATGTCAGTAGGAGAGGAAGCAGTTCTCACAGTTTTAGCCCGCAAAGAAGCGAAACTCGGGCTCCTTTTCCTGGATATGAGAAGGGCTGCTGAAGACCTTGCCAAACTCATTTAACGGAGGTTAAAAGTGAGCCAGGAAACCAGGTCCAACCTCTTTTACCCCAATAAGATTGTGCGAATTTACCTTGAAACTCTTGAAGAAGTAATGGGCAAAAATGGCATAAATGCCCTTCTCCATCTGGCTAAACTTTCTCACCTTATAGATAATTACCCTCCAAACAATCTGGAAAAAGCTTTCCCCTTTGAAGATTTTGCCGCTTTGAACCAGGCCCTTGAAGACATGTATGGGCCAAGGGGAGGCCGTGGGCTTGCCCTGAGGGCAGCACGGGCCTCCTTTGATAAAGGATTGAAAGAGTTCGGAGCCATCGTGGGGGTTGCTGATGCTGCTTTCAAACTCCTGCCAATCAAAATGAGGTTAAGCATAGGCCTTAAGGCTATGGCCGATGTTTTCAACCGCTTCAGCGACCAGGTTACAAAGGTTGAAGAAAAGGAAGACCACTTCGTTTACACCATTGAAGTTTGCCCTGTTTGCTACGGGCGCCACTCTGATAGACCCGTATGCTATGCAGCTCTTGGACTTCTTATGGAGGGCCTTAAGTGGGCTATTGGTAAAGAGTTTGACGTTCGGGAAACAAAGTGCATAGCAGCTGGCGACCCCGTTTGTGAATTCATAATACCGAAGCAACCCAAGGAAGAATAATGGCCGAAGGCAAAATACTTGTAGTAGAAGACGATGCCGAACTGGCTGAAAGGCTCAAAGCCTATTTCCAGGCCAGAGGTTATGAAGTAAGGATTGCCAGTTCGGGTAAAGAAACTTTATCTCTGGTTCGCTTCTGGGTTCCGGAAATTGTTATTCAGGATATACGTCTCCCCGATATGGATGGCTTTGAGGTGGCTCGCCGCCTTGCGGAGAACCCCCGCACCAAATCTGTGGGGATCTTTTTCTTGACTCAGCTTGGCGATAGGGAAAGCAAGCTTAAAGGGCTTGAGATAGGAGCAGTTGATTACATAGCTAAGCCCTTTGATCTGGATGAGCTGGAACTTAGGGTCAGGAACGCCATAAAGGCCCTCCGCAGGCCCCGCCCCTTAAACCCTGTAACCGGATTGCTGAACCGGGAAACCCTGGCTGTTGAGCTTGCTTCCTGGCCTTGCCAGGGAAAGTGGACAGCTTTCCGCATCCTTGTGGAAGGCCTTGAGGAATTTATGGATTACTATGGTTTCGTGGCAGCCGATGATCTGCTGAGGGCGATAGCCTTAGTCCTTAAGAATCTGGCCGCGCCGATTCAGGCAGAAAGCCTCCTGGGTCACCTTGGAGAGAGCGATTTCTTATTCATCTGCCCCGCAGAAAAATCGGGTGAAATTGAGGGTAAACTCAAAGAAGTTCTGGTGCGTACGGTTGAAGCTTTCTTTCCCGCCAGGGAGTTAGCTAAAGAACAAAGGCCCGTTATAACCATAAAATTAGGCAAAATTTCTTTGGGACGGGGGAAAGCGCCTTTACTTGAAGAAATGGAAAGAACGGACCTGCTTTTTGAATCTGTAAATGTCTAGCTCCGTTTTTGATGCCTGTGTTTAAATTATGGGGTTAGCGTAGCAATACACACATCCTGAGGGGCATTTCATCAAATAAGAGCCTATATCCACACTTGAAGAGCACCCGCATTCTTTACGTTGCCCTCCGTCTTTCTCAGTGGGAGCTGGAAAACCCCGGGGATGAAGTAAACTCAATAGCCTGCCATCTATACAGCTTGAAGGCAAAGCCCCCGCTTTCAAAAGCAAAGGATCAGCACAACTGTAAAGGGTCAAGCCCATAGATTTTCCCATCTCCACGAGTCTGGAAGCTATCTCCAGTTTCTGTTCCGGAGGAGGATCAATCCATTTCCACCGTCTCTTTTTCACCTTTCCATAGAGGGTAGCGAAGGAAAAACGCACCGTGGTTATCCCTGCTTCTGCGGCCGCAATAAAAATGGGCTCAGCTAAAGGCACGTTGCTCTTGATTTCTCCAGCCTCTTCCCAGAAAATAAGCGGGTCAAAGCGCAAAGTTACCCTTAAAGGATGACCAGCAATCTTCAGGAGCTCGGGCAATTGCTTTATGGTTTCCTGCCACGGGGGAACTTTAGGTTCCAGGGGTGTTGCCCCAAGGCCGGTAATGGTAAAGTGGAAATAAAGCTGGTCATAGATTGAAAGGGCGTCTCGGACCCCGTAGAGGTTTTTTATAAGGGGGCTGAAATCTTTGCTCCACAGGACAAAGGTATGAACTTGTTCAGGTTTAAGGGAAACAACATAGGGTTTAAAGGTGAAAGGATGGGGGATAACAACTTCGCCTTTATTTATGGCTTTGACAAGCCAAGCCGAATACCAGGCGATTATATCTGTGCGTCTGGATGCGGATATAACTAAAAGAGGGGCCCTGTAACCTCCCTCTTTCTCTACGTTATCGGGAACAAGCAGGGGGGTTACAGGGCCACCGGCGTTTTTAATCCCATCCACCAGTAGGAGCGCGACCCGGGTGGAGCTTCTGGTATTTGGCTTTAAGCTCTTCTTTGCTCTCCCTCCGGTTGGGATCAGGCACACAAGCACCGACCGGGCAAACCGAGGCGCACTGGGACTCATTGTAGAAGCCCACGCATTCGGTACACTTATCAGGATTTATCACATAGCGGTCGGGGCCTTCACTTATAGCTTGGTTGGGGCATTCGGGTTCACATGCCCCACACATGATGCATTCTTCTGTTATCATATAAGCCATGCCTCACCTCCTGCGGAAAAATCAAATCCATTTTACAACGTATAAGAGAATTTGCCAAATTGGGCTTGCTTTCCCCACCACGATCGGGGCTTAGTTAAGGATTTTCAATCTTCCCATTCTTCTCCGATGATTTTGAAGTTTCTGGGTTTTTCCTCGGTCCAGGGTTGTGGTGGGTTTAAGGGGGGAAGAAGCTGGTTTACTCCACCAGGATGAACAACTATGACCGGTGGGTTAGGCTGAACAGGCTGGGGCGGCTGGGGCCTTTCTTTCCTTACAAGGTAAAAGGCCAGGATATATAAAGGCAAGCTTGCCCCAACCCCAAATATAAGCCCAATTACCACCGCCAGTGACTCCTTTGAAAGCCTTAGCCCGGCCACAACCCCAAGGGCTAAGGGGAAAAGGGTTAAACCAATTATAACCCACTTCCTCATCCCCACCTCCTTACCCCAAAGGCACTGGAAAGGGCCTTAAGGACTGCCTGGCTCCCATCACGGTAACCACGAACGTATGGGTCATCCTTTCCTTCACCAAGCTCGGCCATGAGGGCCTTTATCGTCCCCTCCACAGCCTCCTCCGCCACCATGATTATTCTCTCTATCTCCTCCCTGAACCATACCCCCGGCACCATGGCTCACCTCCTTTTAAGCCTTGTGATGATTTCTTTTATCTCCTCAGGCCTGACAATGGCCCCCTGAAACCTCAAAACCTCACCACAACCCACAAGGATGAAATCCCCCCTCCCCAAAAGCTTATCAGCACCACTACCCCCAATCCCACTGGCTACCTTTGCCTCCTCCGGTGTCGTGACCTTTCCCACTATCCTCACTGGAAAGTTGGCCCTGGCTAAGGTCCCAAGAACTTCAAGCGTTGGCTTCTGAGTGGCCACCACAAGGTGTATCCCTGATTCTCTACCCCTCTGAGCAAGCCTCGTTATCAGCTCATCCACCTCCTTACCACCAAGCACCCTCATCTCCGCCAGCTCATCAACAAACACTACAAGCCTTGGAGCATAATACTCACCAACCTTTAGCTTTGCCCCGCAGGCCTTTACCCCCTCCCTATCCCTCCTCTCCATCTCCTCAACCACACCCCTAAGCAACCTTATGGCTTCTGATGGTTCTGTGGCTATGGGTGCCAGGAGGTGTGGAAGGCCTTCAAAGACCCCAAAACCCCTCCCTTTAGGGTCAAGGAGGGCTATTGAAAGGTCCTTTGGTGGGTTATACATGGCAAGGCTTGAAATCATTGTCCTTAGAAGTTCAGTCTTTCCGCTTCCTGTTGTCCCGGCCACAAGGATGTGGGTTACATCAGGGCTTGGAAGGCTTACAAGGATTGGCAAACCTTCCTCATCAACCCCAAGGATAGGGGAGAAGGGAGGCACTTCCTTGAGCTTAAGGCATAGGGAAGAGAGGGTTATTGGGGTTGGCCTCCTTCTTGGTATCTCAATGCTGAGGAAGCCGTCTTTCCTGTAGATTCGGCATGAACTTTCCCCCAGAAAGAGGGCTATTTCCTCTGCCAGGGCCTTTATCCTTTCAACCCTCACCCCCAGGATTGGCTTTACCCTGAAGGTTATGTACCTTGGGGTGACAACACCACCCTCAACCCTGGCCTGGATTTTGTGGGAAGCCAGGACCATCTCAATCTTCCTGGCCTTAAGCTCAAGGGTTTCCCTCATGGCTCAAATCCCTTATCACCATTAAGACCTTACCCTGAATTTCGAGGTTTTCAACTTCATTCCCCTCTATCCTTATGGGCTCTTTGAAGAGTGGGCTTTCGGGCTTCAAAGTGACCCCACCCTCATCCCTGAAAAACCTCTTCAAAGTGGTGGCATCCTTGCCCTTTATCCAAACGGCCACCATGTCCCCATTTTTTACCTCATGGGTTCTTTCCAGGATAACGATGTCTCCATCCTGTATCCCGGCATCAATCATGGAGTTTCCGACAACTTTAAGGGCGAAGGTGTTGGGTGGAAGTTTTATAGGTGGTAGGGTGATGAAGCCTACAGGTGTTGAATCTGGGCCTGGTAGGGGTTTATCGGCGTAGATGAAGCCGAGGATTGGTATTCCCCTTTGGGTTGGGATAACACCTCTTGCTTTGCCCTTTATCCTTTTTACAAGGCCCTCTTTTTCCAGGCGGGATAAGTAGTAGTGGACGACGGAAGTGGAGCTAATGTTCAAGGCCTTTTGAATTTCCCTTATGGTTGGTGGGTGGTCGCATGATAGGATGTATTCATAGACCTTCTGGGCTTTATCCTCCGCTCTCATAGGTTTAACTCCTTATGGATTATCCGGCAAGTTATATTATAATAGAACATGCGTTCTAAGTCAAGTCTGAAGTCAATCTTCCAAGCCACGGAAACTCAACCATGGGTTGGACCCGAAACTTTGGGTAACCTGGTGCCTGTTGCGGCCACAAAGTTGCACTATCCTGTGGCAAATGATACAATACTTTCAAGGGGGCGGGTAAAAATGAAGAAAAGAGTTTTAATTGTGGACCATGATTCAGCTTTTGCCACCTTCCTTAAGGAAACATTGGAATCCCTCGGTGATTATGAAGCCCATATAGCCACTACCGGGGAAGAGGCTCTGGCTAAAACCGTGGAAAGCCATCCCAACCTGGTCATTGTAGATATGGGGCTTGAGGATGTAAAGGCTGAGGTGCTAATTCAGACCATTCGGGAAATCAAACCTCATTTGAAGATCATGGTGATACCCATTGGAGATTCCCCTTTGCCGGAAGGGCTTCCAGTAACCGGCATAATTCCCAAGCCTTTCTTCGTGGGCGACTTACCTGAAATCCTGGGGAAAGCTTTTACTTCAAAAGAAGAACCTGTGTCTGCCCCTCCAAAAGAACCCCAAGCTCTAAAGTTCCCCAGGTGGGTTGAGGAATTCTTGCGCGAACTTTCCCCTGATCTCCTGGCCTTCGGCGATACCTCGCCTCAATTCCTGGCAGGGGGGGATAGAGAAAAAGCGGCGAAGCTTTTCCAATGGGTTGCCAGAACGATGGATGAAAACCCTTATAGTCGTTCTTATCCCGCTGAAATCTATTATCGCTCCGGAAATGACTGCATATACGGGGTAAAAATGAGTGATGGAATGATATTAGCCGCGGCTTTTTCGCGCGAAGTCCCTCTGGGGATGATAAGGCTGGTTGTCAAGAGAAGGGAGGAGGTGTGAATATGAAGAAGCTGGTGGTTGTGGATGGGCATGCTCTTGCCTACAGGGCATACCACGCCCTGCCGCTGGATATGAGCACATCAAAGGGGGAGCCAACCAATGCTATCTACGGCTTCACCTCAATGCTCCTTAACGTCCTTAAAGAAGAAAAACCCGATTACATAGCTGTTGCCTTTGACAGTGGCAAAAGCTTCCGCCATGAATCTTTCAGCGAATATAAGGCTAACCGGGCGAAGATGGGCGAAGACCTGGCCTTCCAGCTTCGGCGCATATTCCAGATAGTGGAGGCGTTGGGGATAAAGTCCATAGCAGTAGAAGGCTACGAAGCCGATGACATCTTGGGGACTTTGGCCCGGAAAGCTTCTGAGGAAGGGGTGGAAACCCTTATCGTTACCGGTGACACCGATGCTTTCCAGCTAATTGGCCCGAAGGTGCGGGTTCTTACCTCTGGCCGGCGCTTCTCAGACACCATCCTTTATGATCGTGAGAAAATTCTGGAGCGATATGGCCTTGAACCCCATCAATTGGCCGATTTCAAGGCTCTGGTCGGCGATAAAACTGATAATATCCCGGGCATTCCTAATGTTGGAGAAGCCACTGCTGTAAGGCTACTGCGAAAGTACGGAAGTATTGAAGGAATTTACCAGCATCTGGATGAAATCACTCCCCCGCGCCTCAAGGAACTCCTGGAAGAGAACAGAGAAAGGGCCTTTCTAAACAAAACCCTTGTTACCATCCGTACTGATATACCTTTGAATATAACCCTGGAAGATTTACGCTACCAGGGTTACGACGAGGAAAAAGTCAAGGAAATTTTCCGCGAACTTGAATTCCGTTCCCTCTACAAACGCCTTCCAGAAGTTGAGGAAGTCCGCCAGCTACCTCTCATGGGGCAAGTGGAGGTTCGTCCCAGGGCCGAACCAGGGCATTATACTGCTATCCAGGACGAAGAAGCCCTAAGCCTTCTGGTAGAAAAACTTTCCGGGGTTAGGGGTTTCGCCTTTGATGTGGAAACTACGGATATAGACCCCATGAAAGCCAGGCTCGTGGGTATATCCCTCTCTTTCAAAGAAGGGGATGGATATTACATTCCGGTTGGGCATTTGGAGGGTCAACAGCTCCCCTGGGAACTGGTGAGGGATAAACTGGCTCCAATTTTTGAGGATGAAACGATTGCCAAATATGCCCACCATGCCAAATACGATATGATCATGCTGGCAAGGAACGGGATAAAGGTTAGGGGCCTTAGTTTTGATACAATGGTGGCAGGCTGGCTCGTGAACCCGGCAGGGCGAAACCTCAACTTAAAAGACCTGGCCTGGCTATACCTTGGCGTTGAAATGACTACCATTGAGGAACTAATAGGCAAAGGTAAAAACCAGATTAGCATGGACTTACTCCCCATACCTAAAGTTACCCCGTATGCCGCAGCCGATGCGGATATAACTTACAGGCTTGTAGGGCTACTGGACCAGAAAATGCGGGAACTGGGACTGACCAAATTATTCTACGAAGTGGAGCTTCCTCTTATCCCTGTGCTCATGGATATGGAGATGACCGGAGTTAAACTGGATGTACCCTTCCTGCGAGAGATTTCCAGGGAGCTCGCTGGGAAGCTTCAAGCTTTGGAAGAAGAAATACACAAACTTGTAGGCTACCGTTTCAACATTAACTCCCCAGAGCAACTTTCCGATGCTCTCTTCGGGAAGCTGGGGATATCTGCTCAGGGCATCCCCAAAACCAAATCTGGCCATTATTCCACTTCAGCCGATGTTCTGGAAAAACTCAGGGGACGTCATCCAGTAATAGAACTATTGCTGGAGCACAGGCACCTTGCCAAAATAAAGTCCACTTATGTGGATGCTTTACCTGGCATGGTTAACAAAACCACAGGCAGGGTTCACACCTCTTACAACCAGACCGGGACCGTGACGGGGAGGCTTTCCTCAAGCGACCCCAACCTTCAGAATATTCCCACCAGGACTGATATTGGGAAAGCTGTGCGGAAGGCTTTCATTGCTGAAGAGGGGTGGAAGCTTTTGTCCGCCGATTACTCTCAGGTGGAACTGAGAATTTTAGCCCACATAAGTGGGGACGAAGAGCTTATAGCCGCCTTCCTCAGGGGTGAGGACATCCATGCCAGCACTGCATCAACCATCCTCGGGGTCCCGATAGATCAGGTTACCCCGGAAATGCGCCGGCTGGCTAAAACTGTAAACTTTGGAATAAGCTACGGGATGAGCGCCTATGGCCTGGCGGAGGAAACGGGCCTTACCCCCGAGGAAGCCCATAAGTTCATCCAGAGCTACTTTGCCCGCTACCCCAAAGTGAAAGTTTACATTGAAAACACCAAGGCCAAAGCCCAGAGGGATGGTTACGTAGAGACCATCCTTGGACGTCGCCGTTACTTCCCTGAACTTTCCCCTGATAGTAAAGCCAACCGCCAGGTTAAAGCTGCTGCTGAACGCATGGCAATAAATGCTCCCATCCAGGGCAGCGCAGCCGACATAATAAAGATAGCTATGGTTCGGCTCCACCAGGCTCTCAAGGAGCATGGGCTCCGTTCCCGCCTTGTCCTTCAGGTCCACGATGAACTGGTTCTGGAAGTTCCGGAAGAAGAGCTGAGCATCGTTGCCCCTATGGTCAAAGAAATTATGGAGGGCGCTTACGAACTTAAAGCCCCTTTGAAAGCAGAGCTGGAAGTAGGCAATAACTGGGGAGAACTACAGCCCTTAAGCATTTAAATTTGGGCTTGCCTTTCGCATGTTCACGATTTTTTCACAAAGTTGAGGCATGATAGAGGTGAAAGATGCTTTGATTTCAGGAGGTTAAAATGAGGCTGAAGTGGTTGATGATCTTGCTTGCCCTTGCTCTGCTCACATCAGCTTGCAAGATGGAACTCAATCTCTCCCGAATACCCTGGGCTCGCGAGAGCACTCCTACCCCGAAGCCCGAAATCGCCAAACCCACACCTACTCCTACCCCCGTAGCCCGCAAAGAAATCGTCGTCTCAGGTGAAGTGCTGAGTGAGGAAGAAGAGGCTTTACTTGTAAGCATTTACGAGCGGGTTAATCCATCTGTGGTGTTCATAAGGGTGGTAAAAAGGGGTTTAATTCCCCGTTTGCCTTTCTCTTATCCTGAAATCCCCCAGGAGGGGACAGGATCGGGGTTTGTCTGGGATGAAAGAGGTCATATAGTGACCAACAACCACGTGGTTTCCGATGCCGAAGAAGTGGAAGTTATCTTTTTTAACGGTGATCTTGCCAGGGCAAAGGTGGTGGGAACGGACCCCTATAGTGATTTGGCGGTGATAAAAGTGGATGAATTACCTGAAGGTGTTCACCCTGTGGAGCTGGGGGATTCATCACAGGTAAAGGTTGGGCAGCGCGCAATAGCTATAGGCAATCCCTTTGGCCTGGCAGGCACCATGACAGCAGGGATAATAAGCGCGGTGGGAAGGACCCTGCAACCGGCGGGAACTCGCTTCTCTATCCCTGAAGTAATTCAGACGGACGCAGCCATTAACCCTGGTAACTCTGGAGGCCCTCTTCTCAACTCTGCTGGCCAGGTCATAGGCATAAATACTGCTATTGAATCGCCCGTGGGGGTAAATGCCGGGATAGGTTTTGCTGTGCCCATAAACCTTGCCAAGAAAATTGTCCCTGTCCTCATAGAGAAGGGTTCTTACGATTACCCCTGGCTTGGGATTGAAGGCGCCACAGTTACAAAGGGCCTGGCCAAAGAGTTTGATCTACCGGTGGACCACGGGGCTCTTGTAATCCGCGTGTTAAAAGATGGCCCTGCTTATAAGGCTGGGCTTAAGGGTGGGACAAGGGATGTCCAGTTTATGGGCCGGACTTTAGCCGTAGGAGGCGATATCATCGTAGGTGTGGATGAGCAAGAGATACGTCAGTTTGACGATTTGCTCACTTACCTTATTTACAACACTTCGGTGGGGCAAGAAATTACCTTGAAAGTGGTAAGAGGTGGTGAGCAGATGAAAGTAAGGGTAGTGCTGGGGAAGAGGCCTTCTTCTGTGGAGGAGTAACGTGGCGAAGCGGGCTTCCCTTTTTTTAGGACTGATGTTTCTGCTCTCCGGTTGCACTTTAGCTCCCGCCCTTGTGGGGGTTAAAGAAGTGGCAAATTTTACCCCTCCCCCTACTTTTACTCCAACTCCAACCCCAACTGTGGCTTCTACTGAGGAGCTGGAACCTGGAGAACAGATCATCATTAACGTCTACAAAAAAGCAGCCCCCTCTGTGGTTAATATCACCACCAAAGTTTTGCAATGGGACTTCTTCTTCGGAGTCTACCCAGAGGAGGGTGCCGGTTCGGGCTTCGTTTACGATAAAGAGGGCCATATTATCACCAACTACCATGTGATTGAAGGAGCTCAGTCCATTGAGGTAAGCTTTGGGGAAGATCTTTCAGTTCCTGCTGAAGTGGTAGGAATTGACCCGCCCAATGACCTGGCAGTGCTCAAAGTAGATGTTCCTGCTGACAAGCTGGTTCCTGTAGAGCTTGGGGATTCCTCCACCCTTCAAGTGGGGCAATGGGCCATAGCTATAGGCAACCCCTTCGGGAGGTTTGAGCGAACTTTGACGGTCGGAGTGATAAGTGCTTTGAACCGGACTCTGGAGCTGGAGGATGGGCGGATAATCAGGAATTTGATTCAGACGGACGCAGCCATTAATCCCGGTAACTCCGGGGGGCCACTGCTGGATTCAAGGGGTAGGGTGATAGGGGTCAATACAGCCATAGTATCTCCGAGCAGGGCTTCGGCAGGAGTTGGTTTTGCTATACCAGTGAACGTTTTAAAGAGGGTTGTCCCAGAACTGATAACTTATGGCCGTTACCGCCATCCCTGGCTTGGGGTTGTGGGCTACACTATAACGCCGGCTCTGGCCCGCCGCCTCAATCTCCCAGTAGAGCAGGGAGTGCTGGTGGCTCGCATTTACCGGGGAAGTCCAGCCCATAAAGCAGGCTTAAAAGGAGCCACTGACCAGGTTGTTGTGGGAAACCGCGTAATACTCATCGGTGGAGATATAATAACGGCTATAGATGGTGTCCCTGTAAAAGACATTGACTTCCTCAACGCCTATCTTGAGGATAATACCAGGGTCGGGCAAACGGTGGAATTAAGTGTGATAAGGGATGGGAAAAGCCTCAAAGTAAAGGTGGTACTGGAAGAAGCACCTCAGTAAAGGTTAGGCGAAAGCCTCCTGCTTACCCCGGCAATATAAACCAAAGCATCACCAAAAAACCTCTTTGCCTTGGCTTTATCTGCCCTTTGTGCTAAACTTTTAAGCAAGCAAGAAACTGGAGAAGCCGACTATGAATTACGGGGGTCAAGCGGTAATTGAAGGGGTAATGATGAGGGGAGAGAAGGCTTTAACCATTGCTGTCCGTGCCCCGAGTGGACAAATTGTCCTCCACTGTGAGCCTCTTGACCCCAAGATTTACCAGAGTTTCTGGGCCAGGGCCCCCTTTGTGCGGGGTTTAATAATGCTCTGGGATGCTCTTGTCCTTGGAATAAAGGCCCTCTTTTTCTCGGCCAACGTTGCCCTTAAGGAGGAACGCGCCGAGATAAAGGGCCCCTGGGCCTGGGCCACTGTTTTGTTTTCCTTCTCCCTTGCCGTAGCTATTTTCTTTCTCCTCCCGGCCTTTATAGCCGGCCTTGCGGAAAGATTTATTCACTCTTTTTTGCTTATCAACCTTCTTGAAGGGATAATCAGGCTGGGCTTGTTCCTTGGCTATGTGGCTGCGGTGCGCCTCTTGCCTGATGTTAGAAGGGTATTTGCTTACCATGGAGCAGAGCACAAAGCCATAAATGCTTACGAGATGGGAGCCCCGTTGACTCTCAAATCTGCAGGACAATTTGGAACCGCTCACCCGCGCTGCGGGACAGGGTTTATCCTCTGGGTTGTTGTGGTTTCAATAGTTATATTTGCCTTTGTGGGAAGACAACCCCTTCCCTTACGCCTCCTGACGCGGCTCCTCCTTATCCCGGTAATAGTGATGGTTTCTTACGAAATCATAAAACTCGGACACCGTTACAATCACAACGGTTTAGTGCGACTTTTCCTGTGGCCTGCCCTGGCCTTACAAAACCTTACCACCTGTCAGCCCGATGATGGGATGGTAGAAGTAGCACTGGCAGCCCTGAACAAGCTCTTAGAAATAGAAAAAGGGGAGAGCCCCATTGGCCACGGAATTGATCGTATCACTACTTAAAAAGCAGCCCCTATTTGAAGGACTGAGCGATGCAGAGCTGAGGGAGCTGGCCAGTATCGCTAAAAGCGAGCGTTTCCCTGAAAAGGCCCGGATAGTGGAGCAGGGAGAACTGAAACCTGTGTACTACCTGATCCTTTCCGGGGAGGCTATAGCCCGCTCCGTTGATGAACTCGGGAGGGAAAGGCCGGTCCATTACTTCAAAGAAGGCGATGCTTTTGGGGAAACTTCTTTACTTGTGGGTGAGCCAAGGGATGTCACCGTTATAGCTCGGACAGACGTGGAAGTCCTCTACATTGAAAAAAGCGATTTTGACCGATTATTGAGCCGCAGGCCGGAAATACGAAGGAAACTTCGCCCCCGCCCCGAGGTAAGAAGACTCTGGGAAGCGCCCCGCTACGATTGGATGGTGGAAGGGGAAGTGACCATCTGGCACGGGCACCGCCACTGGTGTGTTCTAATCCCCTGGTTCTTCAAATCCTTACTCCTCTTCTTTTTTCTTGCGCTCATCGGCTTTATTGCTTACAGGTTTAATTGGCTTATATGCCTGGGGTTGGTTTCGGGTTTCATTGTTGTGATTTGGTTTCTATGGTCCTCTCTTGAATGGTGGAACTGGAAATTTGACCGATATATCGTCACCAACAGACGCGTGGCTTTGATAGAGACACTCCCATACCGGGTGGCAGCACGCCAGGAAGCCCCTATTGAGCGGGTCCAGGACGTTTTCACCCAGAAAAGCTTTCCGAAGAGCGTTTTAAATGTTGGAGATGTCTTTATTTCAACGGCAGCCAGGACGCATCCCATAATTTTCCAGAACATAAGCAGGCCGGATGAAGTGGAAAGGATCATCCTTGAGCAAAAAGCAAGGGCTCTCCGATGGGAAAGGGCCGAGGAAAGGGGGAAGATAAGGAGGAAAATGCTGGGAGAAGAAATCCTGGAGTCAACTGCCTCTCCGCAACTTCAACATTCGCCCCAGTTACCGCCCTTCATTTACCCTTTCTTAGGGGAGAAACGAGAGCCGGATCAAGTAACCTGGTATACCCATTGGTGGGTGCTCATGAGAAGAATTTGCCTTCCGTTTCTTTTTCTTCTCCTCATTCTTATTGCAATTGCGCTGATGATCTGGTTGGTGTTCCGGATTAAATTGGGGGCGTGTGCCGGGGTGTTGCTCTTCATCTTATTTGTCGCGTTTGTCGCGGACTTACTTCGGCTTATAACTGTGGGATGGGATTGGGCTAACGAGCAGTATATCGTAACAACTGAGCAAATAATAATGCTGAGGATTACCCCTTGGTTTCCCATTATCCCACCAATAGGGCCTATCTCCAGAATTGATCGCCGCGTGGCCCCTCTAAGTTCAGTGCAAGATGTGACCACCAGCATGAGCGGATGGGGCCGTTTTATAAACATGGGCACTGTTCGTATTACTACTGCTGCACCAGAAGGAGTTCTGGAGTTCAAGAACGTCCGCAACCCATTAAAAGTTCAAAGCACCATTTTTGAGTTCCTTGAACGCTATCGCATAAGAGAAAGGCAGGAAAGGTTTAAGGAAACTGAGAGGCTTTTGGAAGATTGGTTTCTGGCCCACAGGGAGGTTGATCACTCGTGATAATCAGCTATACAGATTACAGGCTTAGGCAGAGGGAATATCTCCTGGAAATAGCCAAGGCCATGACTTCCCGGCTGGACCTTGGCTCCCTTTTGCGCCTTATCTTACGGGCTTCAGCAGAGCTTCTGGCCGGGGAAATAGGGCTTATCGTGCTCAAAGAAGGGGATAACGTTTTCCGCATAAGGGCGAGCTACGGGATGGATCCCAATTTACTTCAATACTTTGAGCCTTTCCTGGCTGACATTTACTTCCTTGAAGAGGGCCTCTCCCTTCCACACCTGGAAATGCGCCTCAGGATGGTCTCCTTAGCTACCGGGATCCCTCTCCGCCAGGTAATAGCACTGCCCCTCGTAGCCGAAGGGGAACTTTTGGGGGTTATTTACGTATTCCGAACCACGGGACTGGCTTTCTCCGAAAACGAGCGTCAAATCTTAGCCGGCTTTGCTGACCAAGCGGCCATAGCTGTGAGGAATGCCCGCCTCTATCAAGAAGTCCTCACAGAGAAACAACGGCTGAGGGCAATAATAGAATACAGTGCTGATGGCATAATGATCCTTGACCCCAATGGCAAGGTAGAGGTTTTCAATCAAGCAATGAGCCGGATGACCGGGATAAAGCCGGAGAAGGCTTTAGGCAAGCCCTGTTATGAGGTCCTGAGGTTGAAGGATTCCAGAGGCAATGACATATGCCGGAGAGAGTGCCCTTTTCTCAAGGCTGAAAGCCCTGAGCAGCCTTCTTACCTGGAAGGAGAAATCCATCGTGAAAATGGGAAACGCATCACCGTGAGCATAACTTACGCTCACCTGGCCGATGAAGAAGGAAATTTGGTTAATATAATTGCAAGTGTGCGGGATATAACCCGCATAAAAGAGGCGGAGGAGCTCAAATCCACCCTCATATCCGCCATATCCCATGAACTTAAAACACCGGTAGCCATAATTAAAGGCTACGCTAATACTTTGCGGCGAGAGGATGTACACTGGGATGAGAAGACCATAAGAGAAAGCCTTGCTGCCATAGAGGAAGAGAGCGATCGCCTCAGCCGGATGATTGACAATATCCTGGAAGCATCGCGGGTCCAGGCCGGAGCTTTAAAGCTGGAAATGGGGGATGTCTGGATCCCCAGGATAGCCGATAAGGTGGTGGATTACTATCGCCGCCAGAGCCCGAAGCATAACTTTGAAATAGCCTTTCCCCCGGATTTTCCGGTCATCCTGGCCGATGAGGAGAGAATCCGGGAGGTCCTGGAAAACCTGGTGAGCAATGCCGTAAAATATTCCCCAGATGGTGGGACGGTCTGGGTGGGTGGATGGGCGGACCAGGACAGGGTTTACGTCTACGTTGTGGATCAGGGGGTGGGAATACCGGAAGAGGAGCAGGAAAAGATTTTTGATCGTTTCTACCGGGCCGATTCCCCCCTCAAGAAGAAGACCAAAGGGGTTGGCCTGGGCCTTTATATAACCAAAGCAATCGTGGAAGCCCACGGAGGCAAAATTTGGGTTGAAAGCAAACCGGGCAAAGGGTCCAAGTTCATTTTCTGGCTTCCGAGGCGTTAGTTTAGTGGCCCTTTTAGCTCTTATACTCCTTCTTCTAGCATTTTTTCTGAGGGAATTCCCACCTTTGCTTCCGGAGGAGAAGGCCAGGGGTATAATTTTAACCTTTAAAGGGTGGGGACCTTTAATCCTCATCGTGCTTCAGGCCCTCCAGGTTTTCTTAGCCCCAATACCTGGCCAATTTCTTGGAGCAGCCGGTGGATATGTTTTTGGCCCCTGGCTTGGGACGTTTTACAGCATGGTGGGGACTGTGCTGGGGTCTGCCGGGGCTATAATCCTTTCCCGTAAATTTGGGCGCCCGCTGGTAGAACGGTTTGTGCCTGAAGAAAACCTTGCCCGAGCAGATGAATTGGTTAAGAAGGCCGGCCCATGGTTTTTCTTCCTGGCTTTCCTTCTGCCTTTTTTCCCCGATGATGCCCTCTGTTTCATAGCGGGGCTTTCTTCTATACCGATACCGTTGCTTTTAATGGTGGTAACCATCGGGAGGCTACCGGGAGTAGCGGCCTCGGCCTTTTTGGGGGCGGGGATCTCTCGTCTCCCCCCAGAGTTTGTGGCCATTATCCTGATTATCGGTTTGCTGGTTCTTTTAGCCTACTTTGTGCTTCAGCGCCGCTTTCAAGTTCGCAATCCACCTGACAATTGAGGCAAAAATTTCGGGATCACGCCCTTTGCGAGTCGCTCCAAGGCCATCCACATCGGGAAGGGAGAGGATGGCGGGAGCAGCTTCAGGGGATACGCTGCCTCCATAAATTATCCGAACTTCCTCAGCTATTTCCCCGAAGCTTTCCCGCAGCTTTTCCCTCAGAAAGGCACATCCTTTGCCTATGTGCTCTATTGAGGCTGGCTCCTTAACCCCTATTGCTCCTTCGGGTTCATAGACGAAAACAATGCGTTTGACCTCTTCAGCTGAGCATCCCCGCACTATGCTTTTTAACTGCCTTTCAAGGAAAGTTTCCGGTTCTCCGGAGTAATCAATTGGTTCTCCTACCAGAAGGATGGGGTTAAGGCCAGCGTCAAGAGCGGCTCGCACCTTGCGGTTCACAAGCTCATCATCCTCGCCGAAGTGGCGACGGCGCTCCCAGTGCCCGATCATCACCCACCTGCATCCTGCATCCACAAGAAGCTGCGCGGATATTTCCCCGGTCCAGGCCAGACCGGGGCCAGGGTGTAGGTTCTGGGCTCCGAGCTGGACTTTGCTTCCTTTAAGCTCATGCCAGGCTACGTAAAGAGCTGTATAAGGAGGGCATATGACTATATCCACCCTCTCTTCAAGTTCTCTCACCAGGGGAAGAAATTTCCGGATAAAAGCCACGGTCTCCGATATGGTCATGGACATTTTCCAATTGGCCAGGGCAAAGGGCTTCCTCATAGCTTGAGGAGCTCCTCGTAGGTTTCTTTAAGGGCTTTGATTATCCGTTCCCATCGGTACTTCTCATTTACCAGCTTAAAAGCTTCCTCCCCAAGCTTTGCCCTCTCCTCCTCATTGCTGAGAAGTCGGCAGATGGCTCCGGCAAAGGCCTCAGGCTCATCCGCCAGAAGGAGATGAAGGCCGTGCCTGAAGGGGTAGCCTTCAGCCCCAATAGTAGTGGAAACAACGGCTTTTTTCATCGCCATCGCTTCCAGAATCTTGAGCCGGGTACCTCCACCCATCCGCACAGGGACCACGAAGATTGAGGCGAAAGCAATATAAGGGCGAATGTCTTCAACATAACCGGTTATAACCACATCTTCCCGACCTAAGAGGGTTTTCAAACGAGGGTGAGGATTCCTGCCCACCACGTAAAAACGCGCCTGAGGAAATTTCTCCCTTACCCTTGGGAGGATTTCACCAGCGAACCACAGGGCTGCATCCACATTAGGCCGAAAATCCATTTTCCCCGTGAAGACTAAAGCGTAAGGGCTCCACCCATCTATTGGGGGGGCCTTGGGTGTAAAATTGGCGTAAAAATCTACATCCACTCCATTGGGGACAACTTTCACCTTGAGCCCTGGCACCAGCTTGCTCAAAGCTTCCTTATCCGCTTCCGAAACCGCTATTACCCGGTCAAAAGTGCGGCAGACCGTGGCCTCGTATCGTGCCAGTTTGCCCCACTGCAGGAGGGAGTAAAGGGCAGTTCCCCAGTAGCGAGGATAGTGGATGTCGGTTTCAAAGGCTCTTTTTTGCAGGAGATACTCTGCATTCTGATCTCCAAACACGAGGCATGGCTTTTTACCCTGCCTTCGTTTTGCAAGCCAGAGGCCATATTGGGCTACTTCTATTCCCTCCACATGGACAATGTCATAAGAATGCATTTCTATTAGCTTCCTGAGTCGCTCCAGCAAAAGAGGGGAGGCTTTGCGGTAGACCACATCGGGTAAGGTGGAAGAAAAGAGCCAGAGGAGGCGCCTGGGAATGGAATGGAGTGGGCTTGGAACAGCCTCTACAACGGGGCAAATCTCCTTCAGCGGTTCAGGTATTGTGCGTTCTGGACCTTCGTAAAAAGTCAGCAGGTGGATTGTGTATTCGTCGGCCAGATAGCGGAGGAGGTTATAATTGCGGATGTTGGTGCCCTGATGGGGTGGATATGGCATTACCGGCATTATGGCCAAAAGCTTCCTCATCCTTCCTTCAGCACCTTCCGGTAAACTTCCAGAGTTTGTGCTGCTGTCTTTTTCCAGGAGAAAAGGGAGGCCCTCTTCAGCCCCTTCTCTTTTAATGCTTGAGCAAACTCGGGCTCTTTGAGTATGCGTCTTATAGCCGCAGCCAGGGCTTCCTCATCTTCAGGATCTACCAACATTGCAGCACTTCCCGTCACCTCAGGTATGGAAGACACATTGGAAGCCACAACAGGCAACCCACAGGCCATCGCCTCAAGAATCGGAAGGCCGAAGCCTTCGTAAAGGGCCGGATGGGCCAGGAGGGAGGCTGCGTTGTAGAGGTATAAAAGCTTCTCGGTGGGGACAAAACCGAGAAAGACGACATCCCTGCGGAGGTTGAGTTTATCAACCATCTCAAAAACGTTTTCCGAAAGCCATCCTTTCCCCCCCACCAGGACAAGTTTTACTTCTTCCCGACATCGCTCCCTGACTATCTTGAAGGCTTTAAGGAGTGTTGGCACATTCTTACGGGGCTCTATAGTGCTTACGAAAAGGATAAAACGTTGATCCAGTCCGAAAAGCTCCTGCACCTTGCAGCGAGCCTCCTGGGGATCAATGGGCCTATAAATTTCCTCCGCAGCCTCATAGACCACCGTTATCTTTGTTTCCGGAGCGCCCAGGCGTTCCACCAGATCCTTCTTGGTCCATTCGGATACGGCTATTATGTGATCTGCCCTTTCCACAGCCTCCTCAATCTGGCTGTAGTAACGGATGCTCTCCTTGGTCAATATTTGAGGGTAAATGAGGAAGGCCAGATCGTGAACGGTGATGACTGAAAAGCCCCGGAAATGAAATGGGGGTATGAAATCGGGGCTATGAAGAAGGTTGATTTTGTGGGGCCAGAGCTCCATTGGCAAGGTGATTTGTTCCAGCCGATGGTGAGAGGGGGTCCAAAGGTGGTAAACCTTGAAGGGGGGGGTAACCAGTGGTTTTTTATCCTTACGGCTCTGGAATACAAGAAATTCTTCTGGAGGGTTTAGCTCCCTCAAGGCTTTTACCAGGTTAATAACATAGCGGCCTATCCCTGCCTTGCTGTAATAAGCCATCCGGGCGTCAATCCCGATCCTCATGGTAGCACCACGCCTTCTAGTTTGAGAAGTTTCCTTTTGAGTTCAACTCCGCCGCCGAACCCTTTGAGGCTTCCGTCGGAGCCTATAATTCTGTGGCATGGGATAATGATGGGCAATGGGTTGCGAGCCAGGGCTTGTCCAACCGCTCTTGCTCCCCCTGGCCTTCCTACCATCGCTGCTACCTCTCCATAAGTTCTGGTCTGCCCCCATGGTATATTCTTCACCGCTTCCCATACTCTTTTTTGGAAGATCGTGCCGGCCCGCAAATCTAAGGGAAAATTAAATTCAACCCGCTCGCCCCGGAAATACCTGGCAAGCTGCTCTTTGAGTTCCCCGAAAGCTTCTTCAACAGGGGAAGCCTGAGGCCAGAGAACAATGATTTCCCGGATGGCCTCTTCTTTTGAAGGGCATGGCAGGGTTGTGCGCACGAGGCCCAGTTCCGAGAAAGCTATGGCCATCCATCCCCAGGGGGTTTCAAACCAGGTATATTGAATCATTTCTCCCATGAGAATTTCCTCCGGCAGGGGGGCATATTCTTGAGGGCTTCTATCAGCAGGGTACGATCCCCCGCAAAGCTATCAAACCAGGCCCTATCATCAAGTTTAGCCGCCAGAAGCCAGGGGCAAAAGGCAAAGACAAAATCCGGAAGGGGGCGCCCATCGGACATCTTGCCGGTGCAGAACCAGTTGTAGACTTCAAGGTGATAATCTCTGTGCCTTATTTCGTCTATTGGTGGGAAACGTTTATCTTCATCGGAACCAATCTTCCACCCCCCTTCCCCGATGATCACTGGAGGGATGAAGCCGATTTCCTCGCGGAAGACCTCCACGAAGCTCAGGAAACCCATGACACCGTTCTCATCTTCCAGGTAATCGGGTGGGTGATTCAGACCATAAGAGTGAGCGACGAAGAACATCCTGAAGAATATTTTATCACCTCTTCGGGCCTTTATAGCCCGCAGGGCATCTTTAAGCCATTGTTTATCCACAAATTGCAGGCCTACAAATCCCCCACTGTTGTATACATCCCTTGCCGCTTGAAGGAAATTCTCCAGGAAAAGCGCCTCATCTATGGGCCGATCATCCCACTCGGCCGAGAGGTTTGGTTCATTGTAAATTTGCATGTAAGGGGGCATGCCCAGCTCCTTGAGGATTCTCACATCCCTTCCCCAATCGTAATAGCGTTCGTATGGCCTGAGCATCTTCCTCCATACCACCGTTACCCCTATTTCTTTGAAGCGGCGGGCGGCTCTTTCCAGCTGGATTTCATCCCCATAGTGGACGACGCACCACTTGAGGCCGAGCTCCTTAACCCGGGCTACGTTCAAGTCCAGTTCTTCATCGGTGAAATAAGGCTGGGCTAAGAAGTGAACCCCTCGCCCATTATCACCCTGAGGTCGTGGCCAATCCTTAAGCTCCATAGGAGGCAAATCGGCTAACTCTAAAGGAGGGGGTTCCTGAGTTAAAGTTGGCGCAGGAAGGGGAGAAATCGTGGGGGTAAAAGTTGGGCGCAGGGAAAGCCGGGTAATAGCGCTTGCCGTGGGCGAAGCACAGGCGATAATGATTAGGCTCAGGAAAGACAAAATGAGCAAAGTTCGCAGCATAAATTTAAATCCTCGCAAAAAATTAGGGGGCGGATTACACAAACTTATGATCCGCCCCTCGCCTTTGAGCTTTATTTGATGATAGCACTTCTTAAAGGTTTTGTCAAAATCTCCCCCACCTTTAGCCCTACTTGTAGGCAAGTTGCTGGTGCCGGCGTCTCATCTCATTGAAAAAACCTGCGGGTTCATCAGTTTCTCAAAGGAATTATCTGGTGGACATGCTTCTGGCTTTTTTGGGAGCAATGTCCGGAATCACGGGCATTGTGCTGCTATTAATGGGCCAGGGAGGCGGTTAGCACGGTGGGCGCAATCCGTACTTTGTTAGGAGCTTTCTGGGAATTGAGCGCCATACCTGGAGTGATCTCCACACCTGGGTCAGTATTCTGGAAATGGATTGTTTGCACCACCAAATTGCTATTCCAATCTTTACAGCTTAGGGCTGCCCAAAAGTAATGGGGGGATAAACCCAGGGCTTTTCAACAATGTAAGGAATGAGGGGAGCAAAAGCATCCTCCCGGGGGCTCTGGGATATCCCCCTTGGGCAATTTGCCCACGAGTGGAACCAAAAATCATGGCGAATCCTAAGCCTGCGAGGGTGGGGGAAACTAAAGGACTGAGGGCAAATTAAGAGACCCACGAGGCTCCTTTGGTGAGCGGAGCCTTAAGAGGTCTCTGCCGCAGGGTGATCCCTGCATTGGCTAAATTTGACAAGGCGAAAATTTTGTGGTATACTGACTATTGGTCAGTAAATGACCATAAGTCATCCCCAAGGGCGGGCTGATGAGTACCAGCGAGCGGCGGGCAAGGGAAAAGGAACAGAGAAAGCAGGAAATTCTGGAAGCAGCACGCAAAGTTTTCTCTTCCAAAGGCATAGCTGAAGCGACCGTTGAGGACGTTGCCGCTGCCGCTGAATTAGGCAAGGGTACTATTTACCTCTATTTTTCCAGCAAGGAAGAAATCCTGGCTCATCTGCTCCTGGAAGGGTTTGATATATTGCTTGGTAAGCTCACCGAGGCTTATGCCCCCACTCAATCTCTCTCTCCAGCCGAAAGGTTGCATCGCCTGACCTGGGCTTATTTGCAATTTTTTAAGGAGAACCCCTTTTATTTCCGTCTTATGGTGGCCTTTGACCGGGGCCGCCTTCATGAAAAAATCCCTTCAGAGCTCGGAGAAGAAATAAAGGCCAAAAATCAGGAAGCCCTCCAGTGGGTGGCGAGGGCGGTTAATGATGGAATTCAAAAAGGCCTTTTCCGCCCTTGTGATCCCTGGCTTACTGCCGCTGCCCTTTGGGCTTCTATCCACGGGGTCATTGTCCTTATGTCCATCCCTTTCAGGCGCGAGCTCCTGGGATTTTCCCTGGAGCAGATGGCCGAAGCGGCATCGCTCTTGCTTTTCAAGGGCCTTGAAAATCCCAACGCAAAGGAGGAAACATGAAGAAAGAGGTTGTGATTGTGGCCGGAGTTAGAACTCCAGTAGGCAAGCACGGTGGGGCCTTCAGGGATCTCCCCGCTCAGTATCTGGCAGCAGTGGTGATTGAAGAGCTCCTCAAGCGCACTCAAATTGACCCCAACCTCATTGATGAAGTCATCTTCGGATGCATAGGTCAGTATTCCGATGCCCCGAACGTTGCCAGGGTTGCTGCCCTTATGGCCGGAGTCCCAGTCCATGTTCCCGCTTACACCGTCCAGCGCAACTGCGCCTCTGGTATCCAGGCTATAACCTGTGCTTACCAGGCTATACAGGCTGGAGACGGGGAAATCTTCATCGTTGGTGGGACTGAGAGCATGAGCACAGCCCCTTACTGCGTGAGGGGAGCCCGCTGGGGTCTCAGGCTCCGCAGCACCGAGTTCATTGACACCCTCTGGGAAGGTTTAACTGATCCCCTCTGCGGTCAGATAATGGGCCGCACCGCCGAGAACCTCGCCATGCTTTACGGCATAACCAGGGAAGAACAGGACAAATATGCTGTCCAGAGCCACCGCAAAGCCTTCATGGCCACCAGAATGGGCAAGTTCAAGGAAGAAATAGTGCCGGTAACTGTCCCCAAGAAGGTCGCGGGTCAGGAAGTAGCTCCCGAGATCGTGAGTGAGGATGAGACTATCAACCCGAGCCTCACCGTGGAAAGGGCTGCCCTCTATCCCCCGGTCTTCATGAAAGGTGGAACTGTGACGCCTGCCAATGCCTGCCCCATTTCCGATGGAGCTGCCGCCCTCCTTGTAATGACAGAGGAGAAAGCCAAAGCCTTGGGTTACGAGCCCATGGCTTACATCCGGAGCTACGCATATGCCGCCGTCCCGCCGGAGATAATGGGCATCGGGCCGGCAAGGGCTATACCCCTCGCTCTCAAGAAGGCCGGCCTTGAACTCAAGGACATTGACCTCATTGAACTTAACGAAGCCTTCGCTGCCCAGGTCCTGGCTGTTGGCAGGGAAATGGAAAAATACGGCTGGGATTGGGATAAAGTCAACGTCAATGGTGGAGCCATCGCCCTGGGCCATCCAGTAGGGTGCACCGGAGCCAAGCTTACTGTCACCATAATTCATGAAATGAAGCGCCGCAATGCCCAGTTCGGCCTGGTCACCATGTGCGTGGGCGGCGGACAAGGTGGTGCTCTCATCTTGGAGAGAAAGTAGGGAGGGAGCCATGATAACCCAATGGATTGACGAAAGCGTCCTGGCCAAAGGGAAAGAGATTTACCTGAAAATCAAAGACAAACTTGAACCCGACCACAACGGTGAGATTGTAGCTATTGACGTGGACTCGGGCGAATACTTTGTCGGCAAAACCCTGTTTGAGGTTAACGATAAAGCCCGGGAAAAATATCTGAACAAGCAGCTATACTTTGCCCGCATCGGAACCGATGTAGCCATGGCCATAAGGGTCTGGTAATTCTCGGAAAGGAGGGGAAGCCATGTATATATTCAAGGCAGGAGTAGTTGGCGCCGGAACCATGGGCGCCGAAATAGCTCAGGTTATAACCTATGCTGGACTCCCGGTTGTGGTCAAGGACATTGACCAGAAGATCCTAGATAAGGCCCTGGAGAAAATCCGCTCCATCTACCAGCGCCAGGTAGATAAAGGCAGAATGACCCCTGGCGATGTGGAGTCCAAGATGGCCCTCATCACCACCACTCTCACCTACGATGGGTTTGAGGATGTGGACATTGTAATAGAAGCTGTCCCTGAAAACATTGAGCTTAAGAAGCGAGTCTTCAAAGAACTGGACGAAGTCTGCCCTTCTAACGCGATTTTTGCTTCCAACACTTCGGCTCTTTCCATTACCGAAATGGGTGCGGCCACGAAGCGGCCCCACAAGATGATCGGGATGCACTTTTTCAACCCAGCCCACGTGATGAAGCTGGTGGAAGTAATTCCTGGTCTGGACACGGATCAAGACACCATTGATAGCGTAGTAATGTTTGCCGAAACTCTGCGCAAGATCCCGGTAGTAGTTAAAGAGTGCCCCGGTTTCCTGGTCAACAGGCTCCTTATGCCCTACCTCAATGAAGCTACCTGGGCCCTGGCCGAAGGAGCTGCTACCGCTGCTGAGATTGACAAGGCTATGACTGAATTTGGGTGGCCGATGGGGCCCTTCACCCTTATGGATATGCTGGGCCTTGACGTGTGCTACCATGTGGGCGCCTACCTTTACAGCGAATATGGTGACAGGATGCAGCCTTGTCCCCTCTTTGAGGAAATCTACAAGATGGGCCGATATGGCGAAAAAACCGGGGCCGGCTTCTATGGTTACGGTGACCAGACCGATGAACCTGTCAAGGAAGCGATAAGGAGGCTCCAGCAGGAAGGGAAGGTCCCCACCGGAACCGAATTCAGCTGGGAACGCCTCATAATGCCCATGATAAACGAGGCCGTCCTCTGCCTAATGGAAAACATTGCTGCCGTTAATGATATTGACCTGGCCATGATGGCTGGAACTGGCATGACTTACAAGGGTGAGAGGATGGGGCCTCTCCAGCTGGCCGATACCCTCGGGCTGGACTACGTTCTGGAGAAGCTTCAGGAATTCCATGCTAAATACGGCGAGCGCTTCCGCCCTGCTCGCCTTCTCAAACTTAAGGTGAAAGCCGGTCACCTCGGGAAGAAGGTGGGCAAGGGCTTTATGGAATACGCATAGCCGGTGCAGGGGGTATGGATTAAAGGGGAGACCGGGGGCAATCCCCGGCTCCCCGCCCCTTTGGGAAAAAACCTGGGAGGATGAGCCATGGGAGAATACCAGAACATTCACGTATCAATTGAGGACCGTGTTGCTGTCCTGACCATTGACCACCCTCCGGCCAACGCCTTTGACACCCAAACTGTTACCGAGCTTTACCAAGCTTTTGATGAAGTCCTCAAAAACGATGAAGTCAAAGTCATCATTATTACGGGTGCTGGGCAATTCGCCTTCGTGGCCGGAGCTGATATAAACGAAATCAACAAACTTAAGGGTTACGAAGATGCCAAGGAAGTGGTCCTTAAAGGCCAAGAGCTGTTCAATATAATAGAGAACTCGCCCAAGCCAGTGATTGCGGCCATAAACGGAGTTTGCCTGGGAGGTGGGAACGAGCTGGCCATGGCCTGTCACATCCGCATCGCTTCCGATAGGGCCCGCTTTGGCCAGCCCGAAATAAACCTGGGCATAATGCCCGGATGGGGTGGAACCCAGCGCCTTCCCAGGCTCCTGGGCAAGGGTAAAGCTTTTGAACTACTCCTCACAGGCGACATGATCACAGCCCAGGAAGCTTACCGCATAGGCCTGGTGAACAAAGTCGTCCCCGCTGGCGAGGTCCTTAAAGCTGCCAAAGACCTGGCCAAGAAGATCGCTTCTAAAGGAAAGCTCGCCATTGAAGCTATAATTGACGCCGTGAATAAAGGCATGGAGATGAGCCTTAAGGATGGTCTCCTCTACGAAGCCGACCGCTTCGCCAGGCTCTGCGAGACTGAGGACATGCGTGAGGGTGTGCGGGCTTTCCTGGAGAAGCGTCAGCCTCAGTTTAAGGACCGATAACCACCCCTGGGGGTGAAGGCCCATTGAACCTTACATCGCCACTTGTGCCTTCACCCCCTATCCCTGACGGAAGGAGGGAAGCATGGATTTCACCCTTAGCGAAGAACATCAGATGTTCCGTAGCATGTTCAGAGATTTTGCCCAGAAAGAAGTAGCCCCTCTGGCCCAAAAGACCGATCATGAAGAAAAGCCGCCCATGGAAATCATCAAGAAAATGGCGGAGCAGGGCTTCCTGGGCGCTACCTTCCCCGAGAAATATGGAGGCTCAGAGCTTGACAACCTCGGCTATTGCTTCCTCATGGAAGAACTCGCCGGCGCCTGCATGTCTACTGCCCTCACCCTCCATGTCCACCTGGGCCTTGCCGGGAATACTATCCTCAGAGAAGGGAACGAAGCTCAGAAGGATAAGTACCTTCCTGATATGGCTGAGGGGATAAAGCTTGGAGCTTTCGCCCTTACCGAACCCGAAGCCGGGAGCGATGCTGCTGCCATAAGGACGATCGCCGTGAAGAAGGGCGATGAATACATATTAACCGGAAACAAGATCTGGGTTACCAATGCTGGAATAGCCGATGTCTTCATCGTCTTCGCTAAGACCAACCCCGAAGCTGGTGCAAAGGGTATAAGCGCTTTCATTGTGGAAAAGGACTTCCCCGGCTTCAAGGTGGGGCGAAGGGAGCGCCTCCTGGGGCTGCGAGGGGTGGTCTGCAATCCCGTATACCTTGAGGAATGCCGTGTCCCGGCCGAAAACTTGCTGGGCCAGGAGGGGGAAGGTTTTAAAATAGCTATGAGAGCGCTGGATTACGCTCGCCTGGGTACTGCAGCCATGTGCCTCGGCCTGGCTGAAGCAGCCCTGAGGGAAGGTTCCCGCTACGCTACTGAGCGCTCCCAGTTTGGTGGGCCCATCGCCCTTAAGCAGGCTATACAGAACTATGTGGCGGAATCGGCCATAAGGATAGAAGCCCTTCGCCATCTGGTGGAATACACCGCCTGGCTTGCCGACAAGGGCGAGAGGTTCACAAAAGAGGCAGCCATGGCCAAGGCCTTCGGAGGGGAGATAGTCCGCTGGGTAGCCGATAGGATGCTTCAAGTGCACGGAGGCTACGGTTACATGCGGGAATACACCATTGAGAGGATTTACAGGGATGCGAGAGCCCTCTCAATAATAGAAGGGACGACCGAAATCCAGCGCTTTATCGTAGCCTCCGACATCTTTGCCAGCTATGGCCTCAAGATAAAGCCCTAAAGGGGGAGGTGGTCATGGATTTCTCCTTCAGCAAAGAACACCAGATGCTCAGAAGGATGGCCCGGGAGTTCGCCGAACGAGAGGTTCTCCCGATTGCCAAGAAAGTTGACGAAGAACACCGGGTCCCCATGGAGGTAGTCAAGAAAGCCGCCGAGCTTGGCCTCCTGGGCGTTCCTTTCCCCCAGAAATACGGCGGCATGGGGGCAGGGGAAATTGGCTACTGCATTGTTGCGGAGGAACTGGGCAAGGTATCCTCTTCCTTCGCCACCATCGTTGGAGCCCACATAGGCATAGGAGCCATGGCAATATACCTCGGAGGAAATGAGGAGCAAAAGAAAAAGTATCTAACACCCCTCGCCCGCGGGGAGAAAATCGCTGCCTTTGCCCTTACAGAGGCCGGGGCAGGCTCCGATGCCGCTGCCATCAAGACCAGGGCCATAAGGGATGGAAATTACTTCGTCCTGAACGGCACTAAACAGTTCATCACCAACGGTGACATAGCTGATGTCATAACCGTTATGGCAGTCACAGACCCATCCCTTGGCCCCAGGGGAGGAATAACGGCTTTTATAGTGGAGCGGGACTACCCGGGTGTCAAAATTGGCAAGCTTGAGGATAAGATGGGGATCCGCGGCTCCAGCACAGCCGAAATCATCCTGGAAGATGTGCGCGTCCCTAAGGAGAACGTCCTGGGGCCATTTGGGGCAGGCTTCATCGTCTTCATGCAGAGCCTGGACATGGGTCGGCTCACCCTGGGGGCGGCGTGCCTCGGTGGAGCTCAGACTGCCCTCCGGATGGCCATGGAATGGGCGGCTATAAGGGAACAATTCGGTGAGCCGATAGCCCACAAGCAGTCAATCCAGTGGATGATAGCTGAGCTTGCCACCGAGATAGAGGCCTTGAGGAGCCTTGTCTACCGGACGGCTTGGCTCGTTGATACTGGACAACCTTTCACCCGGTATGCGGCTATGTGCAAGATGTATGGCTCCGAAGTGGCTTCCAAGGCTGTTAACATCGCTCTCCAAATTTATGGTGCAATGGGTTACACCCGCGACTTCGTGGTGGAGCTAATGTACCGGGATGCCAAGATTGCGGAAATCTACGAGGGAACCAACGAAATCCAGAGGATAGTTATTGCCGAAAACCTCTTCCGCGAATTAGGAGTGAGGATAAGACCATAAAAAGGAGTGGAGCCTATGAGGGTAATCGTCCCCATAAAACAAGTCAGAGACCCCAGAGGGGTCAAGGTAGATCCGAGGCGCCAGCAGGTGACCCTTGAGGAAGCAGAGCTGGTGATAAATCCCGTTGACCGCAATGCTCTGGAAGAAGCCCTTACCCTTAAAGACAGGCTGGGGGCCAGGGTCACTGTCATATCCATAGGAGGGCCTCAGGTAGAGGATTCCATCAGGGAAGCCTGGGCCTGCGGAGCCGATGAAGGTATCCTCCTATCGGATGAACTTTTAGCCAAAGTGGACTTCCGGGGGGCAGCGCTGGCCCTGGCCAAAGCTATTCAGAAAATCGGGGATTTTGACCTCATAATCACTGGAGCCATGGCTGCCGATACTGGTCAGGGACAACTGGGCCCAAGGCTTGCCGCTGCCTTAGATCTTCCCTGTGTGAACGAAGTGCTGCGCATCCTGGAAGTATCCGAAGGCAAAGCCAGGGTGATAAGGGCCTGGGATGACCAATGCCTGGAGGTGGAGGTTGAACTGCCTGCAGTTCTTTGCATAGCTCCTGGGACTAACATCCCTCGCCTCCCCCATGGCGCCCGCATAATGAACTCCTACCAGTGGGAACTCCCTGTCTGGAAGGCCTCAGACCTGGGTCTGAGCGAGGAGGATCTTAAGCCCGGTGTTGAAGAACGTGGCCTTTCCTTCCCGCCTGAAAGGGTCAGGGGTCGTGTAAGCCGCGGAACGCCGGAAGACCTGGCCAGGGAGCTCGTCAGCTTCCTCAAGGAGAGGCACCTTATTTAAAGCAAAGGGAGGTTTGAGCTATGGAATACTTTGAACTGATGATGGGCGAAGTCCCCGAAGAAGAGCTTTACCGCGACATCCTGGCTGTAATCTGGATGAAAGGCGGCGAACCCATCCCTGCATCCCTGGAGGTTCTGGGCAAAGGTCGCGAGCTGGCCGATTCCCTCGGAGCATACCTCAAAGCCGTCACTTTCGCCGCGGGTGAGGAGGAAGCCCGCAAGCTTACAGGTTACGGGGCCGATTACGTTTACATTCTGGAAAACCCGGCTCTTGCCCAATATGACCTTGAAATCTACGCCAAAGTCCTGGAGGATTTCATCCGTGAACATAAGCCGGAGATAGTGCTGTTTCCGGCCATTGCTCCGGCCAGGGAACTGGCCCCTTACCTTGCCCAGAAACTTAATGCCGGCCTGGTAGCAAACTGCGCCGAAATATTCCTGGACGAAGCCACCCGCACTATTATCGGTTCTCATCCAATGTATGGGGGTGAGTATTTCCGCTCCCTTGCCAATCCCAACTTGAAACCTCAAATGGTCACGCTGCTTCCCGGTTACTTCCGCCCGGCCTATTACGATCCCTACCGCAGCGGCGAAGTCCAGAGCATCCCCGTTGAAACTGCACCCTCCAGGGTTAAAGTTAAAGGGTTCGCTGATTTTTCTCTCCCCAGAGGCCTGAACGGGGCCAGGGTTATAGTTTCCATAGGGCGAGGGGTTAAGGATGGAGAAGAACTGGAGCTTGTCAAAAAGCTTGCCCGGGCCCTTAATGCTGAGTTAGCCGGCTCCAGAGGGGCGGTTGATGAAGGCCTCATAGAACCTGATAGACAAATTGGGATGTCAGGCCACCAGGTAGAACCCAAACTTTACGTAGCCTGTGGCATCTCCGGGGCTATCCAGCACTACTATGGGATCCGCAATGCCCGCTGCATTGTAGCTATAAATCGCGATCCGACAGCTCCCATCTTCAAAGTGGCTGATCTGGGGCTGGTGGGTGAGGTGAAAGAGATAATCCCGGCAGTCCTGAAGGAGCTTGGCCAATAGCCCCCTCCGTGCAAAGACCCCCTGTGCCTCTCCGGCCAGGGGGTCTTTTTATCCCCTGTATTTGCCATATTCTGAAATTGTGCTATACTTTTTCAAAGCTTAGCACCAGGAGAAGAAAATGCGAGCGGTAGACATTATCGCCAAAAAGCGCGACGGTTTCCCCCTTTCTAAGGAAGAAATAGAATTCTTCGTCCAGGGAAGCGTCCAGGGGACCATACCTGATTACCAGATTGCCGCCTGGCTTATGGCCATATACCTCAGGGGTATGACAGTCAGGGAGACTGTTGACCTTACACTGGCCATGGCCTTCTCAGGGGAAGTCCTAAACCTGAAGGACGTAGCGCCTTTAACTGTAGACAAGCATTCAACCGGTGGCGTAGGCGATAAGACAACCCTTGTAGTAGCTCCCCTGGTGGCCTCTCTGGATTTACCCATCGCTAAGATGTCCGGTAGAGGTCTCAGCTTCTCTGGAGGAACTATTGACAAGCTGGAATCAATTCCTGGCTATCGGGTTGATTTGAGCGTGGAAGAATTCAAGAGGATGATAAAAGAGCATGGAATAGTGGTATCGGGCCAGACGGCTCAGCTTGCCCCGGCTGATGGGGTGTTCTACGCGTTGAGGGATGTAACGGCTACGGTATCCAGTATACCCCTTATTGCCAGCTCCGTTATGAGCAAAAAGATAGCCGCAGGGACGGATGTGCTGGTCCTGGACGTTAAGGTGGGTAAGGGGGCCTTTATGAAAACCCTGGATGATGCCAGGGCTCTGGCCCAGCTTATGGTGGATATAGGCAAAAGTGTGGGCAAGAAGGTAGCAGCTATTATTGCTGATATGAATCAACCTTTGGGAAAAGCGGTAGGAAATGCTCTGGAGGTTAAAGAAGCTATAGAAACTCTGCAAGGCAGAGGGCCTAAGGATTTCCTGGAACATTGCCTGATGGTGGCAACGGAGTTAATACGGCTTTCTGGCAAAGCCAGGGATTCACGTCAGGCCAGGAGCATGGCCGAGAAAGCTTTAGAGGAAGGTAAAGCCTGGGAGAAGTTTGTGGAATGGATTGAGGCTCAGGGAGGGAGCCGCCAGGCCGTGGAGAACCCTGACCTCCTGCCCAGGGCTCGCTACATAGAACCCTTAATTTCCCCTCGCTCCGGCTATATCTCCGAGCTTGACGCTATGGAAGTGGGGATGGTTACGGTCCTTCTGGGAGGAGGAAGGGAAAGGAAAGGTGAGGCTATAGATTACTCTGTAGGAATTGAGCTGGAGAAGAAGATTGGAGATTACGTGGAGAAAGGAGAACCCCTCCTTTACATCCATGCCAATGACCCTGCTCGCCTGGAATTAGCGCGGCAGCGTCTATTGAACGCTTTTGCTTTTAGCGAGAGCGAGCCGCAAGCTCCCCCCATTGTGTACGAGGTGATCCGATGAAAATAGCAATCCTATCCGATATCCACGATCACCTTCATAACTTGAAGGCCTTTGAGCCCGTTTTAAAGGAGGCAGCAGCCCTTATTTTCTGCGGGGATTTTTGTGCACCTTTTACGCTGGCTACTTTAGCTGAGCTTTTCAAGGGCCCCATCCACGCCATCTTTGGCAACAACGATGGAGATCAGTGGCTCCTCTCAAAAGTAGCCTCACGCTTTGAGAATGTGCACCTGGAAGGGCCCTTTGCCCGATTGGAACTTGACGGGAAGCGCATATTCGTGGTGCACTACCCGGATATAGCTGAGGATGTGGCTGCGTCAGGGCGTTATTCCCTGGTATGCTATGGCCACAACCATCAGGCAGCGATAAAAAGGCTCAACCAGACTTTCCTCCTTAATCCTGGCGAAGTAATGGGGCGCTTTGGAGTTTCCTCCATAGCTTTATATGATACCGAAACTGATGAAGCAACCTTTTATTCTCTGCAGGAAGGCAAGCCTGTTCCCTGGCAGCCTCAGGCTTCACCAGAGAAGGCTTATTAAAGTCTTTCAAGCCATCAAGACTTTTCTCATCACCTGAAGGGCTTTGTCTATGTCATCGGCTGTGATTCCGTAGTGAGTTACAGCCCTTATCCTCTTGCCTTCTATAGGTAGCATTAGCACGCCTTCTTTTTTGAGGCGATCCGTGAACTCCTGAGGGGTCATTTTAGGGTGGTCAAATTCAAAAATTACGATGTTGGTTTTCACCTTTTCAGGGTCAATTTTCACCCCCGGGAGTTCGGCAAGCCCTTTAGCCAGGCGCTTTGCATTCTCATGGTCTTCCGCCAGCCTATCAACCATTTTGGTCAGGGCTACTATTCCCGCAGCAGCCAGCACCCCAACTTGCCTCATCCCTCCCCCTACCATCTTGCGGATGCGCCTGGCCTCGGCTATGAAGTCGGCTGGGCCACATACCAGAGAGCCCACAGGGGCTGAAAGACCTTTAGATAAGCAGAACATCACAGAATCAACATCCTTTACCAGCTCCTTCACATCTACTCCAAGGGCTATAGCTGCATTGAATATGCGGGCCCCATCTAAGTGAACTTTTAAGCCGTAGCGGTGAGCAAGCTTAGCCACCTGCGATGTGTATTCAGGGGTAAGGACAGCTCCACCACAACGGTTATGGGTATTTTCAAGGCATATAAGGCGGGTGCGGGGAAAGTGGATATTTTCGGGCCTTATGGCTGCTTCTATATCCTCAAGGGCCATAGTCCCATCCGGCTGGTTTCGGACTGGCCTTGGGTGAACCCCTCCCAGAGCTGCTATTCCTCCGACTTCGTAAAGGAATGTGTGAGACCAATCGCCTAAAATCACTTCATCGCCACGACCGCAGTGGGTGAGGATGCTTACAAGATTTCCCATGGTGCCGCTGGCTACAAAAAGGGCGGCTTCCTTGCCCATCCTCTCAGCAGCTATCTCCTGAAGGCGGTTTACCGTTGGGTCTTCTCCAAATACATCGTCCCCGACCTCAGCCTCATACATGGCTTTTCTCATCTCAGGAGTGGGCAAAGTTACCGTATCGCTTCGCAGGTCTATCATGGTTAATACCTCCTCACAATAGCTCTATAGGTTTCGGGTTGGCGCCACTGGAGAAGCTGGGTTTCTTCCCTCCTCCTGCGCACCTCGTCCAACTCCAAGGTGGCTATGGCGTAACCCTCTATTGGCTCATCAATGATAGTGCGTACCTGCCCATCAGGGCCTATAACCATGCTTTTTCCGCCGAAGGAGTAAGTGTAATCCTCTCCAACCCTGTTGACGCCTATCACGAAGATTGAATTTTCGTAAGCGCGGGCTTTAATGTAAGTTTCCCATTCGTCCAGGGCATTTGCTTCCCAGTTAGCCAGGGCGCATATCAGTTCTGCACCGTTGAGGGTAAGGGAGCGGGCTACTTCGGGAAAAGCCAGGTCCCACCCTATCATTATCCCTATCATTCCCAGGCCTGTTTCAAAGACCGGGTAACGGAACCCCGAACGGAAAGCCATCCTTTCCTCGCCTCTTAGGTGCACTTTCCGGTAATCACCTATAATTTCCCCATCGGGTCCCACGAGCACCGCAGCATTGTAAATTATGCTTTCCACCTTTTCTTTAAGGGGCATCCCAAAGATTACGTGGACATTGAACTCTGAAGCTTTTCGGGATATTACGTTGACCATTGGGCCTGGAACCCTTTCGGCCATATCGGTGAAACGGACCCCGCACTCATAGCCGGTTACAGTCAGCTCAGGAAAGACGATGAGGTCAACTTTTTGCTCTAAGGCAATGCGCTCTATGTAATCCACCATTTTGGCAAGGTTGGCTTCCGGTTCGGAGACCTTCGGGTGCATCTGGACTAAGGCTACCGTGATAGTTGCCATCTTCTTTCCTCCTTTTTCCGGGCTTCTTCCAGCTCTTCCGGGGTATTAACATTCATAAACGAAGCCAGCTCAGGGTCAAACAGGCGGATTATTTCCTCTTCCACATAACGGACCTTTACTTCCGGCAGGAACAGGAGGATTTTGTCTTCTTCCTCCGCAAGGAGCTTTTCAATAGGGCCGAGGCAATTTTTGGAATAAACAGCATGGAGGGGCTCTGGCCCTCTTTTCAAAAGGGGCATAACCACGTCATAATATGGCGCCAGAGCAGCCAGGTAACGGAGAAGGTCCAGGTTAATAAAGGGCATATCGCACGCTACTATGAGACAGTGTTGATAGCGGGCAGCTTTAAGGGCGGAGTATATCCCTACAAGTGAGCTGTGTCTGGGCAAGATGTCTTCCACCACTTTAACCCGGGTAAAGTTAAAATTTTGCGGCTCCTTGGTCACGATGAACAAATCATCCGATAAAACCTTCACCTTATGCAGGATATGTTCAATAAGGGGACGGCCCTGCCAGGGGATAAGGGCCTTATTGAAACCCATCCTGGAACTGAGCCCTCCTGCCAGGATTGCCAGGCTTATCATTTTTCACCCTTTCTTATGGCCTTGAGCTCCTCTTCCAGCTGGGCCTGCCTCAGCTCAATGCTCAGGACCAGAAGGAATGTAATCAGCCAGAGGACAGCATAAGCCGCAAAAAGGTAGATCATTTTATTCTCCTCCTTTTAACTTTTCCAGTTCTGCCCTGAGATTTTCCAGGCGCAACCGCTGGATAAGGATTACAAAATAAAGGAGGGTGAAAGCTGCCAGGCAGAAGAGAAGAGTCCATAGCATCTTTGGGGTCAGGGAAAAGCCCTGGCTGGTGAAAATAACCGGGTGTATGGTTCGCCACCATCGTATAGCAAAGAAATCCAGGGGAACCGAAGCGAAACCCGCTATTCCGAAAACCGAAGCCAGCCTGGCCCTGCGGTGGGGGTCTTCCACCATTGCCCTCAGCATAAGGTAGGCCACGTAGATCACCCACACCACAGCTGAAAGGGTAAGCCTCGGATCCCAGGTCCACCATGTATTCCACACAGGTCTTGCCCATATAGAGCCAGTTATGATGGCTGTGCTCATGAAAGCTATACCAATTTCAGCCGAGGAAAGGGCCAGACGATCCCACTTGAGGTCTCTTTTCCAGAGATAGAGGATTCCTCCAAGGAAAGTAACGAAGAAGGCGAAGAATCCAACCCATGCTGAGGGGACGTGGAAGTAGAAGATGCGCTGGACGTGTCCCATAGTGGCTTCTGTTGGGGCGAAAACAAGGGCCATGTAAAGGCCCAATATTATCCCGATCGCTGTCAGCAGGATTAAAAAGCGATTCCACCGTAACCCCATTTTTACCCTCCTGGTTTTGAAGATATTATAGCATCGCCTATTTCGTGGGCAAATTGAACTGAAAGGCCCTGTTCAAGTTGACGCATTTAGCCTTGCCCAATAAAATGGCATTTAGGAAGAAAGAGGATTACACAAGGCTAAGCAAAGCAATGCCTTGTTTTTACTAAGGGACGAACCGCCTGCATTAGTAACCTGCCCATGGGTGCAAACCCTCTGCCCAGGAGAGTGGGGAAAGGGGGGTGTAAGGTGCATAACTTCCTGCCGGTGGAACTGGTGGGTGCCTCCCAAAGCTCTTTCAAGAGGGGCAAGCTGCCAACACTGGCGATGGGCCCCCGAGATGGAAATGGGGGTTGGAGGGGCAAAGCCCCCATCCCGGGGGAACTGGGGGGTGTCCCCCCAGGTTTTCAAAAAGGGGCAAACCGCCAGCATTGGCAAACTGCCCTCGAGTGGGAAACGGGGGGTGGAGG
>CAZZMI010000004.1:0-55013 GCA_964655275.1 uncultured Anaerolineae bacterium | reverse complement strand
GGTTGCAGGGAGGCTTTAGCCCCTACCGGGGGGTTTGGGGGGTGTCCCCCCCAAAGCTTTATCAAAAAGGGGGCAAACGGCCGGCATTAGCAATTAGCCCACGAGTGGGACCCAAAACCACAGCGAACCCTTAGCCCACGGGGGTGGGGAGTTCCTTTTGTAAGGATGCGACAGCGCCGCGCCCCTGCGACCGGCAAACTCAATGCCCACAAGGATAATCAATTATGAGAGAGGGTAAAAACCTATGAAAACTTTGCGAGCTATAGTAAGTCTATCCCTCCTGGCAGGAGGACTTTACCTTTTCATCACGGGCCTCTGGGCTGATGCCCTTGACATTAACCGCTCAATTTACCACCGTAATGGAGGCCTTATCGTAGCCATTATTGCTGCTGTCCATGTCTGGCTCAACCGGAAAGCCCTCCTTTCTTATTTCCGAAGCCTACCTTCTATAAAACAGGAAAAGTTTCCACCTTCTCCACCTGTGGAAAAACTTTCCCGGCGTAGCTTCCTCCTGGCCTCCATTGCTGCGGCTGGAGGATTCATCCTTGGCTTTTTCTGGCCCAGGCGAACCCCGGAGCTTGGGCCCTACTCCGATGTAGGTGAATTTTACCACCAGTGGAGCAAACCGGGGTTCAGGAGCCTTATAGGTCACCTGGTCCAATGGGGGGAACCTCCTCTGCCTTTCAAAGAATATCCCGATGCCCCCCTTATTCCCTTGCCCAAGCCTGAACCTCTGAGGAAAATAAGTGTGGAGGAAGCTCTTCAGAGAAGGCGATCTATTAGGGATTACTCCCGGGAGCCCCTTTCCTTGCAGGAACTTTCCCTGCTTCTTTTCTTAGCCGATGGTATAACCTTGTGGCGTTACGGAATTGGCTTCAGGACGGCTCCTTCAGCGGGCGCTCTCTATCCCATTGAAATCTACCCGATAATCAACCGGGTGGAGGGGTTAAGACCAGGCATTTACCATTACAATGTCCGGGTCCATGCCCTTGAACTCCTGAAAGAGGGGGATTTCAGTCAAGAAATGGTTAACTATTGCCTCGGTCAAGAAATGCCGGGGGCAGCCGCAGTAACCCTCGTCCTTACAGCTGTATTTCAGAGAACCCGGTGGAAATACAGGGAAAGGGCATACCGTTACATCCTCCTGGAAGGGGGGCACATAGGACAGAACATATATCTTGGAGCCACAGCTATGGGCCTGGGAGCATGCGCTATAGGGGCTTTCCTGGATGACCCCATAAATGGCCTCATAGGAGTTGATGGAAAAAAGGAAGCGGTTATTTACATACTTACGGTGGGGAAAATTTAAAATCGCGTGGCCTTGTGTTTGAGCAAAATTTGGCGTTACTTCGCCTAAAGGATATAATTTTGCGTGGACTACCGGAGCCAAGGAGGGTGCCGTGAGGAAAGTCAGAATAATAATAGCCGATGATGAGCCCATAATCCGGATGGACCTGAAAGAAATGCTCACAAATCTTGGTTACCTGGTGGTAGGGGAGGCTGGCGATGGCAGGAGCGTGGTTAACATGGCTCGGGAACTTCGTCCAGACCTTGTAATCATGGACATAAAGATGCCCGATATGGATGGCATTGAAGCTGCCCGCATCCTCACTCAGGAAGAAATTGCCCCCGTTATTTTCCTCACCGCTTACAGTCAGAAAGAGCTTGTGGATCAGGCCAAGGAAGCAGGAGTTGTGGCTTACCTTGTGAAACCCTTCCGGGAATCAGACCTGGCTCCAGCTATAGAAATCGCCCTGGCTCGCTTTGAACAATTCAAGGCCCTTAAGAAAGAAGTGGCGGACCTCAAGGAGGCTCTTGAAACTCGCAAGCTTGTAGAAAGAGCCAAGGGGATCTTAATGGATACCCAGGGTTTATCCGAAGCCGAAGCTTTTAGGCGAATCCAGAAATTGAGCATGGATACTCGTAAGCCTATGAAAGAAGTTGCCGAAGCCATAATCCTGGCTTACGAGGCCACTAAAAAACGCGAATAGGAGGGAGAGATGAACTGGGAGGAAATTGAAAGCAAAATAGTTCACTGGCTCAGAGCTAAAGTGGAAGAGGCTGGGGCTAAAGGTCTGGTTCTGGGCATAAGCGGTGGCATTGATTCTTCAATAACTGCTGTGCTGGTTAAAAAAGCGGTAGGCGATAATCACCTTGCCCTGATTTTGCCCTGTCATAGTTCTCCAGCCGATCTGGAGCACGCTAATCTTTTAGCTCAAACTTTCGCCCTGAAAACTGAAACGGTAGATTTAACTCCTGTATATGACCTTCTCCTCACAATCCTTCCCCCAGGTACTCCCATGGCCAGGGCTAACCTCAAACCTCGTTTGAGGATGCTAACCCTTTATTATTACGCCAATACCTTCAATTACCTCGTGGTGGGAACTGGAAACAAGAGCGAACTTCAGGTTGGATACTTCACAAAATACGGAGATGGAGGGGTTGACCTTTTACCTTTAGGCAACCTTTACAAAACTCAGCTAAGGGAATTCGCCCATTACCTCGGAATACCAAAAGAAATTATAGAAAAGCCGCCCAGTGCGGGGCTCTGGGAGGGCCAGACCGATGAAGGAGAAATGGGCATAACTTACTCGGAGTTGGATTCTATTTTGGAAGCTCTGGAGAAAGGGGAAGCCGATGAACTTTCCCCTTTGACCCCCAAAGTAAAAAGAATGATTGAATCCTCGGCTCACAAGAGAGCTTTGCCCCCGATCTGCCCTCTCTAAATACACTCCTGAATCCCAGCGGAGGGGAAAATGCGTGGGCATTATGAACTGCATACCCATTCTTTTTTAAGCGATGGAGAGCTTCTGCCCAGCGAACTCATAAGGCGTGCCTGCTCCAGAGGCTGCGTTGCTATTGCTATAACTGACCATGCCGATGCTTCAAACCTTGATAGGGTGGTTAAAGAACTGGTAAAACTGGCCAGAGAACAATCCGACAACCTTCCGATACCTTTTATACCGGGGATTGAAATAACCCATGTGCCCCCTTCCTTAATTCCTCGTTTAGCCCGAAGGGCTAAGGAATTGGGGGCTGGCATAGTGGTGGTGCATGGGGAAACCATGATGGAACCGGTTTGGCCAGGCACAAACAAAGCCGCCGTTGAGTGCCCCGATGTGGATATTCTGGCTCACCCTGGATTCATTACAGCTGAGGAAGCGGCCATTGCCGCTGAAAATGGGATCTACCTTGAGATAAGCGCCCGAAAATGGCATTGCCTTACCAACGGTCACGTGGTCAAAATAGCGAGGCTTACTGGAGCAAAACTCCTTGTGAACTCCGATGCCCATTCCCCCGGCGATCTTATGGACCCCGAGTTAGCCAGGAAAGTAGCTATGGGAGCAGGGTTGGAAGGGGAGGAACTTGAACTCGCCCTCGTACATAATCCATTAAGCCTTGTGGAAAAGGCCTTGCAAGCTTTGAAGTTATAAAAATTCGCTGCGGTTTACCCCCTGAGCTTGAAAAATATAAGCTTTTGCGTCGCAAAACCTTTTAGGCTATAATGTTTTACCGGGAAGGCAAAATCATGGTTAGATTCCTGCCCTGGGCTTTAATCCTGATAGGAGCAATTTTAATGGCAGCCAGTATTTTTTACTTGAGCCAGGGGGAAGGCTGGTCAGAGGCTTATGACTTATCTTACATTAAGCTGGCGCCTACTTTTGCGCTTTCCCCTTCCCCTGTCTCCATAACTCTAACATATGTTGCCACGCAGCTTGCCCCCGAAGCCACTCCAACCCCGGCTCCCAAACCGGTTAGGATTGTGATCCCGGCCATAGGTGTTGATGCGCCGGTAGTGGAAGTTGGAATGAAAATAGTTTACACTGAAAAAGGGCCTAAAGCGGAATGGGAAACTGCTGAGTATGCCGCAGGACACCATTCCACCAGTGCCAGTCCCGGCGAAAAAGGCAACATTGTGATTTCAGGCCATAACAATATAAAAGGCAAAGTTTTTCAAAGGTTATGGGAATTGAAGCCAGGGGATAGGGTTTTTTTATACAATGCTGCAGATAAACTCTTCGTCTACGAGGTAAAAGAAGTGCTTTTGCTTAAGGAAAAGGGTGTAAGTGAGGAGCAACGCAGGGCCAACGCAAGGTATATGGAACCCACACCTGACGAAACCCTCACCCTTATATCCTGCTGGCCTCCCCGCGGAAATTCCCACAGGGTAATTGTAATAGCCAAACCCGTAAAACCTCCCACCTATCAGGGTGCTGTGGAGTAAGGGGGAAGCATGGGCGAGAAAAAGCACATCCTGTGCATAGAAGACGAACCCGAAATGATTGAATTGATCCGTATAATCCTGGAGAAAAAGGGCTTTGAAGTTGAAGGGGCAATAGGTGGAGAAGAAGGTTTGGAAAAGGCCAGAGCTAAAAAGCCCGACCTGATCCTTTTGGACCTTATGATGCCGGAAATGGACGGCTGGGAAGTTTACCGCCAGCTTAAAAGCGATGATGAGCTTAAAAATATACCGGTGATCATCGTTACCGCCAGGTCTCAGAGCATAGATAAAATCTTGGGGCTTCACATCGCGAAGGTTGATGACTACATAACCAAACCTTTCGGCCCTAATGAATTAGTAGAAAGCATAAAGAAAGTGCTCAAGCTTAAAGATTAAGGATGCAAAAAAGCCGGGCAAAGCCCGGCTTCATCAGTTATTTAACCTCTGATGGCTTGGGTGGCAATTCTATGGGTGCCCATGGACTTATCTTGCGAATCTTCTGAATGATCCGCTCCCTTTCGGCGGGGTCCGTTGTGGCAGCAAGCTTCGCCCGCAATTTGCGCAATTTCTGCTTGCGCACCCTCCTTCTCCTCAGTTCTTGTTCTCTTTCCCTAACCATACTCCCCCTCCTTTGGAGTTACTGGTTTTTCTGCTTTTCCACCAGAGGAAAGCCCCTGGAAGGCTCGTAATATAAATTATAGCTTGCATCAGCAGAGAAAGAGAAAAAGCCCCTGCAGGAGTTGTGGCTTTAGCTACAGTGCTATAAAGAAAAACAAAAGCCCCCTGATTTACTCCAAGTCCACCCACCGAAGGGATAATGAGGGGAGCAAATGGAGTTAGGGGGTTTAGAATGAAGATATAAGCCGGAGGTATACCTGCTTTTATAGCTTCCGAAGCACACCAGTTCACAAGGTTGGTAAGAACAAGGCCCAGAAGAGCTACCAGAAAAGCTTTTCCCAGAGCCTCAGGGCTGGTTCTATAAACATCCACAGCTTTGGAAAGGCGTAGGAATACGGCATTAACCCCGGAGATTTTACCCAGAAAATGGCGAAACCGACGGCTTAAAAGGGAAACAAAGCCCAGGGCAAAAAGGGCATTTACACCCACCACTACCAGTGCCAGGCCCCGAAAATCATACCTTTGCATCCCCCAAATGGCGAAAGTTATCCCCACAAGACCCCCAAAAAGGAAAGAGGCCAAACCCACCAGCCTGTCCACAAGCACCGATACGGCAGCCTCTGCGGCCTGCTCTGAATCCACCGCCAGGCCATAGCCACGCATAATATCTCCCGCCACCATGGGCAGGAGGAAATTTCCGAAAAAAAGGCCTGTGAAAAAGTAAGAAGTAAGATTAGCAAAGGGCACTTCCATACCCATTGCATTCAAAAGGAGGTGCCACTTGTAAATGTTGGCAAATATAGCCATGATATAAAGGGCAAAAGCCAGGACAATGAATTCAAGCCTGGCCTTTAAAAACAGCTCCCAGGACTGGTGTATTTCAGGCTTTCTCAGGAGGAAAATCAGTAAACCGAGGCTTACCACTACCTTAAGGACTGAAGTGAGGGCTCTTTTCATTCCTCTTTTTGCTCCGCATCAATGATAGGGGCAAAGGGGTCAAGGGTCAGCCTGGTGATAATAGAAGGCGGGGCTTTCTCCAGCTGCGGGGAAGGCTCAACCTTCTTAGTAGTCCAGGCCATATCCCATATAACATGCTTGCGACCACGGATGTAATAATCATAAGCACCCAGAAGCCTGGCGAAGGCTTCTATTGCGGCTAAAGCTATAAGGACATATATAAGCCTTATAGCTCCCCAAAGTTCCCCGAGCCAGAGGCGCACCACACGCCAGGTATCAAGGCTCGCTACTTTGTAACCATATTTTCGCATAAGGTGAAGGTGACCAGCGTAATTGCGCCGGCGCTGGCGGATGAAATCCCCCAAAGTGGTGGGCCCCATGTTGAAGACCACAGCATCGGGGGCATAACGCACTTCAAGACCACGCTTTATAACCAGCGCCTCCACAAAAGCCTCATCCATAGCCACATCGGGCGGGATCTGGTCAAAAACTTTGCGGAAAGCAATGAGCTCTCCAAGGCGAGGTATTTCCATACAAAGTTCATGCTCCAGTTTCAATCTGAGGTGAGAAAGGGCTGCGATAATATGATCAGGGGTATTAACTGCTACTTTCTGGGCTCCCGTCATGCCAACCTTGGGATCTCTGAACATCCTTACCAGGTTTTCAATAGCGTCGTAGCGGGGCAACGTATCGCCGCTTTCCAGGACGCATATGTCCTCTTGGGCATGCTTGAGGAAAAGGTTCACAGCTGAAGTTTTCCCTTCCCGACGCTCCTGAACCAGCAGCTTAATCCTGGGGTCTTTTTTCTGGTATTCCTGGACTATCTCCACTGTGCGGTCAGTGCAACCCGAAGCCACAACGATTATCTCCGTAATCTCAACTTCGTGGAGCTTTTGATTGAGGAGGGCATCCAGGAGTTTACCTATGTTGGCTTCCTCATTGTAAGCAGTAACCCCTACACTGCAACGGATCTTTTCCTCTGCTCCCACCTTTATTCCCCTGAGGAAAAATTCGTGGAAGAATTATAGCATACAGGTTAAGCAAGTGCAAAAATTTCCCCCACCCTCCCGGGCTAACGGCCAATGCTAACAATTTGCCCCCGTCTTACAAAACGGGGAACACCACCACATCCTTCGGGAGGGGGCATCTACTAAAAGGCCCTGGCGAAGAGAGCTTTAAGGGTTGTCTCCTTTCCACAATAGATGCAGCGATCGGGTTGCCCGTCTTGCTCAAAGGGTATGCAGCGGATGGTGGCTTTGGTTTCTTCCTGAATGGCCTTCTCGCACTCAGGCGATTCACACCATGGGGCGATGACGAACCCTCCATCACTTTCCATGAGACGTTTGAATTCGTCGTAATCGTTAAGCCGGAATGTGTTCTCGTCCCGGAATTTCTTGGCCATCTGGAAAAGGTTGGCATGGATTTCTTCCAGAGCTTTCTCTATTTTGCTCCCCAAGTCGTCGGTGGAGACAGCCCATTTTTCGCCAGTGTCCCTGCGGGCGAGAACTACTTGACCCGTTTCCACATCCCGGGGCCCTATCTCAACCCTTAAGGGTACACCCCTTAGCTCCCATTCGTGGAACTTCCACCCCGGAGTATACTCCTCCCGGTCATCAACTTTAACCCTAAAGGCCTTAAGCTGGGGCTTAAGCTCTTCAATTCGGGCCAGGACTTTCTCTTTTTCCTCATCGCTTTTCCAGATGGGCACAATTATCACCTGGATTGGGGCCAACTTTGGAGGAAGCTTTAGGCCTTTTTCATCCCCGTGAACCATTACGATAGCCCCTATAAAGCGGGTGCTCAGGCCCCAACTTGTAGTCCAGCAATATTGAAGCTGATTGTTTCGGTCCAAGTAACGGATTTCAAAGGCTTTAGCAAAATTCTGACCAAGGTTATGGGAAGTAGCAGCTTGTAGGGCCCACTTGTTACCCATCATGGCTTCCATGGTATAAGTGTGGAGAGCACCGGCAAATTTTTCTGATTCGCTCTTCTTCCCCAGGATCACAGGGATTGCGGCATCGTTTTCAGCGAAATCGCGGTAAATATTAAGCATTCTAAGGGTTTCTTCCTCAGCTTCTTCGTACGTGGCATGGGCGGTGTGGCCCTCTTGCCAGAGAAACTCCATAGTACGCAGGAAAGGACGAGTCCTCAATTCCCACCGGACCACATTGCACCACTGGTTTATGAGCAGAGGCAGGTCGCGGTAAGAGCGAATCCACTGGGAATACATATAACCGATTATGGTTTCAGAAGTAGGTCGGACCACTAAGGGTTCCTCCAGCTCTTTCCCTCCACCGTGGGTGACAATAGCAAGCTGGGGGGCAAAACCTTCTATGTGCTGGCTCTCTTTCTGGATAAAGCTATAAGGAATGAAGAGAGGAAAGTAGGCATTCTGATGGCCTGTTTCTTTGAAACGGCGATCAAGGCTTTGCTGGATGTTTTCCCAGATAGCATAGCCATAAGGCCTTATAACCATGCATCCTCTGACGGGGGAATAATCAGCAAGCTCAGCTCTCTGAATAACCTGGATATACCATTCGGAAAAATCCTCGGCCGGGGAAATAAGCTTTTCCCTCATAGCTTACCCCTCCTTAAGGGATTAAAAAAACCGGCCCCCTTATGGTCTGGGGGCCGGCCCTGTTAACACCACACCTTAACCCATTAACAACCCGGCATACCCAGACCGGGGTCTGGATAAAGGCGCGGTATCGGGCACGGCAATGGGAAAACTTTTTTCATACGCCTCCTCCGTTTTTTATTTTACCATTCCTTCCCGCATTTGTCAAAAGTATGGAGGGCAACCAAAAGGATGTCTCTCAATTTTCCAGACCATTTCCGTGCAAGTTGCTTTAAAGGCAGAGGGTGGGTATAATTAATTGGTTTTTGATAAAGAGCGAACAGTGGAGGGGTTGATGTTGCTGGACCAATCCAGGTGGGAAAATTTTGACCTGAAGCCTGAAGACATTGAATTAATATATGCGCTTATACTGGAAAAGGGTTGTCCGTTGCCCTTGGAGGAACTTGTCTTAGCCCTGGTGGAAAAGGCAAAAGAGGAGGAAAAAACAAGGCTAACAAGGCTTCTGGAAGAGGGATTTATTTATAAACCTGCGTATTCTTATAAGCCAGGCCAGGAAATTTTCTTCCCTTCCTATGGTTTTACCAGAGCCACTGTGCTGGGCGTTAGACCTGGCTATAACCCTGAGTACGGGGAATTTGAGGTTATAAAGGTGAAGTTTTCCGACGGTGGTGAAATAAAGGAGTTCGCTTCTGCCCTCGGGAAGCCTCACAAACTGGATCAGGAAACGCCTGAGGATTGGCTTATTCGCTACGGCTTTGATGCTAAAACCATTATTGAGCGTTATGGCCGCACTATAGGCTTGGCCGTGGCCAGAAGACTTGCTCAGGAGGATGAGTTTGTTTCCTTTGGTAACCTGTGGTTCCTAAAGGCCCTTATGCCTGAGATCCATGAAGGTCACCTCAACATAGCTGAAGCAGCTATAGAAATAGCGCAGCGTCCTCTAAGTCCCAATGAGATCCTAAAACACCTGGATCTGCCCAGTACATACCCCATGAGCCTGCAAGTTTTTTCCCTCAACGTTGCCATGGCTCAGGACAAGAGATTTTCCCAGGTGGGGCCTAAAGGACAACCTTTATGGTTCTTGCGGCGCTTTGAGCCTCCAGAAGTAACCCAGGAAGCCGAAAGGCTGGTTTATTTGCCATTGCCTTATAGAAAAGAAGCCCTTTCCCCGGAATTGGAGGAACTTGCCCTGAACATAGAAGACGAAGCTACTGAGTGGGAATTTTTCCAGGCCCTCCCCAAAACAGGGGATAGCGTAACAATAGCTTTGCCCTACCATCATCTAAGGTCAGGCACATTACCTATAACCCCCAGGACTGCTACCTTCTTCCCCGAAGGCGAATCTGGAGTAACTTTGATAAACTTCATAGATGGTGTAAAAGGGGAGAAATTCTACGGTTGGGCTGTCCATGCAAAAGGCTATGTAGCGGGGTTGAAAGAGTGGTATGAAAAGATAGGAGCTACAGCTGGTACTTACATAACCCTCACTAAGGGTAGAAATCCCACAGAAGTAATCATAAAATATGCTCCACGGCGTATAAAGAAAGACTGGGTAAAGGTGGCCAGGGTGCAGAATGAACGCCTCGTTTTTGAAATCCAGCTCAGGCAACTTACCTGTGACTTTGATGAGCTTATGATGATAATGGACGGCGAAAGGGAGAAGATAGATGCTCTTAAACGCAAGATGGATTCCAGTGGCAAAAGCCTTTATGAAATCCTGCTCCAGATTTTCCCTGAACTTTTAAAGCTCAGCCCACAAGGCACAGTTCATTCTTTGACTCTTTACACTGCCGTTAACCTGATAAAGCGGTGTCCGCCGCCGCCACTCCTGGCCGAATTGAACTCTCATCCATGTTTTACATACAAAGGTAGCGGCTACTGGTCCTTTGACGAGAGCAAGGCATAGGAGAGGAGGAAATGAGGGGATTGGTGAACATTGATACGAAGCTTCACATAGACCTGGAATGGTGGGAAAAAGAGGGAAAAGATTTCAATTTTTTCCTTTATGAAGAGCTATGCCCGGAGTGTAAAGAGCGTTTTAAAGATTTTAGCCGGGCTATTTCCATAGATTGGATAGATCCTGAGACAGCGGAGGTAAGACAATTGAACGGGCTCTGGGAAGCCCTTATTTCCTGCTGCGGCCAGAAGCCTGATTACATAAATCCCGATTTACCCATAACTAAGGCCATTTTCCGGGTGTTTTTGCTCAACCGCAATGAACCTCTTTCGGCAGCAGAGCTGGTGGAAAGATACGGCGATAAAATAGGGGTGGTGGATCCTCACCGTGTCCTCAGGGTTCTAACCGCAGGCAAGGTTTATAACGGCATAAAACCCCTGAAGTTCCACCGGAAATGATAGAGACTAATTAAGACCTTTTACTTTCTCAAGTCTCCCCATCAGATCAGGAGGAACATAACCACGGATGTAAACTCCACTCTCATTAGGCTCTTCGCTCTCCACTATCCCCCACTGTCGGAATAGGCTCAGCAGGTAACTCTGGGTGTAAGGGATGAAAAGTTCCACCCGCTCGTATTTCTTCTGCAAAATTTCTTCCACTTTCCCCATGAGTCTATCAAGGCCTATCTTCTTCAAAGCCGATATGGGTATTACATTGGGGAAGTAAGAGGCGAGCTCTTCCACCTTGCCAGGGTTCTCAAGTTTATCAATTTTATTCAGGGCAGTGATTATGGGCTTGGTATTGGCTCCAAGGTCATGGAGTATGTCCCAAACTGTCCGGCTCTGGTTGAGAGCATGAGGATTGGTTATATCAACCACATGGATTATTATGTCCGCATCCAGGACTTCTTCAAGGGTAGCCCGGAAGGCAGCCAGAAGTTGAGGGGGCAGTTTCTGAATGAATCCGACGGTATCGGTCATCAGGACCTCTTTTCCGCTGGGGAGTTTTACCCTTCTGGTGGTGGGGTCAAGGGTGGCAAAGAGCTTATCCTCCACCAGAACGTCAGCATTGGCCAGGGCATTCAGGAGGGTGGATTTGCCTGCGTTGGTGTATCCGACTATGGCTACTACCGGTATACCCGCGCTTTTTCTTCTCTGACGGTAAAGCTGGCGGTGGGTTTTTATGTGCTCCAGTTCTTCCTTGAGGTGAGCAATCCTTTCTTTTATCCGGCGCCTGTCCATCTCCAGCTGGGTTTCACCGGGCCCTCTCAGGCCAACTCCGGTGCTCCCCCCACCTGGCCCTCTCATGGTGCTGCGTCCTCCAGCCGGACTCCCTACCTGACGGGAAAGGTGGGTCCAGTAGCGGGTGAGGCGAGGAAGGCGATACTGGTACTGAGCCAGCTCTACCTGTATTCGCCCCTCGTGGGTACGGGCGTGGCGGGCAAAGATGTCCAGAATAAGGACAGTCCGGTCTATTATCTTAACCTTGAGGGCTTTTTCCAGTTCCCGCTGCTGGCGAGGGGATAGTTCATCGTCAAAGATGATGAGGTTGCAGCCTAAAGCCTCTTTCATAGCCTTGAGCTCTTCCACCTTGCCGGGACCAATAAATGTAGCGGGGTTTATGCGTTCAAGTTTCTGATAAGTTTGCCCCACTACCCGTACACCTGCAGTCCAGGCAAGCTGGGCAAGCTCGGCCAGGGAATCTTCTACTGACCACCTGGAAGGCTTGCCTTTGAGTTCAACTCCTACAAGAATGGCTCTTTCTTCTTCCTGGTTTATGGGAATAATCCTCTTGCTCATAGCCCCTTTATTCCAGCAGACTCTCCAAGATTTCCGGGGTCAGCATCATAAGATTTTCCACTATCAAATCGGCCTCTTTAAGTTCTTCTGGAGGTCTGGTGGTAGTCAGGGCAATGACTTTCATTCCGGCAGCCTTTGCCGCCTGGATCCCCGCTGGGGAGTCCTCTATAACAATGCAGTTTTCAGGTTCAGCCAGACATTTTTCAGCTGCTTTGAGGAAAATTTCCGGGTCCGGTTTGCCATTTTCTACATCTTCTTCAGTTACAAGGGCCACTATTTCGTGCTCAAGTTTCAGGGTTTTAAGGATGAGAGAGGCATTGGCTTTGGAGGTAGAGGTAGCTACAGCGATGCGGAATCGCTTTGCTTTGAGGTCCTGGATCAGTCTCAAAAGGCCAGGCATTGGGGTCAGGTGTTTGTATACAAGTTCCCGGTAAATAAGGTCCTTACGCCGGCCGATTTCTTCCACTTGTTCAGAGGTAAACCTGGAGCCGAAAATAGCACGGATTATTTCCTGGTTCCGCATTCCAAAAGTGGAGCGGAATTGTTCGTAGCTCATTTCCAGGCCAAATTCAGCCAGAGCTTTCTGCCAGGCCTGGAAGTGGTAAGGGGCCGTGTCCACCATGACCCCATCTAAATCAAAAATTACGGCTCTAACAGGCATCTTAAGTTGATGAACGTATACATTACTTGAGGGCTGGGCTTTAACAGGCAAAAGGACATGGAAAGTGCTTCCTGGGAAGCGTTCTTCATCGTAACCAGGACTTTCAGCCCAGATCTTGCCCCCATGCGCTTCCACTACCCCTTTGGCAATGGTGAGCCCAAGTCCAGGCCCTGCTCCTTTGAATTCGGTTTTGCTGGTGCTGTGGTGCTTGAAATCTTCAACCCGGTAGAACTTGTCAAAGATACGTTCAAGCTTATCGGGTGGGATACCTATCCCTGTATCCTTAATGGCTATGTGGACAAAGTCTGTTTCCCCCTTGATTAAATTTCCGGTAACGGTAATGGAGCCGCCATCGGGGGTGTATTTTATGGCGTTGCTGAGGAGGTTGTAGAAAACTTGACGAAGTCGCTGGGGATCGCCTTCCACCTGGGGCAATTCCTCTAAGCCTGAAATAGTAAGATTCAGGCGCCTGGACTGGAGGGCGGGTTGAAATTCCACCACAAGGGACTGGAAGATTTGAGGCATTGATACAGGTTGAATGCTCAGGGTAAGGACTTCAGCATCAATGTAAGAGACATCTATGAGGTCACGAATTATGGACTCAAGCCTCGCTATACCTTTGTTTAACCCTTGGAGTATGGAACGGAAACGTTCTTTCTCAGGAAAACCTTCAGCCGTCAACATCCCTACGTAGCCCTGGATCAAGGTTAGAGGAGTACGCAGTTCGTGGGCGGCTATTCGGATGAAATCGGATTTGGCTTTGTCTATGCGTTCCAGTTCATCCTTGATCTTCTGCAACTCTTTAGTCCTTTCCCTTACCTTTTGCTCAAGGCTCTTATTAAGCCTTTTGATAAGGGCAAAGCTTTCTTCGGTGAACGTGTTGGCCATTTTTACGATCATATGGTTAAAGATTTCATCTGTCGCCCTGATGTATTCCATGGCTTGGAGAGAGGGGAATTCTTTAGTGATCTCTTCCCAGCAGGTTTTCTTGAGCTCTGTGGCAATGACCAGGACTTCCCGAAGGTTATATTCTCGCTTGAGGCGGTCTCGGACCAATTGTTCCAGGATAGCTTCTAAGGTTGCAGTGTCATCCTTTTCCAGGGCTAAAATGAATGCTTCATATAGAGCTTCAAGGTGGCGAGCCCCTAATTCTCGCGTTGAGAGGAGGGCATCAGTCCCAGGACTTACTTTCCTTACGGCTCTTATCCACTTGACTACCACTAAATCTTTACGTTCTTTAAGCCAGCGAGCCAGCTCTTTAGAAGCCATTTTTCTCCCTCAACCATAAAGGCCACGCCAATCGTTCCAGCGAACTTTGATTATATCCATCAGCATGCGGAAAGAATCCTTGATGGGATTAACTTTGGTGTTTTCTCCGTAATACCATTCCACTGGCACTTCTTTGACCTTATAACCCCTTTTGTGGGCAAGGAGGAGTATTTCCACATCAAAAGCAGTTACAGCTCCCCCCTTTATTTCCGCCGCATCGTCCCCATAAAGGCGAACACGGCGGAAGAGATCGTGGCCTGCTTCCCGGCGGAATCCCTTAAAGCCACACTGGGTATCCTGATAATGGCCCACCACCATTAACCTGACCAGAAAGTTAAAGATTCGGCCCATGAGGTGGCGGTGCCATGGTTCTCCATAGCGGCGGGCACCAATGCCCTCCCTTGAGCCAATGGCTACATCGTAACCTTCCTGAAGTGGGCCAAGGAGCTTAGGCAGTTCCTCAATCGGGGTGGCCAGGTCAGCATCAGAAAAGACGATAAATTTCCCCTGGGAAGCCAGAACCCCGGTTCTTACAGCATAACCTTTACCGCGATGAGTATTGCGGATGAGGCGCAAATTAGGAGTATGGCTCTGAAAGCGCTCCGCTACCGCTGCCGTCCCATCCTCACTCCCATCATCCACCACGATCACTTCCCAGGAATAATTTTGTTTTCCTAAATAATCAAGAACCTTCTCCAGGGTGCGGGGAAGCCTTTTTTCCTCGTTATAAGCCGGGATAACAAAACTCAGGAAAAGTTCCTCAGCCGTGGTTCCCTCCTCTGAAAGAAAAATTTCCATTAAGCTTTATACCTTCTCCGGCCGATTTTGTCAATCTCAACGGAGATTGAGTATCCCTGCAAGGTGCTGAACCGTGCATTTGCCTTATTGCCCCGTAAATGCTATAATAACACCTGCGGAGGTGAAAGTTATGGAATACTCAAGGAAAGAGGTGCTCAGCAAGGTTTTGATTAGCTTGAGACAGCAGGGCAAGCAATCCATAGCTGAGCTGGTTTTTTCCACTCGCTTGCCTTATGGGGTTATTCAGGAAGCAGTGAAAACCCTTGAAGAAAGAGGGCTTATCCGAATTGAAAAAGTAAGGGCCAATCCCGTCTCTGAAGAGGAAACCGAATTTGTAGATACTCTGGACATTATTGACCTTAATGAGTAGATCCAATGCCGGAGATTAAATCTCTGCTCTTTGGCCTCATAGCAGTTATCATCGCAGTTGTGGCAAGTTCTATGGAGCTTTTGAGCAAGTACCAAGCCCGGAGCTTCCAGGAAATTTTCTTTTCCCCCTATTACATTTTCTTCGCTTTACTTAATGCTCTCTTTTGCGGCATTGTGTACTGGGCATTACCTTACCTTGGCGGAGTATTGGTGCGCAGCGAGCTCCTTCCTTCTCTGGAAAATCCCCTGGTAAGGGCAATTGTAGCTGGCCTGGGTTATCTGGTTTTAGCGAGAACTAGCCTCCTGGATATAACCATAAGAGGGCAGACGATAGGGGTTGGATTTGATGGAATTTACAGCACCCTGGCTCAATATTTGCTCCGGCACCATGATATGCGAATTAGAAGTAAAATCCGGAGAGAATTCCTAACAGTTTTCTCCCGCTACAGAGCCAAGCCTCATGTCTTTTTAGGGGCAGTGAAGCTCCTCTTCCCTCAACTTGATATTGAGGATCGGGAAGAGGCGGAGGAGGCCCTGGCCAGGCTTAAGGAGGGAAAGGCAAACCCTATAGATTTTTGTTTTGGTTTATACCTTCTTCTCAGGGAATATACTGAAGGAGCTGAAAGTGCGGAGACCCTCCTTTCCCAGGTGGAGGAGGCAATAGATTCTGACCCTTCTTATGATAAGAGGTTAAAGGAGGAGATCAGCTGGCTCTTTGTTCCTGCTCCGACTGGAAGTTAAATCTTGACAATAATAGCCAATTTTGTTATAATGCAAAAAGCTAAAGCCGATGAGGTCTTTATGGAAGCCAAAGCCAGGCCTGTGGAGGCCAAAGAGTTGGCCGAGGAGTTGAATCGTCGTATAGCGGAACGGCCGGAGTTAAGGGAAATAAGTATGCCCTATCTGGCTATCTTCTCAGCACAAGCGCGCGTGGAAACCGCTTTTTTCCCGCCCCCTCTTTCAGGAGAAAGTGTTGAGGCCAGGCTTAGCAGGGGTTTCCCAGCATTAGTCCCCGAAGATTTTCAGGCCGATTCCGGGCAAATCCGATGGTTATGGGAAGAGATTTGCGCCATTACCGCCCGCTATTTTCCTGATTTAGCTCCTGCTTTGGAGCCCATAAGCCGCTGGCCTGGTGGCCAGGATGATCGCTTACTTTCAGCGTCCAGATATTACCTCCGGGGCGAGGCTGATCTCCTGGCAAAGGAAACAGGATTTAAGCCGCACCTTTTTCAGTTTGTGCTTAACAATACTTTTCATCCCTTCCTGCGCTGCTATGCACGCATGTTAGCCCCACTTATAAACATTGAAACATGGTATAAACCTTATTGTCCGGTCTGCGGCGGGGAGCCAGATTTTGCAGCTTTAACCAAACCCTATGGAGCTCGTTGGCTGCTCTGTTCCCGCTGCGATTTTGAATGGCCCTACCGAAGGCTTTCTTGTCCTTTCTGCGGCAACGATAATCCTGACCAGTATCTTTATGTGCCTTCGGAAAACGGTAAATATCGGCTATACCTTTGCGATCGTTGTCGCCGTTATCTAAAGGTAATAGATTTACGGGAGCTGGTGGAGGAGCCACTGCTCCCAGTGGAACGGATAATCACTTTGCCTCTGGACATAGCAGCTCGCCAGGAAGGTTATGGGATTTTTGAAACCTTCGCACAGGAGGAGGAGCTATGAAGATTACACGAAGGGAATTCCTGAAACTGACAGCTGCAGCCAGCGGAAGTTTACTTATACCTTCATCAAAAGCTCTGGCAGCTACCACTGTCCCGGTTTTCCCACTTCATAAGAAAGTAAAGGAAGCAGCGACCATCTGTCCATACTGCTCCTGCGGTTGTGGTCTGATAATAGCTACCGGCCCAGATGGGCACATTATAAACGCTGAAGGTGACCCGGACAACCCTCATAACCGTGGTGCCCTTGACCCCAAATCTATCTCTGTCCGGCAGCTTTCCCAGAGCCCTCTCCGTCTGAAGAAGCCCCTCTATCGTGCTCCCGGCGCTAAGGAGTGGCAAGAAGTTGAATGGGACTGGGCAATTACCGAAATTGCCAAGCGGATCAAAGCTACCCGCGATGCTACCTTTGAGCGCACCAATGAGCAGGGGGTAACCGTTAACCGCACCCAGGCTATTGCCTTCCTCGGCGGTGCGGCCAATAACTCCGAAGAGTGTTACCTGGCAGTCAAGCTAACCCGAGCCTTAGGTCTGGTCTACATAGACCACCAAGCGCGGATATGACACTCCCCAACGGTGGCCGGTCTCGGCCCCACATATGGTCGCGGAGTAATGACCAACCACTGGGTGGACATCAAAAATGCCGATTACATCCTTATCATAGGTTCCAATGCTGCGGAAAACCACCCAGCTTCTATGACATGGATCCATGAAGCCCAGAGGAAGCGCGGAGCTAAGGTCATCGTTGTAGACCCACGCTTTACTCGTACCGCCACCCAGGCTGATATCTTTGCTCAAATCCGCCCAGGAACTGATATTGCCTTCTTCGGTGGAATGATTAAGTACATCTTGGATAACGAGCTTTACCACAAGGAGTACGTCGTCCATTACACCAATGCTTCCTTCCTTGTCCATCCCGATTATAAAGGTCCCGATGAGTTGGACGGGCTTTTCTCGGGTTACAATCCTGAGAAGCGTGCTTATGACCGTTCCACATGGACTTACCAGACCGACGAAGAAGGCAAACCTCTGCGCGATGAAACGCTTCAGCATCCCAGGTGTGTTTTCCAGATAATGAAACGCCATTACGCTCGCTACACCTTGGACACCGTTTCCCAGGTTACGGGCATCCCGAAGGATTTGTTGGAGAAAATCTACAAGACATATGCTGAATCAGGACGGCCAGGCAAAGCCGGCACTATCCTCTATGCAATGGGTCAGACTCAACACACTGTAGGTTCCCAAAATGTGCGTGCTCTCGCCATTGTCCAGCTGCTCCTGGGCAACATCGGCATCCCTGGTGGTGGTGTTAATGCCTTGCGCGGTGAGTCCAACGTGCAGGGCTCCACGGATATGGGAGTTCTGGCTCACATTCTGCCTGGTTACTTGCCTGTTCCCACACCTGCTGATAAAGATCTCAAGACATACATTGAGAACAAGACCAAGCCTGGTGGCCCCTGGTCGGGCGGTTATTGGGTCAATGGCCCTAAGTTCCTGATCAGCCTGCTGAAGGCATGGTGGGGCGATCATGCTACCACGGCCAACGATTTTGCCTACGATTACCTACCTAAGCCCGATGTCCCGGCTAACCACTCCTGGGTCCCGATGTTTGAAGCCATGTATGCTGGCAAAATCAAGGGGCTCTGGATTATGGGACAGAACCCGGCGGTCTGTGGTCCAAACTCCCGCTTTGAGCGAGAGGCTCTTAAGAAGCTGGATTGGCTTGTAGTTCAGGAAATCTTTGACACCGAGACCACCTCTTTCTGGCGGGCTCCGGGTGAGGACCCAACCCAGATCAAGACTGAGGTTTTCGTCCTGCCTGCAGCTGATGCAATGGAGAAACCCGGCAGCATAGTCACCAGCGGTCGCACTATCCAGTGGCGGCCTAAAGTTGCCGAGCCCCCGGGTGAAGCGAAACCTGACCATCAGATCATTAACCTCATCGCTCTGAAGCTCAAGGAACTTTACAAAGCCGACCCTGGTCCTTTCCCAGACCCCATTATTCACCTGAAGTGGGACTACGGTGAAGAGCTGGATATTGAAAAGGTAGCTCAGGAAATTAACGGTTATGCTCTGGAAGATGTGAAGGATGCGGAAGGGAACATCCTGGCCAAGAAAGGGACAGTGCTTAGCACCTTCGCTCACCTCCAGGACAATGGTTCCACTGCTTGCGGTGCTTGGATTTACACCGGCTACTTCTCCCTCCAGCCCGATGGGTTCGGTAACATGATGCCCGCGGCCAAGCGACGCAATAGTGTTTATGACCCTGGTGGTTACGGCAACTATCCATACTGGGGTTGGGCTTGGCCCGCTAACCGCCGTATCGTCTACAACCGCTGTTCTGCTGATCCTAATGGCAAACCCTGGTCAGAGGACCGCAAGTACATCTGGTGGGATGAAGCCCAGAAGAAGTGGGTAGGTTATGATGTGCCTGACTTCCCGGCTACCAAGGCCCCTACTGACCCCGGTGGGCGCGATCCATTTATCATGATGATTCACGGCAAAGGTGCACTCTTTGCCCCGATGCCCGAAGGCCCCTTGCCGGAGCATTATGAGCCCATTGAGTCTCCGGTGAAGAACCTCCTTTCCAGCCAGCAGACCAACCCAGTCGCCAAAGTTTACAGGACCGATGAGGGTAAGGACATTGGTGATAACTATGGCACTCCCGATAAATTCCCCATCGTTGCTACTACATACCGCTTAGTAGAGCACTGGCAAGCGGGTGGCATGTCTCGCTGGCTGGACTGGCTGGTGGAGGCTCAGCCGGAGATGTTCGTGGAGATGAGCCAGGAGCTGGCTGCCGAGAAGGGCATCAAGAACGGCGACAAGGTGAAGGTTAAGTCCGCCCGCGGGGAGATTGAGGCCATAGCCATCGTTACTGCGCGTATCAAGCCACTACAGGTTAACGGCAAGACCGTGCATGTGGTAGGGCTGCCCTGGCACTGGGGCTGGAAGGGCTTGCCTTACGATGTAGGCGTGAAAGATCTGGTCCAGAGCACTGCTAACTTCCTTACCCCCCATGCCTGTGACCCAGCCACACTTATGCCGGAATTCAAGGCTTTCCTTGTTGATATAGAGAAAGCGTAGGAGGTGAAACATGGCAAGATTAGCAATGTTAATTGATACCTCCCAGTGCGTTGGATGCCGTGGTTGCCAGGTTGCCTGTAAGCAGTGGAACGATCGGGAAGGGTGGCTCTATTCCCGTACTCGCAACCGGGGCACCTACGAGAACCCGCCGGATCTTTCACCTCATACCTGGACCCGCATCCGCTTCACTGAGTACACGGGGCCGGATGGTTTCCGCTGGCTTTTCTTGAAGGAAGGGTGCATGCACTGTGGCAATCCGGCATGCGTGGCTGTTTGCCCCACCGGGGCTTTGAAGAAACATCCTTATGGCATGGTCACCCTAGAGCGTGAGCTATGCAATGGTTGTGGCTACTGCTCTCAGTTTTGTCCCTTCAATATCCCCAGGCTAGAGTTTGATCCACTTACCGGAAAAGGGAAATCCTATAAATGCACTTTTTGTCAAGATCGGGTGACCAATGGCCTGCTTCCGTCCTGTGTCAAAACTTGCCCGGCCAAAGCTTTAGATTTTGGTGATCGGGAAGAGATTGTGGCTAAAGCTATGGCCAGGGTGGAAGAGCTGAAGGCTCGCGGCTACACCCAGGCTAATGTGTATGGGGTCAATGAAGTAGGGGGCCTTGGCCGGATCTACGTTTTAATAGCTCCGCCGGAGGCATATGGTCTGCCCGCTAAGGTGGAATTCCCTGCCCTGGCCACTGTGTGGCAGAAAGTGGTCCAGCCTCTGGGTGGAGTGGCTTTTGGCGCCACCATCCTGGGCATTCTGGGGGCTTTCTTTATCGCGCGCCGTAATATTCGCATGGAGGAGGTGAAATGAGCGTCCAGATTAAAGGCAAACCGGAAATTGTCACGATCCAGTGGATTCCAAAGTACACCCTTATGGAAAGAATAGTCCACTGGGCCCATACCGCTACCTTCATTCCCCTGCTTCTGACTGGGATGGTCCTCTATTTCCCCTTCTTGCAACCTTTGGCTCAGGGGGAAGCAGGCATTTTCCTCAGGTTGATCCATCGCATTGCTGCGGTGTTCTTCGGCCTTGTGCCCATCCTCTACGCCATAATACAACCTCGCCGCTTCATTATGAATATCCGTGATTTCCTTCCCGAAAAAGAGGATATTGGCTGGTTAAAGGGTGCTATTCCCTACTACCTCTTCGGAAGACATGAGGCAATGCCACCTCAGGGCCGTTTCAATGCTGGTGAGAAACTAAATGGCCTAGTAATGATTATTGCTTGGGTAGTTTTTGGGATTACTGGGCTCATTATGTGGTTCGGGAAAGGGGTGGTTTCGCCGATCATTTTCCGCTGGGCGGTGCTCTTCCACGACCTGGCTATGATTGCCTCGGCATGCATGTTCCTGATTCACCTTTACCTTGCAGTAGCTCACCCGCTCATGTGGGCAGCCCTGGTAAGCATGCGGTTTGGTGTAACTTCTGCCGATTACGCTGCTGAGCACCACGCCAAGTGGTTCTATGGCCCCAAGAGGGCGATGGAGATATGGGAAGCTAAGAAGCGGGAGGCCGCACACAAGGGTGGGCATTAGCTTGGATAAGGAGGTGGGAAATGGCTAAAATCCTGGTAGTGGATGATGATCCTGATTTCGTTAAACTTACTCAGCGGATTCTCAAAACTAAAGGTTACGAGGTGATTACCGCCGCCAGCGGTCAGGAAGCGCTCCGGGTAATGCGCAAAGAAAAGCCCGATCTGGTGCTTCTGGACATCATGATGTCCTACATCTTGGACGGAATTGATGTCAGCCGTGAGATGGCGCAGGATCCAGAACTTAAAGATATCCCGGTCATAATGGTGACCTCGCTCACTGGAGCGCGGGCTCAAGGTATAGCTCCATCCGGGGAGTATGTTCCGGTGGATGAGTGGATACACAAACCAATAGATCCGGACCAGTTGCTGGCGCGGATAGAAGAGGCTTTAAAGAAGAAATAGACATAGACTGTAAAGGCCGGCCGGTTTTGTTAATCAATCCGGCCGGTTTTTTTCTATTACGGGTATCCGAAATGTGAAGCGGCTTCCGCGTCCTAATTCTGATTCCACCGTTATATTTCCTCCATGAGCCTCCACAATTTGTTTGACCAAAGGAAGCCCGAGCCCGGTTCCGTGAGGCACCAATTTTTTAGCTTGAGGAGTGCGGTAGAATTCTTCAAATATTCGCTCTAAATCTTCCCGGGCAATGCCAATGCCAGTATCCTCTACTATCCCTATGGCCCATCCGTCTCGCTCTTCCAGAATAACCTGCACTTTCCCACCGGGCATAGTGTATTTCACCGCATTAGAAATGAGGTTGCTCCATACCTGAGCCATCTGGTCCGGGTCGGCTTGAACGATTGGCCGCTGACGAATTTCCAGAGTGCAATTAATGCCTTTTGAATCTGCCTCGGCTTTAAAGAGAGGGAATATTTTTTCCAGGACATCGGCCAAAGAGATGGGTTCACGCTTTTCCAGCCCTTTTTCGCTCTTGGCTGCAGCGAGTTTAAGAAGGTCATCCACCAGGTTTATCAGATCCTGTGTCCGTTGAGCAGCCCGCTCCAGAACTTCCCTTTGCTCTTCAGGGGGTATGTATCCTTTAAGGATTGCCAGGAGGAAGCTCTGGAGGGCATTCAGGGGAGCGCGTAGCTCATGAGCTACTGTAAGCATGAACATAGTCTTAAAGCGATCCAGCCGCTCCAATTCCTCCTTGGCGCGCGCAAGCTCTCGCGCTTCTTCTTCAATTTTTTGCAGGCGTTTTGCCTCTAAAGAAAGTCGTCGTCGCTCCAGACCCTGGGCTACAACCAGTTTCAAAACATCCGCCGTAAAGGGTTTGGAAAGGAAATCATAAGCACCGGCCCGGATAGCCTGGACTGCCAGTTCTATGGTAGCGTAACCTGTAATGATCACACATATAACATCCGGGTCCTTCTCCAGCATTGGCTTTAAAAGGTCAATACCGCGCATATCAGGGAGGACTACATCTAAGAGTACCAGGTCAAAGTTCCCTTCCATAAATAGACGCAGTCCTTCCTGCCCAGTGGCTGCAGTTTCCACTATATAGCCCTCTGGCTCCAAGACCCTTCGGCAGCCTGCTCGGATTCCTTCCTCGTCATCAATCACAAGTATGCGCGGGGGTTCGCTCATAATAAGCCACCTCAGCCAATGGTTTCCTCAAAGGAAGAAATCGGACGCTCCGCTTTCCCCATCCATCGCACCGGTAAAGTAATTGTGAAGGTCGTCCCTTTGCCTACCTCGCTCTGGACATTGATCTGTCCTCTATGCATTTTAACAATCCCATAGACGATGGAAAGACCAAGTCCTGTCCCTTTACCTGGTGGCTTTGTGGTAAAGAAGGGGGTGAAAAGCTTGTTCATATGCTCTGGAGGAATGCCACATCCGGTGTCGGCTATTGAGATCTCTACCTGTCCATTTAAAGCTCGCGTGGTTACGGTTATAGTTCCGGGCCCGTTTATGGCTTCAGCGGCATTCGTGAGGAGGTTGATGAAAACCTGTTGCAGTTGAGCGGGATCCGCCTGAATAATGCGGACTTTCGGGTCATAATGTTTGACGATTTCTATTCCGGCAAAGATTGGCTGATGCCGGAGGTTCTCCAGAACCTGGTCCAGTAAGCTATGCAGGTCGGTGTCCTGAGCCAATACCTCTTGCTGGCGGGCGAAGTTAAGGAGTCCAGCCACTATTTTCTTAGCACGGTTTGCTTCATCCAAGATCATCTTTAAATCCTTCTGATAAGGATGATCAGGTGGAAGCTCCTGGGCAAGGGCATCAGCAAAAAGCATTATGGTGCCAAGAGGGTTGTTCAACTCATGAGCCACACCGGCGGCAAGCTGCCCCATGGAGGCCAGTTTCTCTTTGTGGATAAGCTCTTGCTGAGCACGGTACAGGGTTTCCACCATGCTGTTGAAGGAGCGGCCCAATACAGCCAGTTCACCATTGCCGTAAATATTAACCCGGACAGACATGTCCCCAGCCGCCAGACGGCGATGTGCTTCCAGCAGTTCGGTAAGAGGCAGCATTATAAGGTGACCAATGGGGAAGGCAATAGCCGCCGCTAACAGAATACAAACTATAGCTATCAAAGCAACTCGCTGGTTGAAGGCCCGGACTAAAGCCAGGAAAGTGGATTCTCGTGCCCCGACATATAAACTACCTACTACATTGCCCTTGTGGTCCCTAAGCGGTTCATACCGGGTTATAAACCATTCCTTCACCACAAAGGCACGCCCAATATATTCCTGACCCTCCTCCAGGACAACCTTGCGGACTGTTTGGGAGATTCGGGTACCTATAGCGCGGCGTCCTGCCTCATCAGTTACGTTGGTGGAGACCCGCAAATCTCCTAAGAATATGGTAACGGTGTCTATCCCGGCAACCTCTTTAATCCGATCCACCAGGGTATAATCATTATTGAACATGTAGGCCGAAAGGACAGCTCCAAAGAGATTTCCTTCGTTGTCCTTGAGCGGGAAAACTCCCACCAAGGCCAGACCTGCTGTCCCCTCCCGAGGGTCAAAGGGTTCTGGAGCGGCCAATGGTGTTTCAAGCAATGGAATATAGGCCTGTTTATCCAGCCCAACTTGAGCCAGGATCTCTTTCGGGATTATCTCAGTAGCCGCCTGGGGTTTGCCGGTTTCTATAGTGGTGCGGAAAATGGGCAGATCACCGAACTGTCCTTCGGTCAACGGAGGAGAGAGTTCTCCATCGGGCCAGAGCACCTTTCCGGTTACCAGGTTGCCCTCAGTATCTAAAAGGGCTATGAGGTGTGTGCCGCCCAGGGCCAGGACGATTATTTTGTTGGTAATTTGCCGGTCAATGATCTGGATCGCATGCGGGTCTTTTTGGGCAGCTTTGGGAAAGTTCTCCAGAACCCACTGGTCAAGTGCCAGCCGGTGGCTTATAGCGGCAACCTCATCAAGTTTAAGCTGATATAAGGTCTCGGCCAGTTTCATGTCCCGCGCCACCCTTTCTGCCTCGGCCGAGGACAGATAATCATTTATGACGCGGGAGACCGCAATGGCATTCAGCCCTACCGTCAGGACAGCCACCAGGGCAAAGGATATAATGAGGGTAGTTCTTAATCGCCCACCCAGAAGCTGCAAGAGAAATTTTTTCACGTCTTCCCCCTTCCTACAGAACATCAACAGAGCTTAACTAAATCGTCCTGATCTTCTGCCAAAGGCAACATGAAGCGGAAAGTGCTTCCCTTGCCAACTTCAGACTCCACTTCAATTGTCCCTCCATACATTTCCACCACCTGCCTGACAATGGGCAGGCCCAAGCCAGTGCCTATCTCGTGCATGCGCTTTGCTTCCTGAGTTCGGTAGAACTCCTCAAAGATGCGAGGAATTTCATCAACCGGGATCCCGATACCAGTATCAGAAACAGCACCAACAGCCATCCTGCGCTCATGATCGGGCCAGACCGATATAGTTATCCGACCGCCTGAGGGAGTATAGCGGATAGCATTATCAATAAGATGTTTCCAAACGGCTTTTATGTGATCGGGATTGGCCTGCACTCGTGGAGAATCCCTTATATCAACTTCCAGGGTCAAGCCCTGCCGGTCAGCAGAAGGTTTCAGGTTAGCCAGGACCTCGTTCAGCACTTCTGCCAAGGAGACTTTTTCCGCTTTGCTTAAGCCAATCCTCTCCTTAAGGTGTGCTAAAAGTAAAAGGTCATCCAAAGTTGTTAGCAACTCTGTAGCCCTTATTTCAAGGCGTTCCAATGCTTCCGATTGTTCCTCGGGCGGAATGTATCCTTTGCGGATTAATTGGATTGTGTTCTGGATGACAGCTACAGGGGCTCGCAATATGTGCACCAGAGTGAGCATAAAGCGGCTCTCTACGGCTTCCAGCTTTTGAAGCTCGGCCTTGGTGCGGGCCAGTTCACGCGCTTCCTCTTCCAAAGCTTTAAGCCGCTCCGCTTCTTTGCGAAGAGTTCTCCGTTCCAGTTCCCGGTTTATGACCTGTAAGAGAAGGTCGCCGGAGAAAGGTTTGGCGATGAAATCATGGGCCCCTTCACGGATAGCCTGAACAGCCAGCTCCACAGTGGCATAACCTGTAATGACGATGCAGATGAGATCGGGATCTATCTGGCGGGCCTGGCGGAGAACCTCCATCCCGCTCATTCCGGGCATTACTATGTCCAACAAAAGAACATCATAACGGGATTCCCGAAGTTTGTGTAAACCTGTAGGGCCGTTCTCGGCTACATCTACTTCAAAACCACGTGGGGCTAATACCCGTCGGCATCCTTCTCTGATGCCGATTTCGTCGTCTACAACCAAAACGCGTATGGAAGTATTCATGTTTTTCCCCGGGTTAAAGGTTATCTCATAATGTATTTTAACATTGGCCGGGGAAAAGCACCAGACCCTTTATTTATCGTCTGCTTTTCACGTAGCGGCGGACAGTACGCACGAGGTGATCCGGGTCTATTGGCTTACTTATCCAGGCATCCACAGGGATATGGAGGGTATCGGGCAGTAGGTTAGCATACTGGCTACTATCTATGCTGGAAACCATAACCACGGGAATTGTCTTGAGTTTGGGATCAGCCGCAATCTTTTCTGCCACTGTCACCCCTTCCAGAGGGGTTCTCATCATCACATCCAGCAACACCAGGTCGGGTTGCTCGTTCTGCATCATGCTCAGAGCTTGCTGGCCATCGCTGGCCGCGCTTACCTGATAACCCTCTTTAGAAAGGATTCTCCGGCACAGATCCACGAAATCCGGGTCGTCATCAACCACAAGAATTCGTGGCATAATCCCCGGAGCAACTTCTACAACCTTCTTCGGGCGAAGGTATACGAACCAGTAGATGAAACCCACGAACCCCGCCCCGCCAATTATATTTCCTATGGTCACCGGCAGGAGGTTCCTCAGGAAGAAAGCTGGCCAGGTAAGATAAGGGAAGTCGGCAGGCACTCTGCCAATGGCTTCCCAGAAAGCTGGTGGAGCCCATGATTTAATGAATAACCCGATGGAAATGAGATACATGTTAGCGATGCTGTGTTCAAACCCAGCTGCGACGAAAGCTGTGATGGGGAAAAGGATGGAAAGGATTTTATCGGTGGTGGACCGGGCTGAGGCGCAAAGCCATACAGCTAGACAAACCAGGGCATTGCACATGATGCCCAGGGCAATGGCCTGGACAAATCCCAGGTTGCACTTGGCATTAGCGATGGAAAGAGCATTAAGTCCAAGGGCTCCAGAGGCGAACATGTATTGACCGGTCAGGAACATAACCAGAGCTGTCAATACAGAGCCGACGAAGTTGCCGACATATACGATGGCCCAGTTGCGGAGTAGCTGAGCTGTCGTTATCCGGCCGCTGGCATAGGCCATAATTATGAGGTTATTTCCAGTGAAGAGTTCTGCCCCTCCAACCACTACAGCAATCAGGCCAAGGCAGAAAACCAAGCCCCCTACCAGCCGGACCAACCCATATGGTACACCGGCTGCGCTTAGCCCTGTTGTCACCGTTGTCAGGAAAATCCCTCCTGTAGCAATGAAAGCGCCAGCCAGGACGGCAAGAGTGAACATGGTCCAGAAGTCCATTTTCGCTTTGGTGACTCCTATTTCTTCCATGCGGCTGGCCATCTTAGCCGGGGGGTAGGCATCAATTTGCAGTTCGTTGCTCATGGCGTCCTCCTAATATTAAGGTTTGTTTGCTTTGCTTAACGGTCAGAAAACCTCTCGCCATGTTTGTACTTTTTTTCACAAACATTATACTCCAAAAATGGCTTGGTGTCAATTTCCAAAGCCAGATTTGGCTATAAAACTAATAGAGGGCCCAATGAGGAAGCAGTTGCCTTTAGAATAGTGGATTCTTCACAAGCGCTGGCCTATACCTTTTTCCGGGGCCGGATAAGAACAGTTCTGGGACTGGTAACGAGGTGGGCTGCCTGCGTCAGGAGGAGCACTGCTGGTATTTTACTCCTTTTCCAGTTCGTTATAACGCTTTATGTGGCGGTAGATATACCATGCTACCAGAGCCAGTAGGGCTATAGCTATGGGTATATCAAATGGGCGCATTATTTCCCTGACTTCCCTCCAGTGCTCTCCGAAAAGGTAACCAGCGAAAGCCAGGACCCAGCACCAGAGGAAAGAACCGATAAAGGTAAGGATCACAAAGCGGGGAAAATTCATCCGGGCTACACCCGCCGGAAGGGAGATGAAAGTGCGGACTATGGGCATAAGCCTGGAGAAAAAGGCTGTGGACTCACCATACCTTTCAAACCACCTGTCAGCCATGTAAATATCATGCTTGGATATAAGGATGTATTTGCCGTAACGCAGCAATAAAGGCCTTCCACCTTTAGCTCCAAACCAGTAGGTGAAGATGGAGCCTATGGTACAACCCAGAGCACCCATAAAGCCAGCCCAGGCAGTGTGCCAGGGCGAGAAACCCTGAGCTTGCACTAACATCCATCCCGCAAGAGGCATCACAATCTCACTGGGAAGAGGAATGCAAGCGCTTTCTATAGCCATTGCTATTATTACCCCGGTCCATCCAATGGTCTGGAAAAGCTGCTGGAGTAAAAGCACGATCTGCTCTTCAATCGCGTGCATGACCGCTCACCCCCACAATGCGCTCGTAAATAAACCTCAGGTCTTCGTCAGAGTAAAAGAAAATAATGAGCTTGCCGCCCTTCCGTCCCTTAAGGAGCCGGACCCTGGTCCCCAAATTTTCCATGAGCTTCTCTTCCAATTCTCTGATTTCGGGTGCGCTTTCTTTACTAAATTGGGGTTTGGCTTCCTGAAGCTTCTTTACAAGTTCCTCCGTCTGGCGGACATTAAGGCCTCGCTTTATGATTTTTTCTAAAGCTTTGATCTGAAGTTCCGGGGAAGGGAGAGCGAGGAGGGCTCGAGCGTGACCTTCGGAAATAAACCCCTCAATAAGGGCTTTTTTTGCTTCCGACGGGAGCCGAAGGAGCCTGAGGGTATTGGCTACAGCAGCCCTGCTTTTACCTACCCTCTTAGCTACTTCTTCCTGAGTCAGACCGAATTCTTCTATCAAGAACCTGTAGGCTTCGGCTTCTTCCAGCGGGTTGAGGTCAGCCCTTTGGAGGTTCTCTACCAGAGCCAGCTCCAGCATCTGCCTTGGGCTTACTTCTTTTACAATAACAGGGACAGTGTTAAGGCCTGCCATCTTGGCTGCGCGCCAGCGCCTCTCTCCCGCTATAAGCTGATACTTGCCGCTTTCTTCATCCCTTTTAACAATGAGAGGTTGGATAAGGCCATGTTCTTTTATGGACTGAGCAAGCTCTTCCAGTTCCTCTTGATTAAGGTTGCGCCTGGGCTGATAGGGGTTAGGGATGATTTCATCAACTGCTACCTCCTTTATAGCTCCGCTCTCTTCCAGACCAAGGGAAGGGATTAGGGCTTCAAGGCCCTTTCCCAGCCCCCTCTTCGCCCCCGACATTGCCCTGCCTCCTTTCAGGGGGCTTAATCCATGGAATCTCCCCGCCTGCCATAGATTGACGGCGTTCTTTAACCTGATGCCTTATAGCCATGAATCTGACCCCTGTCTCCCTTATCCATTCGTTCAAATGCTTCCGAAGCCCCTCTGAAGTCCAGCGATCTGATATACCACTGGAGAAATCAAGCTTTATGTTACCATTTTCCAGCGTAACGCGGGCTTTTGTGCCGCAGATCGGGCACTCAGCTTCGCTCCCATCCAGGCGGAAGAAATCGGAATCGCAAACGGGGCACCGGTTACCCTCTGGCAAAAAAGTCCTTTTCTCCCCTTTTGCCACCCTGCGGCCAAGCTCCCGAACTTCACTCACGATTTTATCGTCCAAAAGACTCTCACCTGGGCCAGGGGAAAAGACCGCAATGCTCTCAACCGGCACAAATCCCAAGGCATACAGGAAAGCATTTAAAAAGGGCCTTGCCACACCTCGCCATGGTGAAAGACCTGCCACCACTATGGCTCCGCCGCTCTTCAGGTCTTCATCCTTCCGGACATCCCACCTGGGGGAAAGCATTAGGAGGCGGTCAAACACACTTTTAAGGGGGCCGGGAATGTTCAGGAAATAAGTAGGGGCAGCCAGGATAAGACCATCAACCTGAAGCACCGTTTCCAGGAAAAATTTCATATCGTCCTCTATCGGACAATCTTCACCCCGGAAAGCACACCGCATACAGCCTGTGCAGGGCTGGATGTGGAGGTCGCTCACCCTGAGGATTTCCACAGAAGAACCTAACTCCTGAGCTGCTGCTAATGCTTCCCTTACCAGGACCTCACAGTTCCCCCAGGGCCTTGCAGAGCCCACTAACCCAAGTATTGTGCTCATAAGATTACTCCCTCCTGTAAGGCAGGCCTGAAGCTGCTGGGAACCTTCTCTGGCCTATAGCTATGGTTACTACCAGCAGTGTGGTTATATATGGTATCATGTGCACGAAATAGAAGGGGATAATCTCTTTGACGCCCGGGGTAATAGCTACAGCGTAAGCAAAACCTTCGGCGAAGCCAAATATAAAAGCTGCTGCTAAAGCCAGTAGAGGTTCAAGCCCTGCAAAAACTACGCAAGCCAGCGCTATGAACCCTCGCCCTGCAGAGATCTCCTTCACAACTCCTCCGAACCAGCAGAGGGGCATAAAGGCTCCTCCCAGCCCACAGAGAGCTCCACCTAAAGTAGCAGTAAACAGCCTTATAAGGTCAACCCTTATTCCTGCCACATCCGCTGCTTCTGGCCTCTCTCCACAAGCCTTTATCCTGAAACCCAGGACGGTCCGGTGAAGGAGGATGTGACCCAAGATAGCCAAAGCTACGGCTATGATTGTTACAGGGCTTATCCTACCTATAAAGGTATAAAGGGGCTGGACCATGAGAGTACGTGGGAAGAGGTGAATACCTGGGAAAGCCCAGATAGCCCTGAGCAAGAAGGGGACGAACCCGAGGGCAAAGATATTAATACCCATGCCGGCTACTACCTGGGCTGCCCTGGCATATACACTTATGAGGCCCAAGGAGAGGCCAATGATGGCTCCCACCACCATACCGAGAAACAATCCTCCCCAACCGTTTCCGAAAATCTCGGCTCCATAAACCCCTAGGACCGAAGTTATGAGCAATATCCCTTCCAAACCTATGTTGATCACGCCTGCTTTTTCGTTTATGCATTCCCCAACGGCCGCCAAGACCAGTGGGGTCATGGCCAGGAAAGTGGCCTCCAGGATGGAGAGAGGCTTAAGACCAGCGATTTCTATCCCGTAGAAGGCCAGCAAACTTATTAACACTATAGCGATTATCCAGAAAATTCTCTGCTGGTTCATCGCTTAATTCTCCTTTTGATGATAGCCCAGAGTTCTGGGATAGAAAGGGCCACTATTATTATGCCGTTTATGGCCCTGACCATTTCCGAATCTACGCCAGCCTGATACTCCATGTAGCGGCCCCCATGCTGGAGGGCACCGTAAAGGATAGCAGCCAGGATGCCCCCTAAGGGATGATTGCGCCCTATCAAAGCCACCCCTATCCCGTCAAATCCCAACCCATAAACATTTCCCAAAGTGGCGTAGAGGGACCAAGCGGGTGGCCTTCCGATTATCTGGCTCGCTCCAGCAAGCCCTGCTGCCATCCCTCCCAAAATGAAGCTTATCATGATCACTTTCTTAGCCGAAGCCCCAGCATAGCGGGCGGCGTGGGGGTTTTCCCCCACAAGCCTCAGCTCATAACCGGACCTGGTCCCCCAGAGGTAAAAGTAAATAAAAAGGCAAAAAACCAGTGCTGCAAAAATTGCAGCCGTAAGGGTTGAACCCTCCATAAGAACAGGATACCTGGCCGTGGGGAGAGCAGGGACTGTGCGTTCAGCTCTTCCAGGCTGGGCAAGGAAGTAAATAGCCAGGTAAATGGAAAAATGATAAGCTATCCAGTTGAACATTATGGTGGAGATGACTTCATGGACCCCGCGCCAAACTTTAAGGAGAGCAGGTATAAGAGACCAGAGAGCTCCCGCAATCATACCCGCCAGAGTTGCAGCCAGGACGTGGAGCACTGGGGGAAGGTGTAAAAGGCCTGCCACAGCCACTGCTCCGATAGCCCCAAGGTACATCTGGCCTTCAGCCCCTATGTTAAAAAGGCCCGCGCGAACTCCCAGAGCAAAGGTTATAGCCGTAAGCATTATAGGCACCGCAAAGGCCAGGGTTTCCAGAATATCCCCTAAAGTGCCAAAGGAGCCTTTAAAAAGAGCAATGTAAGCTTCTGCTGGCTGATATTTGAAAAACATCATCAAAATTGAACCTGCAAGGAGTCCAAGAATTACGGCCAGGAGGGATTCAAGGATAGGGCGAAGCCCCTGGAGCAGCTTCATTGTTTACCTCCTGCTTATTTTTTAAGCTTCACACCACCCATCATCATACCTATCTCTTCCCTTGCAAACTGCCCGATCTTCCCCTCTCCCAAGAACTCGCCTTCATACATTACTGCAATCCTGTCACTAAGCTCGAGGATTTCGTCCAAATCAGCCGAAACCAGAAGCACTGCCTTTCCGGCATCCCGCATCTTAATGAGAAGTTCCCTTATATACACCGTTGAGGCTATATCCAAACCACGGGTAGGGTGAGCAGCCACTATGAGGGAAGGTTCTTTGGAAAGCTCCCTGCCCACTAAAAGTCTCTGCTGATTTCCTCCGCTCAGGCTCCTCACAGGGGTTCTTAAGCCAGGAGCTACCACGTTAAAGGATTTAACCAGGCGATCTGCGAATTTCAAAATGTTATCCCAGTTCAATCGGCCAAAGGCTCCTGCAAACTGGGGTTCCCACTGTCTGCTCAATATGCTGTTTTCGGCCAGGTCAAAGTTCATGGCAAGGCCAAATTTGCTTTTATCTTCAGGGATGTGGGATAAGCCCAGGGCGTAAAGTTGGCGGGGGCCTAAGGCTGTAACATTGTGATCCTTAATCCATATCTCCCCTTTTAGAGGTCGCCTAAGCCCGGTTATAGCCTGAACCAACTCGCTCTGACCGTTTCCTTCAACTCCTGCTATCCCAAAGATTTCACCCGCCCTTACTTCAAAGGAGACCCCCTTCACCGCCATAGTTCCGAAATCGCTCATCACGTAAAGATCTTTGACCTTCAATATGGGCTCTCCTGGTTCAGCCTCGGAGCGGACAGCCTGAGGGATTACTTCTTTCCCCACCATCATAATTGCCAATTTCTCAAAAGTAGCCTCGGAAGTGGGCAATTTTCCCGTCACCACCCCATTCCTGAGCACCTGAATCCGGTCGCTTATTTCCATTACTTCCCGTAGCTTATGGGTAATGAAAACTATTGCCTTACCCTGTGCTTTGAGGTTGCGCATAATTTTGAAAAGTTCCTCAACTTCCAATGGGGTAAGGTAAGATGTAGGCTCATCCAGGATAAGAACCTCGGTTCCCCTATAGAGGACCTTAAGGATTTCCACCCTCTGTTGAACACCGGCCGACAATAGCTCTATAGGAGTATCAAGGGGGACTGTGAGCCCTGTCTCTTCCATGAGGGCCTGGATCCTTTCCCTTGCTCTTTTCAGGTCCGGTGGGGATAATCGTCCTGCCTTCTCCTGGCCCAGGAGGATGTTCTCCAGAGCTGTGAAGGGCGGTACCAGAGCAAAGTATTGGTGGACCATGCCTATTCCAAGTTTAAGGGCATCAGAAGGGTTACGGAAATGGACTTTGCGTCCGTCGTAATAAATTTCTCCGGAGGTCGGGGGAAGGAGGCCTGAGAGGATTTTCATGAGAGTTGTTTTTCCTGCCCCGTTCTCCCCAAGAAGGCCCACTACTTCCCCTCTATAGAGCTCAAAATCCACGCCCCTCAGAGCCACCGTTCCATCAGGATAGACCTTGTGGATGGACTTCATCTCAATCAGAGGTTTGGAGCTCATGCTCTCGTCCTCCTCGGATTTAAAAATAAAAACAAGCTAACGCTTGCTTTTCATATTTTCGGGTGAATTTAAGAGAGGGGAGGGGGCAACTCCCCCTCCCCTTCCGAATACTACCCGAGCTCGTCGCGCCACTTCTTGATGAGCTCGTCAGTGGTGACGGCCGGGACTTCAACAGCTCCGGTGCGGATCTGCTCCTCAAGCTCTTTGATGGCGCGCCATACCCACTCGGGCTGGCTGTCCCTCATCTTCTTGACCTTCTCACGGATCTTTTCAGGCTCCATGGGGAGGACCTTCTTGCCGGTGAGCTTCTCAGCGTTGACTCCCATCTGGATGAACTCATCAAGGTCAGCCAGGGTGCTCACGGAGATTCCTTCCATAAGCTCGCCGGCTACTTTGGTGCCCACGCCCAGGACGAGGACGCCTTTGTTTTCCTTGACGATGTCCCGGAACTTGCCATCCACCACCAGCTTTGTGGCATAGTATACGCCTTTGTCAACCCTCTTCATCATGCTGGCGATGACAAATCCGGGGTTGATCCAGTCCTGGTTGGCGTCCACGCCGATCCAGAAGGGCGGACCATATTCAAGCTTCTGGGCTTCAGCAATTTCGGATACGGCCTGGTTTATGCCCAGCCCCAGAGGACCAGCGATGTTATATACGGCTACGGCATCCTTGGCATACATGGCCTTAGCTGCTTCGTAGCCCTTGGTGATATCGCTGAAAGTACCGGTATAAGTCCAGAGGACGAAGTCCTTGGTGTAGTCAAAGGCCTCGTTGGGCACATTCTTCTTCAGCCACTCAGTAGCCCAGCGGGCACCCCACTTGTAACCGATTTCAAACTTCCAGAGGACTGGGATCTCGATCCCGAGAACGGCACCGATGTGAGGCTTATCGTAGGCAGCGGCCAGAAGAGCACCAAGGGCTCCTACTATGGCGCTCCCTTTGTGCTCCTCGTAGACAATGTCCATAAGGTTGGGGAGAGGATATTTATCGGGGAATTTCTCTTTGATGATGGACTGGGCGTAAGTGTCAATACCCACGAAGTTCTTATCCGGGTATTTCTGGGCTACTTCGGCCAGGGCGTCGCTCAAAAGGAAGCCAACCCCTACAATTAGTTTGACATCGGGGTCCTTAGCGGCGGTAGTCAGGTTGGGGACGTAGTCAGCTTCCACTTTGCTTATGAGTTCAACCATTTCTACGCCGAAATCTTTTTCAGCTTCGTCCCCACCCTTAAAGGCCATGTCGTTGAAGCTCAGGTCACCCCTTCCTCCGATGTCGGAAACAACAGCTATTTTGATCTTAGGCTTAGGGGTGGGGGTTGGCTTGCACCCTGCCACGGCTAAAGCTATTACCGTAAGCAGGGCAAAGAGGATGTAAAGCTTCCTGCTCATAAGCCTCCTCCTTAAGAGGTTTTCAATCCTATTGTAAACGTAAGGACCCAGCTTGTCAAATTATCTAAATGAGCATTTTAGGAGGGGCAAACTGTGCACGAGGCCTGAGTAACTCCATTGTAACTTTTTTGTAACCACTGCGCGCTATACTTTATTTCAAGGCAAGAATCAGGGGGGAAAGTTATGAGGCTTAAAGACCGCGTCGCTTTAATTACCGGTGGAGCTGCAGGCATAGGGCAAGCCACTGCTTTCCGTTTCGCTGAAGAAGGAGCCATCGTTATTATCTGCGATGTTAACGAGGAAGCAGGCCGCCGAACAGCTATTGAGCTCGGGGATGAATCCCGATTCTATAAGGTTGACGTCACTAACAGGAAAGCTGTCCAGGCCTGGGTGGATGATGTGGCTGCCCGCTACGGCCGTATTGACATTCTTGTGAACAATGCTGGAATCCTCCGAGATGCCTTGCTGGTTAAATACAAAGATGGGCAGGTAGTAAGCCAGATGTCAGAAGAAGACTTTGATTTAGTAATCGCCGTCAACCTTAAAGGGGTATTTAACTGCACTCAGGCCGTTGTGCCCTACATGATACGCCAGGGGGGTGGAGTTATCCTCAACGCTTCTTCAGTAGTGGGGATAGACGGGAACTTCGGCCAGACAAATTACGTGGCTTCCAAGGCTGGCGTCATCGGGATGACCAAAGTGTGGGCCAGGGAACTGGCAAGATACAATATCCGTGTTAATGCCGTCGCTCCGGGGTTCATCCTCACTGATATGGTCCGGCAGATGCCGGAGAAAATCCTGGAGCAGATGAAATCCCGCATACCCCTTGGGCGTTTGGGCGACCCCCGGGATGTAGCCAATGCTTATCTCTTCCTGGCTTCTGACGAAGCTTCCTACATAACCGGGGCTGTGCTCAGGGTTGATGGCGGGATCGTTATAGGCACTTAAAGGAGAGGAAAATGATAGTCGGTGATTGGCTCGGACGCCGGGAGCTACTTACCCCCAACAAAGTTGCTTTGATAGATACTCTCAACGGCAACCGACCAATAACTTATAAAGAGTGGAGCCGGATGGTCAACCGCACCGCTCGCTTCCTGCAGGAAAGCCTTGGAGTTTGCAAAGGCGACCGGGTGGCTATCCTGGCTCAAAATTGTGTGGAATATTTGGATCTCTGGTTTGCCTTGGGCCGCATCGGCGGGATTATGCAGGCCTTAAACTGGCGCCTTACCCCTTACGAGCTGGAAGGCCTCCTGGCCGATGGCAGGCCCGTGGCTCTGGTTTACGGGAGTGAATTTATCTCTCAGGTCAACGCCCTCCGTGGCAAGATCCCCGAATTGCGCCATTACGTGGCCCTGGGGGAAAAGGCAAACCCTGATGACATATCTTTCTCTGAGCGGGAATCTTTCCCTGATCACCCTCTGCCGGAAATAGATCTGGATTGGAATGATCCCTGGGTCATCTGTTATACTGGCGGGACCACCGGCTTCCCGAAGGGTGCTGTATTAACCCATCGTTCCATTACCGCTAATGCTGTGAATACCGTCATATCCTGGGGGCTTACTCCCGATGATGTTGCCATCCTCAATGCCCCTCTCTTTCACACCGGTGGTCTAAATGTTTTTACTGCTCCCCTGGTCTACATCGGTGGCACCAGCATCGTGTGCAAGGGCTTTGACCCTGACCAGGTCTTTGATCTAATACGGGATGCGGGAGTGACAGTGTTTTTCGGCGTTCCAACAATGTTCATAATGCTCCAGCAGCATCCTCGCTGGCAAGAAGCTGACTTCTCCCGCTTGAAAATTGTAATAAGTGGGGGAGCTCCCTGTCCAATGCCGGTTTTTGAGAAGTTTTGGGAGCGAGGCGTCAATTTCAAAACCGGTTATGGTCTTACTGAAGCCGGCCCTAACACTTTCTGGCTACCTCCGGAGGATGTCCGTCGCAAGCCTGGCTCTGTAGGTTTCCCACTCTTCCACATTGATGTTAAAATCGTCCGAGAAGATGGGACTGAATGCGGCCCTGAAGAGGTTGGAGAACTCATCATCCGGGGACCTCACCTATGCGCCGGTTACTGGAACAATCCTGAAGCCACAGCTCAGACTTTCCGGGATGGTTGGCTCCACACCGGGGATCTGGCCAAACGTGATGCGGAAGGTTACTATTACATAGTGGGCCGAATTAAAGACATGTTCATATCTGGAGGTGAAAACGTTTACCCCGCTGAAATTGAAAGCGTGCTCCATGCTCACCCCGCTGTAGCTGAAGCTGCCGTTATAGGAGTTCCCGACCCGAAGTGGGGGGAAGTGGGCAGAGCTATTATAGCTCTACGTCCCGGTTTTTCTGTCACGGAAGAAGAGCTGATAGCTTTCTGCCGGGAACGATTGGCGGGCTACAAAGTGCCCAAATCCATTATCTTTGTGGATTCACTACCCAAGACGGGGGCAGGCAAGGTAGATAAAGAACGCCTCAGAAAAGAATACGGCTCATAGATGAGCATAAAGACAAGGAGGTCTCAATGCCCAGGATGAAAGTTAACGATATAGAAATCGCCTACGAGGTGACCGGCTCTGGTCATCCCCTGGTGCTTATAACCGGAGTCGGTTATGGGCGTTGGTTCTGGCACAAGATTGTGCCGGACCTTGCTCAACATTTCCAGGTTATTACTTTTGATAACCGAGGAGCAGGAGAAAGCGATAAACCCCCAGGCCCTTACACCACAAAGATGATGGCCGCTGACACTGCCGGCCTTCTGGATGGCCTTGGTATCCGCAAAGCTTACGTAATGGGGCACTCTCTTGGGGGATTCATTGCTGAAGAGTTAACCTTAGCCAGGCCTGACCTTGTAGAAAAACTAATTCTGGCTTCCACCACCTACGGAGGCCCAAACGTCATTCCCATTACTCCGGAAGCCCTTGAAGTTCTCACCAAGCGTGATGGAGATCCGGTGGAGTTAGTCCACCGAGGAATAAAAGTAGCCTGTGCTCCTGGTTTTGCCGAGCGCCATCCGGAGGTAGTAAAAGAGTTACTGGAATACCGCTTAACCAATCCAGTTCCACCGGCACAGTATCAAGCTCAGGTAATGGCCGGTGCCACCCACAACGCTGAAGACCGCATCTCTCAAATAACTTGTCCTGTACTTATCCTTTTTGGTGAGCATGACAAGGTAGTTCCCCCTGGCAATGCTGAACTTTTAGCCCGCAAGCTTCCAAATGCGCGCGTGAAAATCCTGCCTAACGTTGGTCATATTTTCCCAATAGAAGACCCACAAGCTACAGTTGAAGCCCTGCTGGAATTCCTGAAACCTGAAAAATAGGGGGTTGGATAATGCGCCATGCTCGTATCATTTCTACGGGAAGCTATGTCCCTGAGAGGATCGTAACCAACGAAGAGATAGACGAAATACTGGGCGAAAAGACCAGCGATTGGCTAATAGAAAACGTGGGCATCCGCCAGCGCCACTGGATGACCCCTGACCAGACTACTTCTGATTTGGTGGTGGAAGCCTCTAAAAGAGCTCTGGAACGAGCTGACATCCGTCCAGAAGATCTGGACCTCATCATCGTTTCCACTGATACACCGGATTACATTTCTCCTTCTACCTCGGCAGTGGTGCAATACAAACTGGGAGCAATCAACGCCGGGTGCTGGGATGTAAACAGTGCCTGTGCTGGCTGGGTAACAGCTCTGGACCAGGGAGCACGATACATTATGACTGAGCCCTCAATCCGCTACATCCTGGTAGCCGGGGGTTACGGGATGAGCCGTTTTCTGGACCTAAAAGACAAAAAGACCGCCAACATCTTTGCTGACGGCGCCGGAGCTGTAGTGCTGGGGCCCAGCGAGGAACCAGGTTTCCTGGCAAGCCAGTTTTTAGCCAAAGGGGAATACCACGATGCCCTGGGAATTTACACCGGTGGAGCTTTTCGGCCCTGCACCCCGGAAAACCTGGAAAAGTATGGCCCACCACGGGTCCAATTCGTTAAGAAATTCCCCCGCACCTTTAACACCGAATACTGGCCCTGGTTAATTCAGAAGGCCCTTGAAAAAGCAAACCTTAAGGTAGAAGATGTGGACCTTTTCCTCTTCACCCAGCTTAACCTTCGCACTATAGAACTCATGATGCAGATATTGGGCCAGCCGATGGAGAAAACCCATTGGATAATGGACAAATGGGGTTACACAGGCTCACCCTGCGTAGCAATGGCGCTGGACGATCTGATCAACCAGGGGAGAGGGCCCAAGCATGGAGACATTATTGTCTTCTGCACCAGTGGTGGTGGCATAACCATGGCTGCCTCTGTCTGGCGCTGGGTATAATGCCGGGAGGTTTATAGCATGTATGTGGGCGATTACCTTGGGCGGAGGGCTATTTACAGTCCGGACAAATTAGCCATAATAGATTACGGCAAGCAACCCCCATGGCGTCTCACTTACCGCCAGATGAATGAGCGGGCCAACCGCTTTGCCAACTGGCTTCGCAACGTAGCTGGAATTAAAAAAGGCGATAGAGTAGCTATTCTGGCTCGGGATGGAGTAGAACATCTTGATTGTTTCTTTGCCTGCTCTAAACTGGGGGCTATCCATACCGCCTTAAACTGGCGCCTCCACTGGCGGGAACTGGTGGAAATAATCCGCAAGACCACCCCCACTGTCCTTATTTACTCCGACGACTTCCGGGGGAATGTCGCCCAACTCCAGGCAGCGATAAAAGATACAGAATATGCGATCCGTTACTACCTCCATATTGAAGGCGAAGGCCTGGAAGGAAGCCTCCATTTTGAAACCACGCTTCAGAGCAGTCCTGCCGACCCTGTTACATGTGAATCAGTAGAAGCTGAAGACATCGTTGCCTTGATCTTTACCGGAGGCACTACCGGTTTCCCCAAGGCTGCTCAGGTTTCCCACCGGATGATAGCCTGGAACACCTTAAATACCGTCATCCATGACCTTACTCACAACGATGTTTACCTTAACGTCTTCCCCATGTTTCACACCGGTGGCCTCTTTGTCTACACTTTGCCTCAGATTATATTGGGTGGCACCACCATTTTAATCCGCCAGTTTGACCCCGCTCTGGTCCTGAAGCTTATAGAACAAGAAAAGGTCACAGTTTTTGCCGCCGTGCCCACGATGTATCAAATGATGACCCAGGCTCCAAACTGGGAAGAGGCAGACCTTTCCTCCCTGCGGTTCTGCACCAGTGGCGGAGCCCCCTTGCCGGTCCCGCTGATAGAGAAATACACCCGCGAGAAAGGAATTCGCTTCAAACAAGGCTTTGGGATGACTGAATTCGGGCCAGGGATTTTCGCCCTGGCTCCGGAAGATGCCGTGCGCAAAGCCGGCTCCATAGGCCGCCCCAACTTCTTCGTAGATGCTCGCATCGTTGATGATGAAAACCGCCCTCTGGGCCCTAACCAGATCGGGGAGCTGGTGCTCAAAGGCCCCTCCCTGTGCTCAGGCTATTTCGGCGATCCCGAAGCTACTGCTCAAATGCTGGATGAAGAGGGTTGGTTCCATACTGGCGACCTCGCTTACTACGATGAGGATTGGTATTTCTACATAGTGGATCGCAAGAAAGACATGTTTATCTCGGGTGGCGAGAATGTCTATCCCGTGGAGATAGAAAAAGCCTTATATGAACACCCCGCAGTGCACATGTGTGCTGTAATTGGTGTGCCAGACCCGAAGTGGGGAGAAGTAGGATTAGCCTGCGTCGTCCTGAAGCCCGGAGCCACAGCCACCGAAGAAGAACTTATAGCCTTCCTAAAAGAACGCCTGGCCAGTTACAAAGTCCCCAAACGAGTGGTTTTTATGGATAGCCTTCCTATTTCAGCCGCGGGCAAAATCCTTAAAAGGGAATTGCGAAAACAATTTGCAGGAGAAGGAGGGGCAAAATGACCGGTAGAATAAATTCACAGATGATTCAAACTCCCCGGTTGAAGATGCATGTACTTACGGCAGGGCCGGAAGATGGTATCCCTGTCCTTTTTATCCACGGTAATGGTTCATCCTCCACTTTCTGGGAGGAGACGATGCTTTCCCTCCCGGCCGGTTTTAGGGGCATAGCTCCTGATATGCGCGGGTATGGGGAGACGGAACCTCTGCCGATAGATGCCACTCTGGGGCTGAGCGATATGGTGGAAGACCTTCGCTCCCTGGTAGAAACAATGGGGCTGGAGAAGTTCCACATCGTTGGCCACTCAATGGGTGGCGGCATTGCTATGAAATATGCTATCGCTTACCCCGATAGCCTGATATCCATAACCCTTGTGGACACTATGTCCCCTTACGGTTACAGCGGCAGCAAGGATGTGAATGGAACACCCTGCTATGAGGATGGCGCTCCAGCTGGGGCGGGTAGCGTAAACCCTGAATTTATCCGGCTCCTGAAAGAAAAGGATAGAGGAACCGATAGCCCCTTTTCCCCTCGCAATGTATTGCGCCAATTTTACTTTAAACCTCCTTTCATCCCAAAGCGGGAGGAGGACCTTCTCACCGCTTTGCTTTCAATGAGGGTTGGTGAAGATTGGTACCCAGGCGACTTTGTCCCCTCTCCTAATTGGCCGGGGGTCGCTCCAGGAAAGCGAGGCATAATAAACGCCATCAGTCGAAAGTATTTTGACGCCAGCGGCATAGCTGAGATCAACCCGAAACCCCCCATACTCTGGATCCGGGGGGCCGATGACCTTGTGGTCTCCAACAACGCAATGTGGGACATAGCTACCCTGGGTGCATTAGGGTTTGTCCCCGGATGGCCAGGTCCCGCAGAATGCCCTCCTCAGCCAATGCTGGACCAAATTCGGGCAGTGCTGGAGCGCTACAAAGCCAACGGAGGCTACTACCGGGAAGTAGTCATACCTGATTGCGGCCATACCCCCTTTATAGAAAAGCCTGAGGAATTCAACGCTGCCTTCCACGAGTTCTTAGTAAAGGGAGGATAGATGTACACCTTTGACTGGTTAGCCAAGCGAGCGGAACTCTCACCCAATAAGGTCGCCCTTATAGATGTAGCTACGGGCCGCCGGTGGACTTACGCCCAGTTTAACGAACGAGCTAGCCGCTTCGCCGAATTCCTCCGGGATGAATGGAAAATCAGGGAAGGAGAACGGGTAGCTATCTTGGCCTGCAATTCTTCCGATTATTTTGAAATCCTCTACGGTTGCGCTAAGGTAGGAGCGATATTGGTTTGCCTCAACTGGCGGCTGGCTCTGCCGGAGCTGGAGCTTATCGTTAACGATGCATCCCCCCGTGCCCTTATATACGATCCCGATTTCTCCGAGGCTGCCCATTACTTAAAAGAGCACACGACAGCCACATTGCTCATGGCACTTGGGGAGAAAGCTCCTGAGGGTGAGTGGGCTTATGAAAAAGCCCTGGCCCAGGCCAGCGGGCAGCCGATCGTTATGCCTCCTCGCTCATTGAACGATGTTTGGCATTTATTGTATACTGCCGGCACAACAGGGCGCCCTAAAGGAGTAATTCAGACCTTCGGGATGGTCTTCTACAATGCCGTCAATATCGGCATCGCCATTGATTTGACATCGGAAGACGTGACCCTCAATGTCCTCCCCACTTTCCACACCGGTGGCCTTAACCTCTATGCTAACCCTACTTTCCACGTGGGTGGGACTGCCATAATCCAGCGTTCTTTTGACCCGGCCGAGACCCTTCGCCTTCTCTCGGAAGAGGCTACGGCCTTTTTTGGCGTGCCTGCAATGTATCTCTTCATGAGCCAGCATCCAGATTTTGATAAGTATGACCTTTCCCGTGTCCGCTCCTGGGCCTGCGGTGGTGCTCCAATGCCTGTCCATTTATTACATTGGTATGCAGAAAGGGGCATCATTATCCAACAAGGCTTCGGCATGACTGAAACAGGCCCTACCGTCTTCTTGATTGATAAAGAGCATGCCATATCCAAAGCGGGCTCGGTGGGCAAACCCCAGATGCACGTGGCAGTGCGCATCGTAGACCGGGAAGGGCGGGATGTGCCACCGGGAGAGGTGGGCGAACTGTGGATAAAAGGCCCTGGGGTTACTCCTGGATACTGGCAACAGCCGGAAACAACCGCTGAGTCCTTTACCGATGGGTGGCTTCACTCCGGAGACCTGGCCAGGGTGGATGAGGATGGATACTACTATATCGTGGACCGGCTAAAAGACATGTATATTTCCGGCGGGGAAAACGTTTACCCGGCTGAAGTGGAGAACGTCCTTTACCAGATGGAGCAAATAGCAGAAGTAGCCGTCATCGGCGTGCCTGACCCTAAATGGGGTGAAGTGGGGAAAGCCATAGTTGTGGTTAAACCCGGCTACACCCTTACCGAAGAAGAAGTCATCCGGTTCTGTGAAGGGAAAATTGCCCGCTACAAGGTCCCCAAATATGTGGTCTTTGTGGACAAACTACCTCGCAATCCCGCAGGCAAGGTCCTGAAAACGGAGCTTCGTAAAAGGTTCGGTGCAACATGAAATTGGAAATCGGGAAGAAAGCTTTAATCCGCCGAAGGCTTGAACAGGAGGACTTTAACCACTTCGCCCTCCTGAGTGGTGATAATAACCCTATTCATACAGATCCATCCTTCGCTTCTCAAACAAAGTTCGGGAAACCCGTAGCCCACGGAGCTTTCCTCTTCGGATTGATTTCCTCCGTATTGGGAACTCAACTACCGGGGCCGGGAACAGTAATTCTTTACCAGGAGCTCATGTTCCCGACCCCTACATATGCTGGGGAAGAAATAACAGTGCAGGTAGAAATCACCGGCATAGATGCGGAAAAGGGCCACGCTGAACTTTCAACCCTTGTCCTCCGGCCGAACGGAGAAATTGGATGCCAGGGGCTGGCCCTGGTCCAATTTGGCCCCTCGGAAGGGTGGCCCAGAGCAAAGGTTGAATTACCTCCACCCCTTCCGAGTGAAGGTTACACCTTTAAGGGGTTTCGGTTAGGTGAAAGCGCCTCTTTGCAACGCACTTTTACTTTTGAAGATGTACGAGAATACATTGAACTTACCGGCGATGCTAACCCCATTTACATGGATCCCAAACTGGCTTCCAGGCTGGGGCTTAACCAGCCCCCTATTCCTGCTCCGCTTCTTGAAGCGCTTTTCTCATGCCTTTTGGGAGCACATCTCCCCGGCTGGGGAACCAATTACCTCAAACAGCGCCTCCTATTCCTGGAGCCTGTCTATCCCGGCGAAGAGCTCGCTGCCAGAGTAGAAATAGTTCGTTTACGGCCAGAAAAGGAGCTCATTAACCTGCGCACCACTTGCATAAAGAAGGATGGCAAGCTCGTCTGTGACGGAGAAGCCCTGGTTCTCGTGCGGGACGTCAGAGGAAGGGAGGCTTGATGCCCAAGGTAAAGGTTAACGGTGTAAACCTCTATTATGAGCTACACGGCCCGAAAGAGGCCGAAACCCTGGTGCTTTCCAACGGGATACTGATGAGTACTGCCAGCTGGGTATTCCAAACCCGCGAACTGGCCAGGCACTACCATCTGCTCCTCTACGATTGCCGGGGAATGTGGCAATCCGACCATCCTCCCGGTCCTTATTCTATGGAGCAGCATGCTGATGATCTGGCCGGATTAATGGATGCCCTTGGGATTGAAAGAGCCCACATCGGTGGCATCTCCTACGGGGGTGAGATCAGCATGACCTTCGCTCTCCGTTATCCGGAGAAAACCCTGAGCTTGATCGTGGCCGATTCAGTAAGCCATGTAGATCCCTGGCTTCGCACGATAGTGGAAGGGTGGATAGCCACAGCTCGGACAAGAGACCCCAGGGCTTTCTTCAGTGTCACTGTCCCCTGGAACTTCTCAGCCCGCTTTATTCAGGAGCATCCTGACCTGATGGCTCAGGCACTGGAACGATATGCGCAGCTGGACTACGAAGCTTTCATACGCCTGTGTGAGTGCTTCTTGACCCTCAACCTTACTGAACAGCTGAAGGAAATAAGGGCCCCCACCTGCGTCATCGTCGGGGAATATGACCTTCTGAAAGGAAGGAGGTACGCCGAAGAAATTGCCAAACGAATTCCTGGAGCAGAACTCCATGTGATCCCGGGAGCCGGGCATGCCACCTGTTGGGAAAGCGCGGGAGCTTTTAACTCCATAATATTGGGCTTCCTTGCCCGGCACCGCGAAAGAAAGTAAATTTTTAAGGAGGAGAAACATGAAGAACAAAAATGTCCTGTGGTTGTGTGCCACCATCATTGCTGGGCTGTCGCTGGTGCTGGCCGCTTGCAAGCCGGCCCCTACTCCAACCCCGGTGCCGCCTACTCCGACGCCTGCACCAACCCCTACACCCGCTCCCAGCCCCACGCCGACAGCTCCTAAGTATCCGTTTGCGGGCAAGCCCCTTAAAATTGGTCTCTTGACCGATGATTCCGGCCCACTGGCCATATATGGGCCAATGCTGGAACGCGGTTTTGAGCTGGGCTTGGAATACGCCACTAATGGCACAATGGAAGTGGCAGGACGTCCCATCAAGGTCATAATTAAAGATACCTCCAGCGATCCGGAAAAGGGTGTCAGCTTAGCCCGCGAGCTCATTGAAGCTGAAGGGGTTGAAATTCTGGTAGGTGCCCCCAGCTCTGGAGTCACAATGGCCGTCCAGAAGATTGCTGAAGAATATAAAGTTATCCTCATTGCTGAACCTGCCGCTGCCACCGATATCACTGGCAAGAACTTCAACCCCTACACCTTCCGCACGAGCCGCACCAACTATCAAGATGCCATCGTAATGGGCCAGGGTCTATTGAGCCTCGGGAAAACCTTTGTCCAGATCGCTCCTGACTATGCCTTTGGTTGGGGCTCTGCCTGCGGCTTCTATGCTGTGATCAAAGCAGGAGGCGGAACCTTCCCCATCAACGATACCCCACAGGGATGCGGTGCTATATTCATCCCCTTTGATACCACCGACTTCACCCCTTACCTTCAGCAAGTGCTGGACTCCGGGGCAGAAGTGCTCATAATCACCTGGGCTGGTGCGGGCTTTGTCCCACTCTTCAAGCAGATGCAGGAACTTGGCATATTTGACAAGATGATCGTTGGTACCGGCATCGGCGATAACCAGACACTGGCTGCCGGGTACGCTAGTGCTATAGGCTCTACTGGCATTATTGTCTACCATTACACCCTCCCCAAGAACCCGGTCAACGATTGGCTTGTGAAGCGCCATAAGGAAAAATATGGGACTCCACCTGACCTCTTCACCGCTGGTGGGATGGCTGCTGCCATCATGGTTGTAGAAGGCCTCAAGCGAACAAATGGAGATGCCAGCGCCGATGCCCTCATTAAAGTCTACGAAGATAATTTCTCCTTCGATGGCCCCAACGGCAAATACATCATCCGGCCTTATGACCATGTCTGTCTCTACCCGCTTTACTATGTCCGCCTGACCAATGTTACTGATCCTGAATACAGATTCGTTGAGCTGATCCGCGAGTTCGCTCCGGAGGAAGCAGCGCCTCCTTGCCTGCTGCCAGACCAGTATAAACATCGTTGCCCATAAAGCCCTGAGAGGTTGGGGGAGGGCTAACAACCCTCCCCCACTCCATGGAGGAATTTGACTGATGGAGCCGCAAGTAGTCCTGGAAACCAGAAACCTGCGTAAAGAATTTGACGGACTTGTGGCCGTTGACAATGTCTCCCTGAAGGTGCGGGAAGGCCAGCTTCACGCTATAATTGGTCCCAACGGTGCAGGCAAAACCACCCTTTTTAACCTTATAAGCGGCGTATTACCTCCTACATCAGGTCGTGTTTTCTTGCGAGGGCAAGATATAACTGGTCTCCCACCCCATGAAATAGCTCGTAGAGGCATAGGCCGCTCTTTCCAGATTACTAACCTCTTCCCTAACCTGACAGTTTTGGAAAGTGTGAGGTTAGCAGCGCAGGCTCGCGGCCCCCATGGCCTGCACTTCTGGAGCCATTATAAGCGTTATCGGGAATACGAGGAAAAAGCTATGGAAATACTCCGCAAAGTTGGGCTTGCAGATCGGGCATATTTCCTGACCCGCTCTTTGCCTCATGGAGATCAGAGGAAACTGGAGATCGCTCTCCTTCTGGCCACAGATCCGGAAATCCTCCTCCTGGATGAACCTACAGCTGGGATGGCTTCTGGTGAAGTCCCAGCCTTTATGGAATTAATAGCGCGCCTGCGGGAAGAGGGTGGGCATACCATCCTGTTGGTGGAACACAAGATGGATGTAGTTATGAACCTTTCAGACATCATAACCGTCATGCACCAGGGCCGAATACTGGCTGAGGGAACCCCTGAAGAGATCAAAGCAAACGAACAGGTCCAGCAAGCCTATTTAGGCGAGTTATGAGGAGGTAACCTTGGAACCTCTTCTGGAAGTCCAGGATATTCATACCTTTATTGGCCAATTTCATATCCTCCAGGGCGTATCTTTAACAGTTCCTGCCGGGAGCATAACCGCACTCCTGGGACGCAACGGGGCTGGCAAAACCACCACTTTAAAGTCAATACTGGGCCTGACCCCACCCCGAAGCGGGAAAGTGATATTCGCCGGGGAAGAAATTCAAGAGCGCCGGCCCTTTGAAATAGCTGCCATGGGGATCGGTTATGTCCCTGAACACAGAGCTATATTCACCAGCCTGACCGTGGAAGAAAACCTCCGCATTGCTGAACGGCGCAAGGGTGACCTTAAACGGAAAGCTGATTTTATCTTCTCACTTTTTCCTGACCTCAAGCGTCTATATAAACTTCCTGCAGGGAACCTCTCGGGAGGACAACAGCAAATGTTAGCGATTGCGCGTGCTTTAGTCCCGGATAACCGGCTGCTTTTAATAGACGAACCCAGTGAAGGTTTGGCCCCCATACTGGTGCGAGAACTAATGGAAGCCATCCGGCAACTTTCCTCTGAAGTCACCATACTTTTGGTGGATCAAAATTTCCAGATGACCAGTTCGCTCGCCAGCCATTATACTTTGATTGACGACGGTCGCACCGTCCGAAGCGGGCTCATGGAAGAGCTCCTCAAGGAGCCCGAGACCATCCGCCGTTACCTCGGTGCTGTGGTTTAGGAGGGATCATGAAAACTTATCGTGAAGTAATTGCTTCTGTCCTTATAGTTTCGGGCATAATACTTGGGGCCTACTGGATTTTTGGCCCTTCCAAAGCTACTGCTACGCTTCTATCTGGCCTGACCCTGGCTTCCCTTTATTTCCTCCTGGGGGCAGGGCTTTCACTGATCTTCGGGCTTATGGATGTCCTGAACTTCGCTCATGGGATAATATTCATGATCGGAGCCTACATAGGCTACACTTTTCATAGTAACCCTCGCCTTATCCTCAACACTGTGCCTCTTTTTTTGAACCTAGGAGCCGGGATAGCGATGGGCAATTTTATCAAGAAGCTGCTGGATCAGCAGGGGATGGAGGGATTGCACCGACGGTTTTTAACCTTCTTTATGCTCCTGTTGGGGGTTGCTGTTCTGCTCTGGGGAATTAGAGGATTCCCACTGCGCCCATTAGTCGCTTTTGAACCTACAACGCCGGGGGGAGCTATCCCCACCGCCCTCGCCCAGGAACCTTTGCCTCGCATGACAGCGCGCCTTGGATGGATGAGCCTTTCCGGGATATTCCTGGGCCTGGCTATGGGTTTCCAGAGAAGGGAGGATGTAAGCCCTTGGAAGCTTTTCCGCCGTTACATTTCTTACGCCTTCGGATTTACAGTAGCTGCTTTCTCCATCCTTTACGCCCGTGATATATTGGAGCGATTCCTTCTGGGGCTTTCAACAGATATACGCTTCCTTCTGGCCATGCTGGCCAGCGCTTTAGTCGGGGCAGCTCTTGGAGCTCTTATAGAAACTACCTTTATTCGTCCCTTCTATGGTCGTCCTGTAACCCAAATAGTGCTCACCTTAGGGTTAATGTTTGCAGGAGGAGAACTGGTAAAAGCCATCTGGGGCAAAGAAGGCCGCGCTCCAATGCCTTCTCTGTCCCTTTTTGCTGTGAGCTGCCGCTCTACTAACCTGATAGCCTGGCTAAGGGAGCATTGCTCTTCCATAGATGTTTTGGGCCGGGCTTTCCCGACTTACCGATTGTTTATCATATTTGTGGGGGTTCTGATTTTAACAGGCGTAACTTTGCTTCTGCGGTATACTCGCCTGGGAATGATAGTGAGGGCTGGAGTTCAGGACAGCGAGATGGTAGAAGCTTTGGGGATCAATGTCCGGCGTGTTTTTACTTTAGTTTTCGCCCTTGGTTCAGCTCTGGCAGCGCTGGGGGGAGTAGTAGCTGCGCCCTTTGTCGGCGTTTTCCCAGATATGGGTGGACTATTTCAGCTGCAGGCTTTTATTGCCGTAGTGATCGGTGGGATGGGCAGTTATCCAGGCACTGCGGTGGGAGCGCTGATTCTCGGATTAGCGCGGGCTTTCGGAGATACCCTGGTAACTACTGGCTTTACTTTTCCGGGCATAGCTTATACCTGGCGGGCCTCCCCGGCCATCGCGCGGGCCTCTATCGTCCTTATAATGGCCCTGGTTCTTTTGATCCGACCTTCCGGAATATTCGGGAAAAAGGGGTAATGCCATGAGAGCATTAAAAGAATGGCGCTGGAATTTACTGCTGCTTGCTCTATTAATCGCTTTCCCCTTCATTGGCGGATTAATCCTGGGCGATCCCCTCAGCGTGGATCCTCAACTGCATGGCCTCAGCCGTATTTTGGCCTTAGCCGAAACGGGACAAGCTAAATTCTGGCAAGGCATGATTATCCAGATGCTGATATTAGGTGTTTTTGCCATGAGCTATGACTTGCTTTTGGGCTATACTGGAATTATCTCCTTTGGCCATGCAATGTTTTACGGAACAGGTGGCTATGTGCTTGGCCTTCTGGTTAAACATGCGCGCTGGTCCATCTGGGAGGCGATGGTGGCGGTAGTTATAGTAGCATTGCTTCAAAGCTTTATCATAGGGATTTTATCCCTGCGCGTTCGTGGTGTCTATTTAGCTATGGTAACCCTTGCTTTCGCCGAATTCTTCTACATCCTGGCTGAGGCCACGGACTTCCGCCATTACACCGGAGCTGATGATGGTTTGCATGGTATATATCCGCCTTTAATCCTAAGCCCCACCGTTCACCGCACCAATTTTTACTTTTTCACCTTAGCCTTTTTCCTGCTTATGTATTTAGCTGCGCACCGATTGGTAAATTCACCTACTGGCCGGGTTATGGTGGCAATTCGGGAAAATGAGATGCGCGCTGCGATGCTCGGCTACAATACTTTTATATACAAACTCTTTGCTCTCATGGCCTCAGGGGTAATGGCTTCTTTAGCCGGTTCCTTCAACGCACTTTTCAATCTTGGAGTTACCCCCACGGTCCTGAGCGTAAGCACTACGATAGAAGTAATAGCCATGACCATTGTCGGAGGAGTAGGAACTCTCAGTGGCCCGGTACTGGGGGCCGCTATTGTTCACCTTTTGGGTTACTGGCTGAACCGGCTTTTTGGGCCCGCCTGGCTGCTTGCTTTTGGGATCGCCTTCGTGTTAATCGTTGTATTCTTGCCCTATGGAATTGTGGGCACCTGGAAAGCCCGAAGCTTCCAATGGAAAGAAACTTGGCGGCGTTATATTAAACTGGTGACATCGCGGACGTTCCTGAAGTAATACTGCGTGCGAAGCTCCCAATTTTTGCCTTCCGCAGCTGCTTCGTTAAGATTTTGAACGCGCTTTCAATATTGCTAAAAACAACCTTGACAAAATTTAACCCCAGTGTTATAATTTTCCCACACACCGCCAGGAGGTAAGTGCATGCGGAGAGTCTTGGGGAATTGTCCGGTTTGCGGAACCCAAATGGTTGTGACGGCGCTCCATTGCCCGGGATGCGGAACCACAATTGAGGGTAATTTTGACCTCGGAAGGATCTATCGGCTCAGTCCGGAACAGTTACAGTTTGTGGAGATTTTCCTCCGGTGCGAGGGAAAACTCAACCGGGTTCAGGAGATGCTCGGGATTTCTTACCCCACTGCAAGGGCTCGCCTTCTTGAAGTTATAAGAGCCCTTGGCTACGAAGTGAAGGAAGAGCCCCACATTACGCCTGAAGAAAGGAAAGCTGTTCTGGATGAGCTTGCCCAGGGTAAAATAACCGTTGAAGAGGCCATTAAACGACTCCGTGGAGAAGGAGGGACAGGCCATGAATGAACAGGATTACCAGCTGGAAGAGGAGATCCGCAAATTTGTAGATCAAATCAACTCCCTGACCCAGGCCCTTGCCCGTAAGCTTGAGAAGGAAGTAGTCCCCATTGCTGCAACTTTGGGGGAGAAAATAGCCGGAATTGACTGGGAAAAACTTAAAGCGGAAGCAAAAGAAGCCTTAAAGAAAGGGCTTGTAAAAGCCCGGATCGCTCTTGAAGAGGCCCAGGCTCGCCTTGAGGAAAGGCATCCCGAACAACCCTCTCCCCAGGATGAGAGGCTTCGGATCCTCCAGATGGTAGCGGAAGGAAAAATTTCCCCCGAAGAGGGTGCCGCTCTTCTGGAGGCTCTGGAGGATTGAGGAGGGAACATTGGGGTTCATAAGGATGATGCGGCCCGAAAGGGACCTGCGCGGGCTGGCTGACCTTCTGGAAGAAGCCTTCGGGCCGGACTTGAGCCACGAAGGGAAAGAACTGATCCGGGACCTCCGGATTATGGGAAGTCTGGGGCCCCTGGGTGGTTTGATCTTCGCACTGGATTCAACCCTTGGCAGAGAATTCAGAGGGTTTATCTGGGATGAAGGCGGGAAAGTTGTGGGTAATGTCTCAATTACTCAAACAGGCTGGGATCGGTGGCATATAAGCAATGTGGCAGTGGCACCGTCCTATCGCTCCAGGGGAATAGCCCGCCGTCTCATGCAGGCCGCCTTAACTTACATCTGGGAGCAGGGGGGACGATGGGTGAACCTTCAGGTGAGGGAAGACAACTTCGCAGCTTTATCCCTTTACATGAGCTTAGGTTTTGAAGAAATCGGGAAGGTGGTGGAAATGGAGCTAAAAGGAGAAGCCAGGCCCCTTTGCTCATCGGGTCAGAAGGCTGTAGATTTTGAGCTATCCCGATGGGAGGAAGAATACGAGCTGGCCCTGACTTCTCTACCTGCAGGATTGTTGTGGCTTGAAAGGCCCCAACTTGAAGGGTTCCGTCCCTTATCCCTGAATCCTTTCCTGAACCGTTTGGCCTACTTCCTCCAGGGTTATGATTTGCACCATGTCATGGTGCTTAAAGATAGCAGGATAGTAGCCACAGCTGCTCTCTGGAAGAGCCTGTTAGGGAATAGGCACAAACTTCAATTCCTCATCCATCCTGAAGTCCGGGGCCAGGTGGAAGAAGCACTGGTTGAGGGCATCCTTAAACCCCTAACAAGGCCTTTCCGGGGAATAGCTTACACCAAGATCCCCTTTGAATACCAGGAGCTTGCCCGGATTCTGGAAAAGGCCGGGTTCAAGGTCGCAAGAGTGCTGGTGCAAATGCGGGTGGACCTGGAATCCTTAAGTAAGGAGGTATTGAGCTATGGATGAGGAGAGGATGAGAATTCTTAAAATGCTGGAAGAGGGGAAGATAACAGCCGAGGAAGCAGCCAGGCTTCTGGAGGCCCTTGAGGCTTCTCGGCATCGGGAGACCCCTCCGGAGCGGGAGCGATGGTTCCGCATAAGGGTAACTGACCTGCGCACGGGAAGGCAAAAGGTGAATGTCAATATACCCCTTGGCCTTGTAAGCCTCGGTTTCAGCATTGGTGCGCGCTTTTCACCCAGGTGGGAGGAAATTTGGGAGAGGATAAGGGCTGGGATATCGGGTAAGGTTGTGGATGTTGAGGATGAGGAGGAGGGGGAAAAGGTGGAAATTTACATTGAGTAAGAGGAGGATAAAATGCGCCGCTTACTCATAAGGTGGTTCATAAACACCGTAGCCCTGTGGGTAGCTGTGGAGCTGGTTCCCGGAATTGATTTCCGTGGAAACTGGCAAGGCCTGGCTATACTTGCCCTAATTTTCGGCATCATCAATGCCCTGATTGGGCCTGTCCTCAGGTTCCTTACCTGCCCTCTCATAATCATCACTTTAGGCCTTTTCACCCTGATCCTCAATGCCATAATGCTGGGTCTAACCGCATGGATAGGTCAGCAGCTGGGCTTTCCCTTTTACATTCATGGGCCTATCCCGGCCCTGTGGGGAGCGCTGGTGATCAGCGTGGTCAGTGTGATCCTGAACATATTGCTGGGGGAAAAACGATGAAGCTCGGAGCCCTGGTAGAAGAACTCCGGGCAGCCGGCTTACTTATCCGGTATGATGGCCCAGAAGATATGGAAATTTCCGGGGTGATCCACGATTCCCGGGCTGTCAAAGCTGGGGATATGTTCGTAGCAATATCTGGCTTGAGCCAGGATGGCCACCAATTCATCCCTCAGGCTCTGGAAAATGGTGCCAGGGTTGTGGTGGGGGAAAAAGAAATCCACGGCCTTCCGATCCCTTACCTTCAGGTTAAAGACTCCCGCCATGCTCTGGCAATCCTTTCAGCCGCATTTTATGACCACCCGGGGCGCAAGATGAAGGTTATTGGAGTAACCGGGACTGATGGCAAGACCACTACCGTTAACCTTATCCATTCCATCCTGGAAGCGGCGGGCTACAAAGCTGGAATGATCAGCACAGTAAACGCTCGCATTGGCGATAAAGTTTACGACACCGGCCTCCACACCACCACACCTGAGGCCCCCGATGTCCAGTTTTACCTGGCGGAAATGGCAAAAGCAGGTGCCCAGTATGCTGTATTGGAAGTAACCTCCCACGGCCTGCACCAGCATCGGGTAACAGGATGTGAGTTTGATGTGGCTGTGGTTACCAACATAACCCATGAACACCTGGATTACCACCAGACTTATGAAGCTTACCGTGAAGCCAAAGCCTTGCTTTTCCGCAGCCTCTCCACCTCCTTCCGCAAACCCGGTGTCCCCAAGCTGGCAGTGATAAATGCCGATGACTCCTCCGCACCCTACCTCCTGTCCATCCCTGCTGATTCTCATATAACCTATGGGCTGGGTTCCTCAGCGGATGTCAGGGCGGAAGACATAAAAACCGATTTTGACGGACTCAGGTTTACAGTGGTCTCCAAAGAAGTAAAATTTGGTATTGAAAGCCGACTGGTGGGGCAATTTAACGTTTACAATATCCTGGCCGCCGCCGCTGTGGCCCTCTCCCTGGGCATATCTTCTGAGGCTATAAAGGAAGGGGTAAAGAGAGTGGAAAGAGTAAAAGGAAGGATGGAAAAAATTGAGATGGGTCAGGACTTCACAGTAATTGTGGACTTTGCTCACACTCCTCGCTCTCTGGAAGAAGCGCTGAAGACCTGCCGTCCCTGGACGAAAGGAAGGCTTATAGTCGTATTCGGATGCGCCGGGCTCAGAGACCGAGCCAAGCGACCCATGATGGGAGAAATAGCCGGCCGCCTGGCGGACTTAGCAGTCCTCACGGCGGAAGATCCGAGGACGGAAGATGTAAATGAAATCATCAAGCAAATTGCTGAAGGATGCCATCGGGCAGGCCGTCGTGAAGGCGAAGGCTATATAGCTATACCTGACCGCAAAGAAGCCATTGAATGGGCCATAGCCAATGCCCGGTCAGGTGACCTGGTTCTTATTACCGGCAAAGGGCATGAACAATCCATGTGCATAGGCACTGTGGAATACCCATGGGATGAATTTGAAACCGTAAAACTTGCTCTCAAGCGCCGCCTAATCTCCACTTAAGGTTGCTTCCTTGGCAAACTATAGAACCCCGGTAAACTCCAAGTCCACGAGGGTAGGAAATGGGGGTGGAGGGGGCTTACGCCCCCTCCACCCCCATTTCCTACCCTC
>CAZZMI010000003.1:32688-75375 GCA_964655275.1 uncultured Anaerolineae bacterium | reverse complement strand
CTTCCAGACCCCCCCATTTCCCCCACCCTCGTGGGCATAAGGTTTGCCACGGTTTTTGGTCCCACTTGTGGGCAATTTGCCCGCGTTGGCTGCTTGTCCTATGGGGACATCCCTCAGTTCCTCCGAGGTGGAGGCTTGGCTCTCTCCAATTTCCATTTCCTCGCTTATGCCCCTTTAAATTTCTCCGCTGGCTAATTTTTCGGCTGCAGTATAGGGGTCAATTTCCCTCCTGACCACTTTGTCCAAAATTTCATCAATGGCCTGGCGGTCAACTTTTGATAGGATCCGCCTCAGGATTTCCGTCCTCAGGATTTCTTCTATTTCCCGGCTTGCTCTGATCTTCTCCTTCTCTTCCCATTTGCCACTTCCTTTGAGAAAGGACCAATGCTTCTCAATGGCCTCTACCACCGCCTTTATTCCTTCACCCCTGGTGGCAATGGTTTTGCAAACAGGTGGGCGCCACTGAGCTTGGGGAGAATCGGGTAATGGCTTAATTTCCATTAGCACGCCGTGGTGGAGAAATCTCCCCGAATTACCAAGGCTCATCATTGTTTCCAGATTTAAAACGACTCCATCAGCTCCCTCAAGGTCAGCTTTGTTTACTACAAAGATATCCGCTATTTCCAGAAGCCCGGCTTTTATTACCTGAATATCATCCCCCAATCCTGGCACTTCCACCACGAGGGTTGTATGAGCAGTACTAGCAATGTCTACCTCTGCCTGGCCGGCGCCTACTGTTTCCACCAGGATTTTCTCGTATCCGGCGGCATCCAGAATTTTTACCGCATCGGCAGTGGCTCTCGCAAGGCCCCCCAGGCTCCCCCTTGTAGCCATGCTACGGATAAAAACGCCGGGATCACTGTAAAGGTCCCGCATGCGGATGCGATCCCCTAAGATAGCTCCGCCAGTAAAGGGGCTTGAGGGGTCCACTGCCACAATCCCCACTTTCAGCCCCTGGAGGCGATACTCCTTGGCCAGTTCGTTAACCAGTGTGCTCTTGCCAGTTCCCGGAGGGCCCGTTACCCCTATTACATGGGCCCTCCCAGTATAAGGGAAAAGGGCTTTCAGGGCTTCTCGCGCTAAAGCTCCGTCGTTCTCCGCAATAGTTATGAGGCGGGCTATAGCTCTTTTATCCCCTGAAACTACGGCCCGGACCAGCTCCTCAAGCATTCTTGCGGCTTCTCCTAATTTCGGCTACTTTATTGCGGATATACTCCACAATAGTCTGAGTTGAAGTTCCCGGGCCAAAGATTTCAGCTATGCCCGCCTCCTTGAGCTTGGGTATATCTTCGTCCGGAATTATTCCCCCGGCAATCACCAAAACATGGTCAAGGCCTTTTTCCCTGAGGAGCTGGACGGTTTTAGGCAGAAGGGCCATATGAGCCCCCGAAAGAATGGACAGTCCCACCACATCAACGTCTTCCTGAAGGGCAGCTTCAGCTATCATTTCGGGGGTTTGACGCAGGCCAGTATAAATTACCTCCATACCTGCATCCCTTAGGGCCCTCGCTACAACCTTAGCTCCCCGGTCATGGCCATCAAGCCCGGGTTTTGCTATAAGAACCCGGATTTTCTCCTCACTCATTTTTGACCTCCCGAAGGCCTATAATTTTTCTGGCTTCATTTTCAAACTCTTTTAAGGTGTTCACCTCCAGAGCTAAATCCAATAACATTTCCAATTGCTCAATTTCCCACCCATCAGGCGTTTCCACAAACCATTCGGGCAAGGAGCCAAAGCGTTTAATGATTACCTTCCGGAGGAGTCTCAAAGCTTCTTCCTTCTTGCCCTGAGCCAATCCTTTAATAAGGCCCTGTTGCAGGCCTTGTTGTAAACCTTGCTGTATGCCCTGTTCTATACCCTCTTTAAGCCCTGCCTGCAATGCTTTCCGGCGTTCTTCTTCCAGCCATTCTTGTATAAAAGAAGCATTTCGCATTTCTTCCACCTCCTCTTTGAAGAACTCCCAGAGGAAGCCTTTTGAAAAATAACGTGAGGCTATGGTTACTGCCGCCGCCAGAAGGTCAGCCCTTTTACGTGGGTTAGCTTCGGCCAGGATAAGCTCTTTTTCTCGGGCCAGAACCTCCTCCGTGGGTTCTTTCACCATATTAACGTTCGGAAAAGCCAATTTCAAGAAAGAAGCTGCATAATCTCGCGCTAAAACTTTGAGAACCCGATCAAAAATGTTCATATCAGGCATCAGATAATTATGGGCTCACGGTATTCTCCGAATACCTCCCTCAAAACTTTCATCATCTCGCCCAGGGTTGCGTAAGCTCGCACGCAATCAAGAATGTAAGGCATGAGGTTTTCCTTTTCATCCTGTGCAGCATTGCGAAGGCGTTCCAAACACTGTCGGACCCTTTCATTATCCCTTTCCCTGCGGACCCTGGCTAATCGTTCGCGATGACGTCTCTCTCCTTCTGGATCTATTTTGTGGATGGGAATGGTTATGGGTTCATCGGAGACGTATTCGTTCACTCCCACTACTATACGCTTTTTCTCGTCAATCTCTTTCTGGTAACGGTAAGCGGCATCGGCTATTTCTTTCTGAGGGAAGCCTTTCTCTATAGCGGCAATCATTCCTCCCATTGCATCAATCTTTCGGAAATACTCGTAAGCAGCCTCTTCCATCTTGCGGGTCAGGTATTCCACATAGTAGCTACCTCCGAGGGGATCAATGGTGTTAATAACCCCTGTTTCATGAGCAATAATCTGCTGAGTGCGCAGGGCTATACGCACAGCTAACTCCGAAGGCAGAGCCAGGGCCTCATCCATAGAGTTGGTGTGAAGGGATTGGGTTCCCCCTAAAACGGCCGCCAGAGCCTGAATGGCCACCCTGACGATATTGTTTTCCGGTTGCTGAGCTGTAAGGGTGCATCCGGCTGTTTGGGTATGGAAACGCAACCACCAAGAGCGAGGATCCTTAGCCCCAAAGCGATGGCGCATTTCCCTGGCCCATATCCTCCTGGCAGCTCTAAATTTGGCGATCTCCTCAAAGAAATCGTTGTGAGCATTGAAGAAGAAGCTGAGGCGAGGGGCAAATTCATCCACATCAAGCCCACGTTCAATTCCTGCCTTTACGTATTCAAAGCCATCATATAAAGTAAAAGCCAGCTCCTGAACTGCCGTGGCCCCGGCTTCACGGATGTGATATCCGCTTATGGAAATGGTGTTCCACTTGGGCACATATTTGGCCCCAAACTCAAAAGTATCCACTATAAGGCGCATGGAGGGCTTGGGCGGGAAAACAAACTCCTTTTGAGCAATGTATTCTTTAAGGATATCGTTCTGGATGGTGCCGCCAAGTTTGGTCCAGGGTATGCCTCGTTTCTCCGCCACCACAAGGTACATGGCCCAAAGGATTGCTGCCGGAGCGTTTATCGTCATGGAAGTGGTGACTTTATCCAGGGGTATACCATCAAAGAGGATTTCCATGTCAGCCAGTGAGGATACAGCCACCCCACATTTACCAAATTCCCCTTCAGCCATGGGGTCATCAGTATCATAACCGTAAAGAGTTGGGGTATCAAAAGCTACCGAAAGGCCTGTTTCACCATGCCTGAGCAAATATTTAAAGCGTTCATTCGTCTCCTCAGCAGATCCGTACCCCGAGAACATCCTCATGGTCCAGAGGCGACCGCGGTACATTGTGGCGTGGATACCTCTGGTGAAAGGGTATTCACCTGGAAAACCCAGTTCTTCCAGGTAATCAAAATCGGGGATATCAGCGGGGGTATAAAGGCGAGCGATAGGCATGTCTGATAAGTTACGGAAGAGTTCATCCCTTTCAGGAAGTTTAGCTAACCATTGTTGAAGGGTTGTTTCCTCCCACTGTTCCTGCCTTTCTTTAATCTTTTTCAAGGCTTCCTTGTCAAACATAACTGCCCTCCTGCGGGTGGCTTCCTTTCAAATTTTACCATATACCATAACAAAAGCCAAGATTTTCTGCCATTCAGCCTGAAAGAAAAGCAGCTGAGCAGGTTCAGAAATTTATCCCTTGATGTAAGGGATAGTTTGAGGCCCTTCAGGGAGAACACATACCCGCGCCCTGGGGCCGTATCGGGTTAAGAGTTTCTCCAGGGTTTCCTCTATAGAGTGGCAAGGCTTGAGCAATGCTTCTTCTATCTGCTTGTCCGTAAGATAAGAGCTCTTAACGTAAACATCAGCTTTAAGCTGAATGAGAGCCTGGATCTGGGCTTCCCACTGGTCCTGAACCAGGAAGCCCGGCCGTCGGATCACCTCTAAAAGTTCGGCGGGAGAGGAAGCCATCTTGAGGATGTTCTTGTATTCCCCATGTTCCGGGATTCCATCGCGGCATTCAGCAGCGATGATTATGCTCCCACCTTCCTTGACAACCCTTGCCGCTGCCGACATCCCTTTAACCGCTTGATACAGGTTTATGTCCAGGGGATAACCGGAATTGGATGTAATGACAATGTCAAAGGGTTCTTCCACCTCTACCATAGCTGAAGCGCGGGCAAATTTTACCCCCTCAGCATGAGCTTCCCAAACGTTGCCGGCAAAAACGCCAGTTATCCGCTTTTCCCGGTTCAGGGTTACGTTAACCAAGAAAGAGGGTTCGGTCCAGGCCGCCACTTCCTTTATCTCTTCCCAGATGGGGTTACCTTCTGTTACCCCCCATGTAGATTTAGGGCTATCTATCATCTCAGCCCCGTGATTGAGGAGAATTGTCTCTAATCCGGCTATACCCGGTAATACAGCTTTTGGGCCTCCCGAAAAGCCGGCAAAAAAGTGGGGTTCAATAAAGCCCGTCAGGATTTTGACCGAGGCCTCCATATATGTTCTGTTAACCCAGGCGGGATGGCCAAAGCTTGTCTTCCCAAGGTAATGAAGGGTTGTCCTGTCTCTGCAATCGTGCTGCAGGATGGTATAATTGGAAACGATATCCGCCCCCAGCATTTCCTCCAACTCTTGATAAGTCTGGGGGCGATGAGTCCCAAGGGCATTGATGAGGAAAATGTTTTCTTTAGGAACATGAGCAAGCTCCTCCAGGATCAAGGGAATAACCTTACGGTTGGGCATTGGACGGGTTATGTCGCTAAAAACTATGGCCACAGTATCAGAGGGGCGAACCAGTTCCTTCAGAGGGGGAGAAGCTATTGGCTCCCTCAAAGCTTTCCGGATGGCTTCCTCTTCATCGGGAAGGCCTGGAACAAACCTGGGCTCAAGGATCTTTACCTCCAGATCATCAGGCAATTCAATCCAGAGACCTTCTTTGCCATAAGCCAGGCGAACTTTCACCACTAACCCCCTTTCATCTTAGCCACGGCTGCCTTTATGGCATCCATTATCTGGTAATAACCAGTGCAACGGCAGAGATTGCCAGCAATAGCCTCCTTGATCTCTTCATCCGAAGGGGAAGGGTTTTTGTCCAACAAAGCTTTCGTGGACATTATGAAGCCCGGGGTACAGTAGCCGCATTGAACAGCAAAATGCTCTATGAACGCCTCCTGGATAGGATGCAGCTTTTCCCCCGAAGCAAGTCCTTCAATGGTTTCAACCTTCGCCCCATCCACCTTCATAGCCGGGTAAATGCACGAAGTAACAGCTTTGCCATTCACGATTACAGTACAGGCGCCACATTCTCCTTCCTCGCACCCTACCTTCGTCCCTGTCAGGCCAAGCCTTTCCCGCAATACATAAGCCAGTGTCTCAAAGGGCTGGATTTCAACAGTTCGTTCCTCTCCGTTAAGGGTAAAAGAAATTACAGGCATAATTTATCCCTCCTTTTCCTGTGCTTTTCCGAGCGGGGGCACCCCAGACCTAAGAAAGCCCGGGGGCCCCCACAGTTACCGCTTACTTTGGTTTCAAGGTTAGAGTGGCCTCAGCATGGCGAGTTACGTGATCTTTGCTCCAGAGCATCGGATGATATTGGCCCGTAGCCCACTTCATTATGAAATCACCGTAATGGGGGTGATATGGATGGCCGGATTGACCAGTGGTGTGGATGGAAAGGGAATTGTCCCATGCTCCGACATCTATAATTTGCCTGTAGGAGGGTAGCACCATCACTTCAAAGGGCTTTACAGGATCGTAAAGGTTATTATTCACAGTCTCACAGCTGCCACTTACAGGTACCGGGCCACGGTTGAACAGGCTCTCAATAAGCTTTACGCCCGATTTCCCAAGAGTTTCGTTCTGGAAGAAAGCCACGTGGACCTTACCCCACTGCCATTTTTTCATGTCCTTGCCCAGACGTTTGGTGAGCTCATCAACAGCATCTTGTAGGGCTTTTAGTAGCACTTCTTCCCTGGACTCAGGCTTGGGAGTGTAAATATTATCATACCATGGGGATTGAGGATTAGCCAGGATAGAAGCCAGAACCTGCATAGTCAAGGATTCGGCGTCCAGGAAACTTCTGAAGGCTCTATCGCCGAACTCATCGGCCAGGATGTTCCGGAGCAGGCTGAGCCTGACAGCCTCAAATATGGTAGCCCCAACTGATTCCGGAACGGCCCGACGATCCCACTGCTTGAGGATTTCCAGGGCCTCTTTCAGGCGAGGTTCAGTGGGAGATAAAGCAACAAGGTGCGGAATGACCTCTTCAGCATGCAGTATGTAGGAATCCATTTGCATTGCTTTGAAGTCCTCAATGCTGAGTTTATCTTTAGAGGTTATAAGGTCAACTATGCGCTGGGCACGGTAGCCCCGATTCCAATCTCTGGCTATAAAGTAAGGGAAGTCAGAGCTGACCACAGCGTTGTTGGCCGTAACTACATAGCCTTCAGGGGGGTTGAAGGTGCGGGGGAGTTCATCAAAGGGGATATATCCGACCCATTCGTACTCGCTGTCCCACCCCGGTACCGGTACGGAGCCATCGCCCTTCTTGCGGATAGGGACTTTGCCCGGCATCTGGTAGCCTATATTGCCGTTTATATCGGCGTAGACGAAGTTCTGGCTTGGCACATCCCAGTAACGAAGGGCCTCCCTGAATTCTTCCCAGTTGCGGGCCTTGTTAAGGAGAAGCACCGACTTCATGGTATTACCGGGCTCAAGGGCGGTCCAGCGGAAAGCGAGGGGTTGCCATCCATAAGCCCAGGCCTCTTCGGTTCCACCGGCCACATCGTTTATTATTGGCCCGTGGCGGGTAATGCGGACACGCACCCTGACCGGCTCATCTTTGCCCCGCACTTTTATTTCTTCCCAAACAATCTGCATGTTCTCCCATTTGCCATCAAATTCATACTGGTCGGGGTTCTCGGGGTTAATGCGCTCTACGTAAAGGTCCTGGACATCTGGGTTAACATTGGTCACACCCCAGGCAATGTAATCGTTGTGGCCGATTACGACTCCAGGGCATCCGGCAAAGGACGCTCCAACAACGTTGAAGGGGCATTCCTCGCTTACCGGTTCACAATGAAGGCCAATCTCATACCAAATGGAAGGCATCTGAATGCCAAGGTGAGGGTCATTGGCCAGTAGGGGACGGCCAGTGGTGGTGCGATTCCCGGAAACTACCCAGTTGTTGCTTCCAAGGCCTGGACCCATGCTCAAAATCTCCAAAGCTTCCCAGGGTATGCTTTCGATGGTGGCCTCGGAAAGAGGAAGCTCTTCGGAAACGTAGGAGGAAGATCCGGTTTCAGGATGGGGGACGATGACCGGACGATCAGAAGGGTAAGGCAGGTCTATGTCCTTAAGGCGGGCAGAACCGACTCTGCTAAGGAGCATTGCTCTGAATATCTCATTCTCCCAGTTCCCTCCCAGGTTCCAGGCCATAACTTTTGCCCAAGTGAGGGTGTTATATGGGGTCCATGGTTCAGGATCGATTTTGGCCCCTATAAGGCCAAGGATGGTGAACTCAAGGCCAAGCTTGCCTTTATTTTCTTTAAGATAGGCATTGACCCCTTCAGCGTAAGCTTCCAGAATGGCCTTTACTTCTGGATCAAGCTGTTCCAGCTCTTTAGCGGCAGTCCTGTGCCAGCCGATGGTTCGGATAAATCGGTCCGCTTTGAGAGTAGCTTCTCCAAAGATTTCCGAGAGGCGGCCGCTTCCGATCCTGCGCCAGTATTCCATTTGCCAGAAGCGGTCCTGAGCATGGACATAACCCTGGGCTAAGAAGAGATCGTGGACATTGGCAGCATATATGTGGGGTACTCCCCATTTATCCCTGATTATGGTCACAGGGGCTTTCAAACCTTCAATGGTTATAGTTCCGCTGGTTCTGGGCCACGGTTTGCGGATGGTATAATAAACGAAGCCAGAGAGGGCCAAACCCGTGATTACAAGCACTGCTAAGATTATTGTTATGACCTTCAGGGCCTTGCTCATGGCTTACCTCCGTTGGCAATTTGTTTTTTAAGATCTTATCCGGCGCAGGAGGCTTTCAAGCCTTGTTGTATCTTTATAAAGAAGTTTGGTGAGCTCACGGCCCGCATCAACCAAAAAATAATGCCCATCTTCACCAAGGCAACCAGCCATCCTCCTTATGGCTACGGTTATAAGGTCATCAGACGGGATGCCCGGGATATTTAGGAGAGCGCGGATGAAATCAAACCCGGAAAGGGCAAATTCTCTAACTTCCTCATCGGAACAGCTTTCCACAACGCTGAAGGGCATAGGAGGTTGGGGTGGCATTTCCTGACGGATGCGACCCTGACGTTTGTATCCTACCACCACTACCGAAATCTCCACAGGGAGAAGCCTGTTTTCTATCTGGTCTCTAATATATTCCTCCGGGAGGTCCTGGGCAACAATAAGCTGGCGCACGGAAGAATCGCTCTGTATGGACACATTGTAAATAAAGCCATAAACCACGCTACCATCCTGCGTGAAAACTTTAACGAAATCGCCGAAGGAAGGTATATCGTGAAAAAGGGTTCGGCAACCGGCGGTGAATTGGGTTGTGTTGGCCTGAATCACTCTCCCTATTTCCTGCCTCATTTATATCAACCTCTTCCACCTTTCTTTGGGGGAAACACGAGGGATAAGCCCTTTCCTCACCATGGCTCGCTCAATCATTTCCTCCAAACTTTTCCTTTCTTGAGCTTTTATCACGGCCAGCTCATGAGCCCTCTCCAGAACATATGGATAACCGTTGGTATTCTCGCTTTGCTTCAATATGACACTGTGCACTAAAGCCACAAGCTCTTTATCCTGGGCTATCCATTTGGGCACTTCAACCCTGGCGATTTCTCCGCCTACATTAAGGTAAAAGAAGAAGACACGGTTTTCCCCGTAATATTCGTTCAGGATGGAAGGGCTTTCAAAAATGGCAGAGCGCCATCCAGGTGGAAGGAAAGAGAAAAGGACAGCATCAGTCAAGCGGCCCCACGGGCGCCGGAGAGGGAGCTCATTGAAAATTTCTTCCCCAAAATGTGCCAGCCTGAGAAGGTCCACCACTTCACAGTAACGGGGACGGCTTATAAAGCCAACCAGAAGCGCACCTGCATTGCGAATTTCTTCCATTTCTTTCGTGTACGCTACAATTTTATCCAGGTGCGGGGCCTTCTCCTCTTCCAGAACCCAAAGGAGCAAAGTCCCATCCATAAAAGCCAGAATTGGGACTTTCTCCTTCCGGGCTTTATCCGCTACTTCCTTCACCCTTTCCGAAAGTTCCTTAATTTCCGCCAACCCCCTTCTTACGTCCAGGAGGTTTCCCTGCACCAAGCGATTGCCTTCGTAAAGGTCTTCATCTTTGTAATAAAGGAAGGGAGCGCTCCTGGGGACAGGAGTTTCTCCACTATTTTCTCTAAGGATTATGCTGCCCACGTTAATGAGGTAATAAAGGGCAATACCGTGGCGGTCAGGCTGGATCTGAGAACCATCAGCGGCGATAGCAAAGAAAGAAGGAGGTGCAGGCTTGGGAGCTTCCTGGTAATCAATGGGTTCGTAAGAGGGGATTGCAGCCCCAACCTCTCGGGCTTTAGCCTTTAAGTCAAAGGCCGAAAGGGAATAATGTTTGAGGAGTTCCCGGGCCTTATCCACTGTCCTTTGGCGGTGAACCCTTTCCTCCGCCAGCTCTTCAGCCATTTTCTCTATTTGAGGGATGAGGTGAGGAAAATAAAGGCCCATTTTTAACCCCCTTTAGTTAATTTTAGCATAAAACCCCCGGTAATGTAAAATGTTGCCCCCCGTGAAGCGCGCTGGAGTTTGACTATGCATTGACGTAGGGTTAAAATCTCCCCCAGCTTTAATCTTTCTGGAGGGAAAAGCCATGCTGGAAGCGCTTTTAACGCCTCAACAGAGAAAATTGCGAGAAGAAGTCCGGGAATTCGTTAAATGGGTTCCCAGGCAGCTTATTCTGGACATGGATGCCGATAAAGTACGCTATCCAAGGGAGTTTGTGGAAGAAGCAGCGCGGCGGAACCTTCTGGGGTTGCGCTTTTCCCCTGAGTATGGAGGGCGAGGCCTGGGATGGACTGAGGAGATCCTGGCCCTGGAGGAAGTGGGAGTTCTTGGCACATCCCTGGCTTGCCTTTATTCCCTTCCCAGCATAGTGGGGGAAGCCCTCCATAAATTCGGAACGCCGGAACAAAAAGAACGGTGGCTGAGGCCACTTCTCCAGGGCAAATTAATGGCCGCTGAAGCCCTCACCGAGCCCAGAGGTGGCTCCGATTTCTTCGGCACAACCACCGTAGCCCGAAAAGAAGGAGACCATTACATTCTGAGAGGACACAAGCGTTTCATCGTAGGAGCCGAGGGAGCCGATTTCTTCCTGGTGTATGCCCGGACTGACCCAAACGCACCTTCCCACCAGGCTTTAACGGCTTTCATAGTGGAAAGAGGGCCTGGAGTTGAAGTGCAATACATTTATGGCCTGATGGGAACCAGGGGTGGTGGGACAGGTAAAGTTTACTTTCGGGATGTAGCAGTGCCTGCAGAAAACATTATCGGTAAGGAGAACGGCGGTGCTGAAGTCTTCTGGCACATGATGATCCCCGAAAGGATGACCAGCGCAGCGGGAGCTCTGGGTATGGCCAGAGCAGCCCTGGAGATAGCTGCCCGTTACTCCGATAAACGCAAAGCTTTCGGACAGAAAATCCGCTCCTTTCAGGGCGTGTCCTTCAAAGTGGCCGATAGTATAACCTTGTTGGATGCGGCGAGGGGCATTGTTTACTTAGCCGCCAGGTCTATAGATGCTGGGGACGAGCCTGGCCGGGTTAGGAGGCTCGTATCTGAGGCCAAGAAGTTTGCCACCGAAGCCGCTTGGCAGATTGTAAACCACGCCATGCAAATACTTGGGGGCATAGGTTATACCACCGTTTATCCCATTGAAAGGCTGCTGCGGGACACAAGGCTTATCATGATCTGGACCGGGACAAATGAAATCATGAACCTCATAATCCAGCATGAATATTACAAGGAAGTGCTGGAAGCTAAGCCTGAAGGCAGGGATGTAGAAGCCGATGCGCCTGAGGCTCACCGGGTAGAAGAAAAAATATACGAGTAAAGTTAAGGCAAAAAACCCAGGGGATTGCGGGGTACCCCGTTAAGCCTTATCTCAAAATGCAAGTGAGGGCCAGTGCTTTTGCCGGTGTTTCCCGAAAGGCCTATTATTTGGCCTTTGTGAACTGACATTCCTACATCAACCTTTATCACACTTAAGTGAGCATAGTAGGTCATGAAACCATTGCGGTGGTCTATTATAACCAGCTTGCCGTAGCCCTGGTCGTTCCACCCCGCATAAACTACGAACCCTGAGTCAGCAGCATATACTGGAGTTCCCTCCGGCACCCCGAGATCTATTGCTCGGTGAAGCCTCCAGTAATACTGAGTTATATAAAGTGCTCCATCTATAGGCCAGGAGAACCTTCCAGTCCCCTTGGCTGCGCCAGGAGGTATGGGCCCTGTATAATGGCGAACGATCTTGGGTTTATAAGGCTTTTCGCCTCCGGGCACTATAATTTTTTGCCCCGGGATCAATTCGTAAGGTGGCCTAAGGTTATTTAGGGGGAAATTGATTATGACCGAGGGGTCAACTTTGTACTCTTTAGCCAGTTTCTCCACCGTGTCCCCAGCTTTCACGGTGTGATAAACCCCGGAGACGGGCAGTATAATTATTTCCATCCCTACTGGAAGCCAGTCCGGATTGTCTTCCAGATCAGGGTTTGACCACATTATGGTTTCCGGAGTTATGCCGAAACGTTTGGCGATGTCAAATACGGTATCGCCGGCCTGGACCGTGTAAGTGATGATGCTTTCCCGGGGCCTTTCTTGGATTACGGTATGGAAAACGGGGTAAGGGTTCAATGCTTCATCCCAGAAAGAAGAGTGGTCTGCAGTAGCTACAGTAAAATGATGAAAGCGGGGATTGTTTTCCTGGGTAGAAAGGGAGGCTTGCAGCCGGTTAACAGGAAATTCCAGCCTAAACCCCTCAGCCAGCACAATAAGCAAAAAAAAGCTTGCAGCCAGGAAGGGGGAAAGCTTTTTCATGGTTTTTGGCCTCAGGAGAGGGATTTGTTAAGGGTTTCCAGGAATTCTCTGTTGTTCCTGGTTTTGCGCATGTGGTCAAGGAGGGCTTGCATAGCGTCAGTTATGTCCATTCCGGCACCACTGGGAGGTGGGGAAATCATGTAAGAGAACATCCGGCGCATGAGCCAAACCCGGTTAAGGGTGTATTCATCCAGGAGCAATTCCTCACGGCGGGTGCCGGATTTTTCAATGTCAAAGGCCGGGAATATACGCCTTTCCTGGAGCTTACGGCTCAAGTGCAGTTCCATGTTGCCGGTTCCTTTGAATTCCTCGTAAATAACCTCATCCATTCTGCTTCCGGTGTCTATAAGGCAAGTAGCTATGATGGTCAGGCTTCCCCCTTCCTGGATATTGCGAGCCGCGCCGAAGAAGCGCTTGGGCGGGTAGAGGGCGGCGGGGTCAATTCCACCCGATAGGGTTCTTCCACTTACAGGAACCAGGAGGTTGTAGGCCCTGGTCAGGCGAGTTATTCCGTCCAGGAGTATTACCACATCCTTCTTGAGCTCAACGAGCCTTTTAGCCCTCTCCAGAGCCAGCTCAGCTACCTTGGCGTGGTTTTCCACAGGGTCATCAAAAGTGGAAGAAATTACCTCTACCCTCGGGTCTACCGAACGTTCAAAGTCTGTAACTTCCTCAGGGCGTTCGCCTATAAGAAGCACCATGAGGTGGATGTCATCATAGTTGGTGGTAATAGCGTTGGCTATGTGCTTCAGGACTGTGGTTTTCCCGGCTTTGGGTGGAGAAACGATGAGGCCACGCTGGCCCCTACCTATGGGAGCAACGAGGTCCAGAAGCCTTGTAGTAAGGTTATCAGGCCTGGTTTCTAAGCGAATTTGCTTGTTGGGGAAAATAGGCGTAAGTTCATCAAAGTGAGGGCGGCTTTTGGCTTCTTCCGCATCCATATTATTTACGGCTTCAACCTTTACTATGCTGAAGTATCTCTCGTTTTCCTTTGGAGGGCGAACATGGCCTATCACGAAATCACCAGGTCTTAAAGCGAAGCGCTTGATCTGGGAAGAGGAAATATAAATATCCTCAGGGCTGGGAAGAAGGTGATCGGAGCGGAGGAATCCGTGGCCTTCTGGCATTATATCTAATATTCCGCCGCCGAAGATGTAGCCCTGCCTTTCGGCGCTGGCTTTAAGGATGCGCAGTATTAATTCATTTTTCTTGAGCCGGCTGTAGCCACTTATCCCCAGGTTTTTGGCTATATCCTGGAGTTCGCTCAGAGTTTTGCTTTCCAGCTCGGCCACAGAAAAATCTGGAGGGAGGAGCTCTACATTTGATTCAGGCTCCAACACTTTTACACCTCTCCTCAGGGGTATTAAAAAGAGGCTGCTTTAATTCTACGAGGCTTTATAATTTCACCCATAGAGCGGGCGACGGGATTCGAACCCGCGACCTTCTCCTTGGGAGGGAGACGTGCTACCTCTGCACCACGCCCGCTTAAGGAGCCCTCGGTCGGACTCGAACCGACAACCCGGCGCTTACAAGGCGCCTGCGCTACCGATTGCGCCACGAGGGCTCCATTAGCCGCCCATCGGACTCGAACCGATAACCTGGCGCTTACGAGGCGCCCGCTCTACCCGTTGAGCTAGGGCGGCCCGAGATGGAGCCGAGGGGAGTCGAACCCCTGACCTCGTCAATGCCATTGACGCGCTCTCCCAGCTGAGCTACGGCCCCATCCAAACCAGGTGGCCAGCGGGTCTCGAACCCGCAACCCTCGGAGCCACAGTCCGATGCTCTGCCAATTGAGCTATGGCCACCACCCCTTTGGGGCAGGGTGGATTCGAACCACCGACCTCTCCCTTATCAGGGGAGTGCTCTGGCCACCTGAGCTACTGCCCCTTTTCGCTTTTTATTATAATACAAAGGCGCCTTTTTTGCAAGTGGCAAGGGATGCCCACCCAGGGCTTTCTAATCCAGGCCGTTTGCCGGTCAAAATAAAGGGAACCATGACATGGGTTTGGGGATGCGACCTCAAAAATCATTGGGGGCGTAAAGGGGTGGGGAAAAGTCCTGACGCCTACGCTACAGGCTTGTGGGGTGAAAGCCTTGTCACCATTATGAGCAATGGGATTGACAAAAATTGAACAGCCATAGAAAAAGCGACCACATAGGGGCGTGATATATCGTATAAAATGCCCAGCAAAGCGCTCCCCAAGAACCAGGCAACCCCAAAACCGGTATTGAATATTCCATAAGCTGTGCCACGCCTATCCTGAGCTACCATTCCTGCTACGGCAGCGCGCATGATTGACTCTTGTGCTCCGATGCTTGCACCCCAAATGGCTATGCCCAATAAAGCCACGTAAAAACTGCCCAGGAAAACCATAGGAACCGCAAGAATTGATAGAGTTACAACCATTAAAAGCACTTTAAGGCCAATTCGATCATAAATACGGCCAAGGCCAAGTGCTGCCAGTGCATCTACTCCCATTGCCACAGCGTAAAAAACAGGTATCCACGCTTCAGCTACAACTTTGGCCTTGCCGAAATGGAAAGCAATGAGGGGGAAATCAGCCACACCAGCGGCGAAGAAGGCCATAGCCGCCAGGTAAAGCCAGAAGGCCCGGGTAAGACCCTTCGGTTGTATCGCACCTGTGCTAATTTCCATAGCTTGCGGTTGGGGGTTAAGGATGCGTGCAATAGTGAGCGCGGTTAGGGCAAGCAGAGCCGGGATGAGCAATACAGCGAAACCGAGACGGTACCCCCCACCGAAGTAGAGAACCATTGCTATGATAATTGGACCCAATATAGCACCGATCTGATCAAGGGCTTCATGCACACCGAAGCCCCAACCACGTCCTATTCTGCTTGTAGCATGGGATAGCATTGCATCACGGGCAGGTGTGCGTATTGCCTTACCGATGCGTTCGGTCACTATTAACGCTGCAGCCAGTTCCCACCGCGTAGTCAGGGCAAGGAGTGGAACGGCCAGCAAGTTCACTGCGTAGCCAGCGAATGTGAAACCCCAATATTGCCGGGTTCGGTCGCTCAGATACCCAAAAAGTAACCGCAAGGCATAGCCGAGCAATTCCCCCAAGCCAGCAACAATTCCGACTACTGTGGCGGTAGCTCCAAGCAGTCCGAGGTACGGTCCAGTGATGCTTCGGGCACCTTCGTAGGTTACATCGGCAAATAGACTTACCACTCCAAGTAGAATAACGAACTTAAAGGCTAAAGCAGTGATTTCTGCCCCATAAGTTGGTTCGTTCTTCACGAAAGGTTCCTCCTGAATGTATAAGGCCGCCTAATTTTAGGCCATGGCCGCAAGGTTGTCAAATCCTTTTTGGACTTTAGGCATACCCCAGAGAGCGAGAATGCCCTCAATGGCCAGCTTGGCCGCACATACTGCAGAGATGAAAGAGGGGTCATAAGGCGGGGCAAGCTCTACAATGTCCATAGCCACCACGTTAAATTTTCCCCTGAGTTTACGGAAAACCTCTATAACGTCCCTGTAGCTTAAACCGCCGGGTTCGGGGTTAGTAACACCCGGGCACTGGGAAGGGTCAAGGGCATCCAGATCCAGGCTCAGGTATAGGGGCATGGCTGGCTCCAGGAAGGAGGTGAAGTCACCGGTAGTGGCTAAAAATACATTAGCTTGCCTCAGGAAATCAAATTCCTCGCCGTAAAAGGAGCGCGTTCCCACCAGGACCACCCTGGCAGCTACCTCCGAGCACCTCCTGGTTACGGTGGCATGGCTCACCCTGAGCCCCATATATTCATCCCTTAAGTCAGAGTGGGCATCCAGAACCAGGAGCTGAACCTCTCCGAAGACAGAGCGAGCAGCTTTCAGAGCTGGAAAAGTTATCGTATGTTCGCCTCCCAAAAGCAAAACTTTTTTACCCCTTCGGAAATACCTAATCAAAGATTCCTCTACCCGGGGGAGAGCTTTTTCCAGCTCCTGAGGGCAATCCAGGTTCCCTGCATCCCCGAGCTTGAGATCCGAAAGGTCCGCTCCGAATATTGCTGAGAAAGACTCTACTGAATCAGAAGCATAACGGATGGCATCGGGGGCCAGGGCTGGGCCCTTTCGCCAGGTTTCGGTGGCCTCTAAAGTTACCCCTAAGATTACGACATCAGCTTCTTCAGGGGGGAAGCTGGCTGCCAGAAATCGCATCACCGCCTCCTGCTCCTAAATTGAACGCATAGCCGGAACCAAAAGGAGAACCGTCAGAGAGAAAAGCAGGTTCACCCCAGCTCCGAAAGCCACCCCTGCCACAGGGCCGAAGGCTTGCGCAATGCTTCCAGCCAGAAGGGAACCAAACGGGGTCATCCCAAAGAACATGAAGGAGAAAACGGCCATAACCCTTCCCCTCAAGTTATCCGGAACTACCGACTGAAGGATAGTGTTGCCCGTAGAGTTCTGGGTTACAAAGCCCACGCCCACAAGCACCAGAATGGCAAGGGAAAACAGGTAACTGCGGGAGAAAGCAAAAAGCAAAAGAGCGCTGGGGAAAAGCAAGCTTCCAGCCAGAAGCAACCATCCTTTGCGGGGCAAACGGCTTAGGGAAGCGACCAGAAGGGAGCCGCAGAGGGCCCCAAGCCCCACGGCTGTGTTGAGGAAACCAAGGCCCTTTTCGCCCACCTTAAGGATATCTGCAGCATACGCAGGCATGAGGGTTGAATACGAGAAACCGAAAAGAGTGGAAATGCCCACTATGAGCACTATCATCTGAGCTACGCGATTTTTCAAGATGTATCTGAGCCCCTCAGCCAGCTGTCGGAAAAGTGGTTCTGAAGAGGAAGCGTAAGCTGTATCTTCAATGTTCATAGCCAAAAGGGCAAAGATTACGGCTAAAAAGCTCAGACCATTTAATCCGAAACACCAGGCAGGTCCCAGGCTTGCCAGCACAATCCCCCCGATGGCTGGCCCGACAACCCTGGCCAGGTTAAACATGGTGGAATTAAGGGCAATAGCGTTCATGAGGTCTTTTCGGTCCTCCACCAATTCCACGGCCAGAGACTGGCGGGCGGGTGCATCAAAAGAGTTGGCAATTCCCGAAAGGAAAGCCACGAGGGCTATGTGCCAGAACTGGAGGGCCCCCGAAGCTGCGAGTCCAGCCAGGGTAAAAGCGAGCAGCATGAGGGCTGTCTGAGTTGCCAGCAGAAGGTGGCGCTTAGGAATTCTATCCGCTATCACCCCTGCTGGAAGCATGAAGAAAAGGGTGGGAATTGTACCCATGAAGGAAACAAATCCAAGGGCGAAACGGGAACCGGTAAGCTCATAAACCACCCAGCCCTGAGCCACCGATTGCATCCAGGTTCCCATCAGGGAAAAGCCTTGCCCGGTAAACCAGAGCCGGTAATTGCGATAGCGCAGGGAAGCGAAGGTCGGTGGAACCCGTATTTCTGCGGCTTTAAGGCATGGACTCATGGCTTAGCCCTCTGAAGGAGAATTGAGGCACTTCTTAAAATGCGCAGGTTTAAAAGGCCAAGCCGCACATTCAGCTCTTCCTTATCGCAAACCGTGGAAGTATTGGCGTTGTCCACATGGGGCTTAAGGGCCTTCAAGAATTTTTCCCTCAGGGTATCGCTGGGCATTGTAAGAAGGTCATCAATCTGACGGATTAAAAGGCGAGCTTTGCGGATGCGAGAAGCTACGTCCTCTGCTTTGCGGGGGGAAATAAGGCCATAAACCTTCTTGAGCTCGTTGAGTTGCAGCCCGGCCTCGTATGTGCTTTCCACAATTTCATCCCTGCTCATCCACTTTGTCTCATAGCTAAGGATATACTTCCAGCTTGGTTGTTCCAGGGCCAAGCGGTGCTCTTCAAGGGTTCGGTAAAACAGCCTGTAACCAAATTGATCGGGAGCCTCAAAGACTTCACTACCGGGGTCAAGGAATGGAGCCATGGGGGAAATAAACGGGAAGAGGCGCGGGGCTTGTCCCCGGTTGAACTCCCGGATGAGTCTGCCAGCGTATTTAACGGTTTCCATGACTGAGGAGAAATCCTGTTCAGGCAAACCAATCATAAAGAAAACATCCAGCCTTTTACAGCCTGCTTCCAGAGCATACTCCATAGTAGCTTCAGCCTCAGCGGTGGAGTAAGGCCTTCCAAAGGCGCGGCGTACTTCATCGCTGTGGCTTTCAAGGGATATCTCCAGCACAAAGTTAGGCAAAGCGCGGGAAAGTTCTTTGAAAAAAGCCCTGTCGGCGGCATCAAATAGCTCCACTATGACAGGTCCGTTATACCCTTTGATGGCGTGGAAAAACCTTTCAGCGTAATCCATCCCTGCCTGACGCAGATCCCCAAGGATAAAGATGGGGCCTTTGGAGAAACGAGCTATGTTACGGATATCCTTAGCCAGAAGTTCGGGATCCCTGTAAGCAGGCCGGGAGCGCCCATGCATTTTCTTAAAAGCATAGGCTGATCCTCCGCATGTTCGGCAGGAATAAGTGCAACCACGGCAACTTAAGACCGCTGTAATGGGGTAGCCAAGCCATCCTTTGAAGGGGATGAAACTAATCAAATCGCGGTAGCGAGCTACTGCCTTTACCACATAGCTGTAATCCATAAGTACGTAATTCAAGTCCGGTGGGCTCCAGCTCAAGGGGTTCACGTGAATTTCGCCCTTTTCATCTTTCCAGGTTAGATTGGGGATAACCTCAAGGGGGGGTGCATCTTTGTCTCCCCTTATGTATTTCATAAGGAGTCGGACCGGTTCCTCGGTAGAATCCCCGCGGACAACAAAATCTACTTCTGGCCGTTCAATGAGTTCGCGATGAAAATAAGTGGAGGAAAAACCACCAAAAATCACTGGAGTTTTGGGATGGTATTTTTTCACCAGTTTGGCAACTTCTATAGCTCCGTGGCAGTGGGGCATCCAGTGTAAATCTATGCCGAAAGCGAGGGGATTAAGGGAAGAGATTAAATTTTCAGGGTTAAAGCGGTCGGAGGCCAGCATCCTAATCGCCAGATTTATTATCCTTACCCTGAAACCATGCCGTTCCAGATATTCGGCTATGGTGGTAAAGCCTATGGGATACATCTCAAAGATGGGGGTGGAAGGGATCAAGTCGCTTATAGGGCCGTAAAGGATTGTTTTAGTACGGAAATCGTAGACGCTTGGAGGATGCAAGAGCACCAGATCCGCACTGCGCATCATCCACCTCTTTTACAGCAATTTAGAACCAGGGCAAGATTGTATCACTGTGCTGGAGAAATGGCAACTGAAGCGGCAGCAGGTTCAAAACTTCCGCTTGTTCAAACCCATTCTGTTAATGTATAACGTTAGGCAAGGAGAACGAAGCCCGATGAAAAGGTGGGTCTTAAAGTTAATCCTGCTTATAATTCTGGCATTGATCCCGGCAAGTATCCCTGCGGAGAAACTGGCTCCTGCCTCACAATTCCTCCAACTTATAGGCGATCCGGAGGTGAAAAGAGTTCAGGAGGTTGCCTTTGTAGTCAAGGCAAAGCACCCCGGATCGGAAAGGTTCGGAACCGGTATAGCAGTGGCCCAGGGCCTCGTGCTCACTGCCTTCCACCTGGTTGGTAGCCCGGATACAGGCGAAATAACAGCGGAAGAAATCATGCTTTCTCAGCCCCATATGGGGCGCTTTGTATATGCTGTAGGCCATGAATTTTTCCCCGGAGGGATTGGGGTGATTTACCCGCGGGATGGCAAAATCCTGGGCGGGCTCAAAGAAAACGCCTTCTTTGCCATCTTCCCCCCGGTGGCTCGGGGGTTCAGCGGCGGTGGCGTGTTCAACAAAAAGCACGAGCTGGTGGGTATCGTTTCTCGCAATTTCATCTTTTTGCGGACTTTAGAAAACGGGAAGCAAATCGTAATTTATGGGACGATGGCTGTCAAGATAAATCACGCTCTCCAGCTTATGGGCGATTCACACTAAAGAATTCAGGATACTTCTGCCGTAATTCCTCCCGCAAGTCTCCGAAGACAGCCGGGGCGTGGGGGTAGATGATTTCCAGCATCCGGACAGCCAGTTCACGTATTTCCCATTGAGCTTGAGGGGAAATGCGCACGCGGAAGAAATGGCGCAGTTCCCGGAAGTTCATCGTTACCACAATGCGGGTGGCCGTAGCGTTGGGCAAAACAAAACGTGCATCCTCTTTAGCGATGCCTCGGGCGCGCAGAGCTCTGTAAGCTTCCTTTACCTTTTCTGCGAACTGCTCCCATATCTTCAGGGCTTCTTCGTCCTTCATAATAGAAGGAGGAAGAACCCATTCGGGGTTATCCATGGATACATAACGCTGGCTTTCCTGAGAGTAAGAAGCCAGGCGATGGCGTACCAGCTGATGGCTGCAGGCTCGGGAGATGCCGCTTATTTCAAAAGTGGCCGAAGCGTGCTCAATTATGCTTTCGTGCCCGTCACGGATCCTGGCCTGTATGAAAGAAGCGGGATCCCCTTTGCTCTCGCTCCGATAACATACCCGGCCCGCATATTCTATAAGAGCCTCGGGGCTTCCATCACCCTTGAGAAAGCGGGTAATTGCAATGAGCTCAACTTGCATGCTTCACCTCCTTAAGGGATTATATCCGAGGCTTTATAAAACGCCAATTTAAATTCCCCGCACTTGATATCTATCAAGCTTTGCAGTAAAATGCTCCGGGGTATGGAGGTGAAAGTATGGATTTCATCTGGCCTCAATACGAGGGTGGTTCCCTTGTAAATTTGCCTGCCACTATGGCCGCAATTCTGGGGGCAAAAATAGAAAGCACACCACTGCTTGATCCTTACCTTTGGAGGGGTTTAGCCCAGGGCACCGAAAGGATAGTAGCCATATTGATTGATGCCATTGGCTACCTGGCCTTGCAAAAATTTATAGAGCATAACCCCGACTCCCTTTTCGCCAGGCTCGCCCGAAAGGGCTCTTTCAGCTCCATAACCTCTGTTTTCCCTTCCACAACAGTGACCGCCTTAGCCAGCCTGTGGACGGCTCGCCCACCCATAGAGCATGGGTTGACTGGCTATACCATTTACTTTAAGGAATTCGGCGTAGTGGCTAACGCCCTGACCCTTTCCCCCATGCGGAATGAGAGAGGCGATAATCTGGAAAAATGGGGGTTAGAACCCGAAAAGTTGGTCAGCATTCCTTCTCTGCCCCAACTGCTCGCACCGTACGGCATAAAAGTTGTAGTCCTCATCCACCGGGAATATGTGAAAAGCCCTTTCTCACGAGCCCTCCACCGAGGTGTGGCTGAATCCAGGGGTTTCTTGACCACCTCCGAAATGTGGATACTATTGCGCCGCTTGCTGAAAGAGCTTTCCGGTGAGAAGGCAATAATAAACGCTTACTGGGGTCTTATAGATGCCCTCGGACACCTTTACGGCCCTTATGATGAAACATGGGAAGCGGAACTTAAGAATCTCGCCTTCTCTATGGAGCAGGAATTTCTGGAACGCCTTGACCCCCAGGACAAAAGAGGTACACTTCTTGTCATCTTTTCCGACCACGGTCAGGTTCCTGTCAGGCTGGAGAAAGCAATCCTTGCAATGAGAGAACCGGAACTTTGGGACCTCCTTATACTTCCTCCAACAGGGGAACCAAGAGCTTCTTACCTTTACGTGCGGGATGGTAAGAAAGAGGAGGTTCGGGCTTACCTGGAGGAAAAAATAGGCTCCTTCGCCGTAATGGATTCCGAAGAGGCGGTGGAGAAGGGCCTTTTTGGGAGGGGGAATCCGGCTCCTGGCTTCTCTTCCCGCATCGGCGATCTCATCGCCCTGGCTAAAGGGGAGGAATATATAGTGTGGGGATACGAAGAGCCCAAGCTAAAGGGTCGCCATGGAGGCCTTTCTCCTCATGAAATGCTTATACCCCTGCTTATGGTAAGGCTTGATGGCTGAGAAAACCATCGCCGAACTTCAAGCTTTACTTCTTAAACTCCACGGAAAAGGCTATAAAGCTTACAAAAGCATAGAAGGGGTTTACCATGCCCCTGATTTTACCCTTTTCATTGACCATGTCCAGGGAGACCCCTTCGCCCCTCCGAGCAGGGTTAGGGTTCGGGTTAAACAAAGGGATGCAGGCTTCCCACCCGATACCTACTCTACTAAAAGCAGACGGATTGCTCTGGCTGATTTCCTCACCCGTCAGTTTGCTGCGATAGCCGAAAAGCTGGAGGAGCGCACGGGTACAGGCCACAGCGGGCTCATTGCTATAGATAAACCAGGGCAAGAAATCCTTGAGCGCACATCAATAGTGATAACTGAAGAATATGTGGAGGCCCGCTTCGTAGTGGGACTTCCGGCCAGGGGACGCCGTATTCTGGGGCCGGAAGCCGTTGAGCTTCTATGCCGCAAAGTCCCGCATGCGGTGAGGGAAAGCCTTTTCTTCCCCAGGCTGAACCGGGAAAAGCTCTATCTCCACATCCTTGTATCTGAAGATGCCGATTGGCTGAGGGAGCAGCTTCCCAAAAAAGGCCTCGTAGCCTTTATAGCCGATGGAAGCCTCCTTCCCAGGCGCTCAGGAGTTGATGACCGACCCCTTCCGCCTGAGAAGGCAGTTCTTTTCCGCTCACCGGAATCCCTCCGGGTGGAATTTCTCTTACCAAACCGCGGCCTTATAAGAGGGATGGGCATTCCTGAAGGAGTTACCCTTATCGTTGGTGGTGGATACCATGGCAAATCAACCCTCCTCAATGCTATCCAGCTTGGGGTCTATAACCACATCCCGGGAGATGGTAGGGAGCTTGTGGTTACCATCCCTTCGGCCGTCAAGATAAGGGCTGAAGATGGCCGGAGGATTGAGAAAGTGGATATTTCCCCTTTCATATCTAATTTGCCTTTTGGTATGGATACAACCTGTTTCTGCACCGATAATGCCTCTGGCTCCACCTCGCAAGCTGCCAATATCATAGAAGCCCTGGAAGCCGGGGCCAAACTTTTGCTTCTGGATGAGGACACCTGTGCCACCAACTTCATGATAAGGGACCACAGGATGCAGGAGCTCATTTCCAAAGATAAAGAACCCATAACCCCATTTATAGACAAGGTCCGGCAGCTATACAGTGAATATGGCGTGTCCACCATTATAGTCATGGGCGGAAGCGGTGATTACTTTGACGTGGCTGATACCGTGATCGGGATGATAAATTATGAGCCCTGGGATTTAACGGCTGAGGCTAAGGCTATAGCTGAAAAATACAAAGCCGAACGCAAGAAGGAGGGAGGCGAAAACTTTGGGAGGATAAAGCCTCGCGTGCCCCTGGCCTGGAGCCTTGACCCCAGTAAGGGTAAATATGAAGTGAAAATAACCGCCAGGGGGACAAGAGCGATAGTCTTTGGCCGGCATGAGATAGACCTTTCGGCAGTGGAGCAACTGGTTCATCCTGGCCAGCTTCATGCCATAGGGCAGGCCCTCTATTACGCCCGTGAACGATATATGGATGGCCGTCGCACTGTGGCGGAAATATTGGAACTGGTGATGAGGGATATAGCAAGGGGAGGGCTTGACGTGCTGGATCCTCGCCTTTTGGGCCATTACGTGATGTTCCGACCGCAAGAATTAGCAGCTGCGCTGAACCGTCTGCGCACTTTGAAGGTGAAGTAGAGCCATGGGCAGAAAACTGCTCCGGGAAAAGGCTGCTCTTTTTATCTTTTCTTCCTTCCCCCTATTTCTGTTTTGGCCTTTCTTCCTCCAAGGGAAAGTCCTCTTTTGGGGAACACCCATCGCCCAATTTTACCCCTGGCGGAATTTGGCTGTTTCCCTCCTCAGGCAAGGAGTCATTCCCCTCTGGAATCCATATGCAGGGAGTGGCTCACCGCTTCTGGCCAACCATCAGACTGCTGTCTTTTACCCGCTTTTTAACCTCTATTTCCTGCTTCCTACCGAGAAAGCCCTGACTTTTGAGGTAGCCACGCACCTCTGGCTGGCCGGAATTTTTATGTATTTCTGCGCCCTTGGCTTTGGGTTAAGAGAGGAAGCAGCTATCTTAGCCGGCCTGGCTTACATGGGTAACGGCTATCTGGTTTCAAGATTGCACTTTCCTACCATGGTAAGCGCCGTAGCCTGGCTACCCATGGTCGTGCTTCTTACCCGGAAACTATGTCGGAAACCGCGCTTTGAGACCGCCATTGCCCTGGGAGTAGTAATAGCTGTTCAATTCCTGGCCGGCCATGCCCAACTGTGGACTTACACCTTGCTCCTTTCCGCGCTCTTATTGTTGTGGGAGTCAACCATCGGAAAGAGAGGGGTTGCGCCAGCGGTTTGGTTCTTGACTTCCCTGATTATTGGGGTGCTTCTGACGGCGGTTCAGTTTATTCCCACAGCTGAATTCGCCCTTAACTCGGAGCGTAAGGGAGGTATGCCCGAGGAGATCGCTCTCACTTATTCCCTCTGGCCATGGAGGATTATCTCCTTTCTCCTCCCCGATTTCTTTGGCAATCCCGCAAGGGATGGATATTGGGGTTACGCCAACTATTGGGAGGATTGCGCTTATACAGGGGTTATGGCTTTCATGTTGATGGTCCTGGCCCTGTGGCGTTCCCCGGCAAAGAGGGTAAAGCTGTTCCTCGCATGCGCCATGCTCTTTTCCATTCTTTTAGCCCTGGGCAAAAATACCCCCTTTTACCCTTTCCTCTATCGCCATTTCCCGGGCTTTAACCTCTTCCGTGCCCCTTCCCGCTTTTTAATCCTTTTCTCATTCTCTGTTGCCCTGCTTTCAGGTTTTGGAGCAGAAGCGGTAATGGCAAAGCCTGTTTCTAAAGTTACACTGAAAAGGCTTGGAGCGGGGGTGGCGGGTATCCTGTTAGCTGCTTTTATCGCTCACTTTTATCCAGGCATAAAACCTTCTTTTGTCCGCAGCCTTTTCACTTTTGCTTTCGCTTCTGCTGGGGCTTTAGTGGCTTTTCATTTGCTGCCGCGCAAGCCATTATTATCAGTTCTCTTCCTTGAGGCCGAACTTCTGGTTTATGGCTGGGGCTTTCACCCCTTCATTGACCCGGCCCTGTTCTATCTTTCAGCCCACACTTTCCAGGGCGGGCTTTTCCGCTTTTACACTTTCGGTCCGGATGATTACGACCTCAAATACAAAGTCTTCTTCCGGTTTGACCGGTTTGGTCCCTCGGATCTTGATTGCTGGAAGAAGCTGCGGAAAACCCTTATCCCTCAGACCAACATGATAGCCGAAGCTGTTTACCATGCCGGCATCTTTGATCCCCTTACCATCGGGAGATACAGGGAATTCCTTAACCTTGTGGACCAGCTGCCCCGGGAGCAAGCTCTGAAACTCCTGGGCCTCCTGAACGTCCGCTACATTGTGAAGCCAATTTCCCCCGGTATGGCCGAAGTAGAGTTTCAGGAAAACCCCTATTTTCTCCCCAGGGCAAGGCTTGTTTATCGGGCCCTGGCTGTTCCAGAAGGAAGTGAGCTTAAAGCCCTCTCAGCCCGCGAGTTTGACCCCGATACATTAATCTTGAGCGGGAACCATTCAGTTCTTTCCCTGGAAAAGGGCGAAAGAGATGCCATTGTGGATTTGCATCATAAAGCAGGGGCCATTAAGATAAAATGCAAACTGGAGAGGGGCGGATATTTGGTACTGAGTGAGACTTTCTATCCTGGCTGGCGTGTGTGGGTGGATGGGAAGCGGGCATCTTTGCTTCGGGCTTATTATACTTTGATGGCCGTTAAGCTTGGGGAAGGTGAGCACGAGGTTGTCTTTAAGTTTGAGCCTTTGTCTTTCAAGGTTGGCCTTGGTTTTACAGCCGTAGCCATGACGTTCGTGGCCTCTTTTATTGCGATAAAGGGGTTGAGCGGAGGTTAAGATGGTTGTTATAGATGGCTCTTATGGAGAGGGGGGAGGGCAGGTCCTGAGGATGGCTCTGGCCCTTTCGGCTATCCTTGGGGAGCCTGTGAAAGTGGAAAACATAAGGGCTGGCAGGCCAAACCCTGGCCTTCAAGCTCAGCACCTTACCGGAGTTATGGCCATTGCCCGGATATGCCATGCTGAGCTTAAAGGGGCAGAGCTTGGGTCAAAGGAGTTAATTTTCCGGCCACGCCGTCCCCCCGAACCTGGCTCGTATTTCTTTGATGTGACGGAAGCCAGAAAGGGCGGGAGTGCCGGAGCTACAACCCTGGTCTTACAAACCCTGCTTATGCCTTTAGCCCTGGCCAGGGGGACTTCGCACTTGGGCCTTAAGGGAGGCACTCATGTCTCCTGGAGCCCGCCATTTCACTATGTTAAAGAAGTGCTTTTCCCCACTTTGGCCCGTATGAATATCCAGGCTGAAGCGGAGATAAAACAATGGGGCTGGTATCCGGTGGGAGGAGGTGAAATAGAGGTTACAATCTACGGGGGAAGGGAGATAAAGGCTATAAACCTTAATGAGAGGGGGAGGCTTAAAAGCTTAAAAGGCCTTTCCGCTTATTCCAACCTGCCGGACCATGTAGGTCGGCGGCAAAAGGAGCATGCTTTAGAGCTTTTGCGTCGCCACGGTTTTGAAGCCAGGATTGAGGTAATAAAGGCTCCGTCCCCTGGCACGGGTTCATGCTTCATCTTAATAGCCGAATTTGAAAATGTCCTGGCTGGTTTTACCTCCCTTGGGGAAAGGGGGAAGCCGGCGGAAAAAGTGGCTGAGGAAGCAGTGCAAGAATTTCTGGACTACATCCGGAGCGGGGCTGCCCTTGACCGTCACTTAGCTGACCAGCTTGTCCTTCCGGCAGCTTTAGCCCAGGGGAAAACTTCCTTTACAACCTCCTGTATCACAGGACATCTCCTGACAGGGGTTTGGGTTGTGGAACAGTTCATGGGGAAAAAGTTCCTGGTAGAAGGGAAGGAGGGGCATCCGGGCAAGGTTTCTACCTGTTAAACGTAGAAACGGCCCCTGGCCGGGACAATTTTCTGCTGGAAATTGGTAACAAATTCTCCGAGGCGATCCTTGAGCTCTTTGTATTCCTGGCTTTCCAGGAGCTTTTTAGCTGTTTCCACGTCTTCTACCAGTCCCCCTGTTATTATCTGAGGGCCATTCCCAAAGACGGTATACCAGGCCTCCACAATCTGGACGCCCATCTTCATGAGGGCCGGGGCAAATTCCCTCATCACGAAGTCAAAATATTCCCCCTCTTTGCCAGGCTTTATATCCCAACTGAGAACCAACTTGACCATGAGGTTTTCCCCTTAGGAAGTTACAATCAAAGCATAGCACATAATTGCTTCCGGCGCAAGCACGCACGGGGAGACCCCGGGTGTTGACTAATAATTGCTTGGTATGGTAAACTAAATGCGGAAATTTTCTCAAACTTTCTGCAAGGAGAAGACAACATGGCTGAAGCCTTTGAGCCTAAAATTATCGCTTTCCTCTGCAACTGGTGTTCCTATGCTGGAGCTGACAACGCCGGCGTGGCCAGGATGGAATCCCCCCCTAATATCCTCCCTATAAGGGTTATGTGCTCAGGTCGGGTATCGCCCGAGATGATCCTCAGGGCTTTCCGCGCTGGCGCTGACGGGGTCCTGGTCCTGGGTTGCCATATAGGTGAGTGCCATTACATAAGCGGGAACCACCGCACGGCCAAGCGCATACCTCTTCTCCGCAAGCTTCTTTCTTACGTAGGCATTAACCCTGAGCGGCTGCGCCTTGACTGGGTTTCTTCAGCGGAAGCCCCCAAATTCGTCAGGGTCACAAAAGAATTTGTGGAGACAATACGGGCTCTTGGCCCTATTGAGAGGGAGCTCAATCTTAAGAAGGAGTGAAACCATGACCAGGAAAGACGAAATCCTTGAAGCCATAAGGGCCCACATAGCAGAAAAGCTCCCAGAATTGGATGGGGTGATTGGATTACGGAGGACACAGGAAGGCACTGCCCCTTACCTTTTTCGCCAGGGAGATGACCTTTCGGAACTGGCGCTGGAGCCACGTTACCCCCTTGCCCCTATAGTTTCCCTGCTCCAGAGGCATTACCCAGAAGCCCGCTTCGGAATAGTGGCCAGGGGTTGTGACATCCGGGCGCTGGTGGAAATGGCCAAGCGGAATCAGGTCAATCCCGACAGGCTCTATATCCTCGGAGTTGCTTGTACCGCTGAAGAAGCCGAGGAATGCCATTGTTCGGAGCCAGCCCCGGCACAGATGAATCAGTTTTCTGGAAAAGCTTTCGGTGAGCCGGTTCCTGGCGCTTCACCTCATCCCCTTGTAGCTGAGTATGAGAAAATCCCCCGGGAAGAGAGATGGGCTTTCTGGCAGAAGCAATTTGCTAAATGCATTAAGTGCTACGGATGCCGCAACATTTGCCCGGAATGCTTCTGCGAAGCCTGTGCGCTGGAGGACCCACTATGGGTTGAGCCAGGAGTGCTGGCTCCTCCTTTCCCCATGTTCCATTTGATCCGTGCTCTTCACATGGCTACCCGCTGCGTCCTGTGCCGGCAATGTGAGCTAACCTGCCCGGCTCACATCCCTCTTACCGTTCTATACGAGCTTATGCGGCAGGATGTTAAAGAACTGCTGGGATATGAACCCGGAGCTGATTTGGAAGCGGCTCCGCCTCTTTCCCTTACCCTGGCTGAAGTTTAAGGAGGTGAAAGCATGGAATATAAAAACGTTCTCACCGTTTGCCCATACTGCGGAGCTGGCTGTGGCCTCTATATCCAGGTGCTGGATGGGAAAATAGTTGGAGTACTTCCTGCTAAGGAGCATCCAGTAAGCAGGGGCAAGCTCTGCATAAAAGGATGGAACGCCACGGCCTTTGTAAATCATCCCGACAGGCTGAAGAAGCCTCTGATCCGGGAAGGGGATCGGTTCCGGGAAGCTTCCTGGGATGAAGCCCTGGGCCTCGTAGCCGATAAATTGCTCCAGATACGCGATACTTATGGGCCTCAGGCCATTGGTTTCTTGTGTTCGGCCAAATGCACAAACGAAGAGAACTACTTGCTTCAAAAGCTGGCCCGCTCTCTCTTCAAAACCAACAACATTGATCACTGCGCCCGTCTCTGACACAGCCCTACGGTGGCCGGTCTGGCCGCCGCCTTCGGCAGTGGAGCCATGACTAACTCCACCCCGGAGTTCAGCCAGTACACCCGTTGCTTCCTGATTACCGGTTCCAACACAACCGAAGCTCACCCCCTCATCGCCAGCCACATAATGGAGGCCAAAGAGCGTGGGGCCAAAATTATTGTAATTGACCCCAGAGAAGTCCAGATAGGGCGTTTGGCTGACCTCTACCTTCGCCCGCGGCCGGGGACTGACGTGGCATGGCTCAATGGGCTTATGCATGTAATTGTGAGCGAGGAGCTGGCTGACCAGGAGTTCATAGAAAAACGGACGGAAGGATTTGAAGAGATGTGGGCGGTGGTTAAGGAGTATACCCCGGAGCGGGTTGAAGAGATAAGTGGTATCCCCGCTGATGCGTTAAGGGCTGCTGCCCGAATGTATGCTCAGAACAAACCGGCGGCGATCCTTTACGCTATGGGCATCACTCAGCATACCACTGGAACCGATAATGTCAAAAGTATAGCTAACCTGGCCATGCTTACTGGCAACATTGGCATCCCGGGAGCCGGAGTTAACCCCCTCCGCGGGCAGAACAATGTCCAGGGTGCTTGCGACATGGGAGGCCTCCCCAATGTCTACCCTGCTTATCAGCCTGTTTCTTCTCCTGAAGCTAAAGCCAAGTTTGAGGCTGCATGGGGTGTGGAAGGGCTTCCTGACCAGCCTGGCCTGACGGTGGTGGAGATGGTCAATGCTGCCGGCGAGGGTAAACTCCGGGCCCTTTACATAATGGCTGAAAACCCAATGCTTTCGGACCCTGATATCAACCATACCAGGGAATGCTTGGAGAAGCTGGATTTCCTGGTGGTGCAGGACATTTTCTTGACGGAAACGGCTGAACTGGCTCATGTAGTTCTTCCCGGTGCATCTTTTGCCGAAAAGGATGGCACTTTCACCACCACTGATCGACGCATCCAGAGAGTGCGTAAGGCCATAAATCCGCCCGGAGAAGCAAAGGCCGACTGGGAAATAATCTGTGAGCTGGCTCGCAAACTGGGGGCCAGAGGCTTTGATTACTCTTCTCCCGAAGAAATCATGGCTGAAATTGCTAAAGTTGCCCCGAGCTACGGCGGTGTAACTTACGAAAGGTTGGATAAAGAAGGCGGTTTGCACTGGCCTGTCCCTTCGGTGGACCATCCGGGGACACCTTACCTCCACAAGGAAAAATTCACGCGAGGACTGGGCAAATTCCATGCCGTTCACTTCAAGGAAGCGGCGGAGCTCCCTGACGAAGAATACCCCTTCATCCTCACCACTGGCCGCATCATGTTCCAGTATCATACCGGAACCATGACCCGGCGCTCGCCCAAGCTGGAGCAAGAAGCGCCAGAACCCTTCGTGGAAATCAACCCCAGCGATGCAGAAAAAATAGGGCTTAATGGGGCCAAGAAGGTGAAAGTATCAAGCCGGCGCGGCTCCATAGAGTTAGCTGTCCGCGTGACTGACAGAATAAAGCCCGGAGTGGTCTTCATCCCCTTCCACTATGCAGAAGCAGCAGCCAATGCTCTCACCAACGCTGCTCTTGACCCTGTAGCTCGTATACCTGAGTATAAAATCTGTGCGGTTAAAGTGGAACCTGTTCGGGGCTATGAATAAATCGGGGGGTAAAAGTGGGGGCAATTGAAAGAGCGGCGGAGATAATTCTTTCTTCCAAATACGTTGTAGCCCTGACGGGGGCGGGCATAAGCACGCCTTCAGGAATACCGGATTTCAGAAGCCCTGGCACAGGCCTCTGGGAAAAAGTGGACCCGATGGCTGTGGCCTCCCTTGCCGCTTTTAAACTGAACCCTGCTCGCTTCTTTGAATGGTTCCGCCCCCTTGGAAAAACCCTTCTGGAAAGCAAACCAAACCCTGCCCATATAGCCCTGGCCAAATTGGAAGAGGCCGGCCTCCTTAAAGCTGTGATTACCCAGAACATAGATGGATTGCACCAGAAAGCAGGCTCCAAGAGGGTCCTGGAAGTCCACGGACACCTAAGGGAAGCGGAGTGCATGAAATGTCGCCGCTCCTACCCCACCGAAAGCTTCATGGAAAGATACCTGGAGTTCGGGGAAATCCCTAAATGCCAGTGCGGGGGTGTGCTTAAGCCTAAAGTTGTGCTGTTTGGCGAGCCCCTCCCAAGGTGGGTCTTTATGGAAGCTGTCGGCGAAGCCCAGAAATGCGATGCCATGATAATCGCTGGTTCATCGCTGGAGGTTTACCCTGCTGCTGAACTGCCAACGCTGGCTTACCAGAACGGCGCTAAACTCATTGTGGTAAACCTCCAGAGCACTTACGCCGATTCCATAGCTGAAGTGGTGATAAGGGAAGATGTGGCTGTGGCGCTGCCAGCCATAGCCGAAAGGTGTCTCGGAAAGGAGATACTGACCAATGGGGGAAATTAAAGGGGGCGAAATTTTAGTCAAATGCTTGCTAAAGGAAGGGGTCCGCTACGTCTTCGGAATACCAGGCGATCAACTCAATCCCTTCACCGACGCCATATACAGGCTTGGTAAGGAAGTAGGCCTTCAATTCATCACAACCCGGCACGAGCAGGCAGCCGCCCATATGGCTGACGCCTGGGCCAGAATAACGGGCGAGGTGGGGGTATGTGCGGGGACTGTTGGCCCTGGCGCGGCCGACCTTGTGCCCGGGGTCTATGCAGCCTTCGCCGATTCCATCCCGATCCTGGTGATAACAGCTCAGAACCAGACCTGGAGGATTTACCCGGAGCATGGCTCAATGCAGAGCCTTGACCAGCTTAATCTTTTCCGCCCCATAACCAAATGGAATGCTGTGGTTTACCACTGGCGCAGGATACCTCAACTTGTCCAGATGGCCTTCCGCATCGCCCTCTCCGGAAGGCCTGGGCCAGTGCACCTGGATTTCCCTTCCGACGTCCTTACGGCGAAAGGCTCGGAGGAAGAAATCCAGCTATTACCTCCCTCTTCCTACAGGGCTGAAAAGCCAGCCTGTGGTGATCCGGAACTGGTGCGGGAAGCTGCCCGCTGGCTTGCAGAAGCCCAATCGCCTCTCATCCATGCAGGGGGAGGGGTTCTCCGCTCGGGCGCGTGGGAGGAACTCCGCGAACTGGCCGAATATTTGGGAGCAGCGGTAACCACAAGTCCGGGGGCCAGGGGAGCGATCCCTGAGGATCATCCTCTCTGCATCCTGGCTTCCTCCTTTGGGGCAATGGCTGCCCAGGCCTCAGCCGATGTGGTGCTTCTGGTAGGGGGAAGGCTCGGGGATATAGATTTCTGGGGACGTCCACCAGCCTGGGGTGAAATAGGGGAACAAAAATGGATACAAATTGACATTGCTCCTGAGAACATCGCCCTGAACAGACCTGTGGACCTGGCCATTGTGGGGGATGCGCGTGCTACCCTTCGGGCTCTATTTGAAGAGGTGAAGAAGCTTACAGCCCCTCGCCCTCCTGCGCCTTTCATAGCCGGAGCCAAGGAAGCTGAGCAGGCCTGGCTCGCTCAATTTGAAGAAATGGCTTCACGGGAAGAAGCCCCAATACACCCCCTGCGTCTGGTGAAAGAAGTGCGCCTCTTCTTCCCCAGAGAAGCCATAACCGTGGTAGATGGGGGCAACACCGCCGTCTGGAGCCATTACCTAAATCGGGTTTATGAACCTCGTTCCTTCCTCTGGGCTGCCGATTCCGGTCACCTGGGAGCTGGCTTGCCCTACGCCATAGCTGCCAAGCTCGCCCGACCTGAAAGACCCGTCTACCTCCTCTCCGGGGACGGCGCCTTTGGCTTCAACATCCAAGAACTGGAGACTGCACGCCGCCTGGGAACTCCTATTACGGCCATCGTCTTCAATGATGGAGCATGGGGTATGATAAAGGGCAGCCAGCTCAAGCGATACGATAGCCGCTTCACGGGAGTTGACTTTGTGGACATCCGCTACGATAAGATAGCTGAAGCCATGGGTTGCTATGGGGAAAGGGTGGAGGATCCTGACCAGATCCGCCCGGCTCTGGAGAGGGCACAGAAAAGCGGTCTGCCGGCAGTCCTTGACGTCATAATAGACCGGGAAGCCCACCTTACACCACCTGACCTGGAAGTTCTGGACGCTTTGTGGATGGAAGGCTGCTATTAATTGTTCCCGTGATTTTCTTTTGCACCCTCCGGCCTTTGTGTTAAAATACCCGTAATCCGATAACCGGAGGGTCCGGTGCGTAAGCCTATAGTGGCCATAGTTGGAAGGCCTAATGTGGGGAAATCCACCCTTTTCAACAGGCTCGCTGGCCGTAAAATCGCCATCGTTGAGGATATACCTGGCACCACAAGGGACAGGCTCTATGCTGATACCGAATGGAACGGAGTTCCCTTCACGCTGGTGGATACGGGTGGGTTTGAAATCGCTAAAGAGAGAGAACCCCTTGCTGTAGCCTCAGCTCAATATATTGACCTGATAAGAGCTCAGGCTCAGAAAGCCATTGAAGAAGCAGATCTTATCCTCTTTGTGGTGGACGTTCTTGATGGGCCCACTGCTGCCGACAAAGATGTGGCTGATATACTCCGTCGCTCTCGCAAGCCGGTCCTCCTGGTTGTCAACAAAGTTGACAATGAGAAGCGCGCGGAAGCAGCCGTGGATTTTTATGAGCTTGGCCTCGGGGAACCAATTCCTGTATCTGCCATCCATGGTCTTGGCATAGGCCAGCTAATGGAGGAAGTTGTTAAGCTTTTGCCCAAAACCGAGGCTAAGCCAGAACCTGAAGCTGTAAAGATAGCTATAGTCGGGAGGCCCAACGTAGGGAAATCCTCCATTCTGAACCGATTGCTGGGGGAGGAAAGGGTTATAGTTAGCGAGATACCCGGCACTACCCGGGATGCCATTGATACTTACCTGGAATGGGAAGGCCATCCCCTCATCCTCATTGACACTGCCGGAATACGCCGCAAAGGGAAGGTGGAGCCAGGGCTGGAAAAATACAGTGTCCTCAGGGCCCTCAGAGCCATAAGCCGCTCCGATGTTTCTCTCCTCGTGGTAGATGGGGCTGAAGGTATAACCTCACAGGATGCCCATATAGCTGGCTATATTTTGGAGGAGGCCAAGAGCGTCATAGTTGTGGTGAACAAATGGGACCTTGTCCCCAAACGACCGGGCATAAAAGCCGAGTATGAAAGAGCTATAAGAACAGAACTTCGCTTTCTTGATTATGTCCCCATCCTTTTTGTTTCGGCCAAGACCGGAGAAGGTATAGACCAGATAATACCTGCGGCCTTAAGGGTGCAGGAAGAAAGGCTTGTGCGCATATCCACCGGCAAGCTTAACCGCATAATCCAGGAAGCGGTTCAGGCTCATGCGCCGCCATCAAAAGCTGGTAAGAGCCTTAAAATCTATTACGTAACCCAGGCCTCCGTAGCTCCCCCGACCTTTGTCTTCTTCGTAAACGACCCCGAACTGGTTCACTTTTCCTACGAACGCTATCTGGAAAACACGATCCGCAAGCATTACCCCTTTGTGGGTACGCCTCTCAAGCTAATTTTCCGCAGGAGAGGAGAGTGAGATGGCTGAAACATTGTATTTTGAGGAGCCCGGACCTCAGAACACCATACCCACGCTGGAAATGGCCCTCAAAAGGGCTAAAGAGCTGGGGATAAAAGACATCGTGGTAGCTTCCACCACGGGCGAAACCGGAGTTCTGGCTGCAAAAATTTTCCAGGGCTATAACCTTGTAGTGGTAACTCATTCCACTGGCTTCCGTAAACCCGATTTCCAGGAGCTCGCGGAGGAGAACCGCCGGGCCATAGAAGCGCTGGGGGGCAAAATCCTGACCTGTACCCATGCTTTTGGCGGAGTTGGGAGGGCTGTAAGGCGCAAGCTTAACACATATCAGCTGGAGGAAATAATTGCTTTCACCCTGCGGATCTTCGGAGAAGGGATGAAAGTAGCCATAGAGATAACCCTTATGGCGGCGGACGCTGGTCTCATAAGAACCGATCGGGAAGCAATAGCGATAGCTGGCACTGGCCGCGGAGCTGATACAGCCATAGTAGTGTTACCGGCCAATGCCCAGTCCTTTTTTGACCTTCGCGTCCTGGAGATAATCGCAAAGCCACGCCTCCACTGAAAAGCGAAACCACTCTTCTTTTTGGGGGTTTCTTTGGATAAAGACCTCGCTGATGAAAGGTCTCTAATAGAGAGAGCGCGAGAAGACCCGGAAGCTTTTGGCATCCTCTACCAGCTTTACGTGGACAAGATTTACAACTACATCTACTACAAGGTCGGGAACCACGCGGATGCCGAGGACCTGACAGCAAAGGTTTTCCTTAAAGCCTTCAAGCACATTAAAAACTACGAAGAGCGGGGGCTTCCATTTTACGCATGGCTTCATCGTATCGCTCATAACCTGGTGGCTAACTGGCACAGGGACCAATCCCGTCGTAAAGTCATCCCTCTGGGGGAATTGCCCATACGTTCAAGGGAAGATGTGGACCCTTTATCCTCCCTTGAAAACAAGGAACGCCTGAGGAAAGTCATGGCTGCGGTTAGAACGTTGCCTCCTGAAAAGCAAGAAATTATCTACCTTAAGTTCGTGGAAAGGCTTTCCAACCAGGAAATTGCCCAGATAATGGGAAAGACTGAGAATGCCATTAAGGCCCTTTACCACCGCGCTCTGATAGCCCTTCGGGAAAAGCTCAAAGGTGAGCTTTAAGCATTAAGGGGGTGTTCAATGGTTGGGATACTGACCGATAGCTCCTGCAACTTGCCCCGGGAAATCATTGAAGAACTTGGGATTGAAATTATCCCCCTTTACGTCCAGATAGGCACCGAAACCTATGAAGAGTTTGACATAACTACGACAGAGCTTTGTCGGAGAATGAAAGAGGGGGTATTGCCCCAGACTTCGCAACCTCCCCCGGGGAAATTTGAGGAGGTCTTCAAAAGAATGGCCCAGAAATACGACTCCATAATCGCTATACTCATCACCTCAAAGCATAGTGGAACTTACAACTCAGCTCTGTTAGCGCGGGCCATGCTTCCCGAACTGGACATTGAAGTGGTAGATTCTCTTTCCATAGCCACCGGGACGGGCTTCATGGCTGAAGCAGCGGCAAGGGCTGCCAGACAGGGCAAAGCAAAGGAGGAAATCCTCAACATTATTTACCAGCTTCGTGAGAAAATCAACATCGTAGCGACAGTGTCCACCCTCAAATACCTGCACGCCAGTGGCAGGGTTGGCGCCATAAAGACCCTGATGGCTTCTCTTTTGGATGTGAAGCCCATTCTTTCCATCAAAAACGGTGAAGTCATAGTCATTGGCCAAACCAGAACAAGGTCCCGCTCCCTGGAGCAGATTGTCTCTCATGTAACCAAAGAAGCGGAAAATCTTGGGCGGGTTGACCTTTCCATCCTTCACGCCGATTGCCCCGAGGAAGCTTTAATGCTCAAAGAAGAGCTGAATAAAAGGGTTCGACCTAACCGCATTTTCGTTGGCGAAATAACATCGGTTATAGCAGTCCATGGCGGACCAGGGCTCATAGGCGTTGTTTACAGTCCAGCTATAACTTAATTTAAGGAGGGCAAGATGATTAAGGTGGTGACCGATTCAACCTGTGACCTGCCGCCTGAGTTTTACAAAGAGCTGGATATTACAGTGGTCCCGATAAACATTCAGTTTGGGACCGAAACTTATTTGGATGGCGTAGAAATTGACCGGGAGACTTTTTACCGCAAGATAGAAGAAACGGGGATAATCCCTGCCACCTCGCAGCCATCCGTTGGACAATTTTTGGAAGTTTACAACAAGCTGGCCAGCGAAGCTACCGATATTATCTCTATCCATGTAACCGGCAAGCTCAGCGGAACCTGCCGCTCGGCGGAGATAGCAGCTCAAGAAGTAGCCGATAAAGTAAGGGTTCATGTTTTTGATAGCCTTTCGGGTTCAGCTGGGCTTGGCTACATGGTTCTGGAAGCCGCCAGAATGGCCCGGTCTGGAGCTTCTGTTGAGCAGATTCTGGAAAGGCTTAAAGTTTTAAGGGAAAGGATGAACATCCTCATTCTTATGGTAGACCTGCGCTTTGCCCGGATGAGTGGGAGGGTGGGCAAGCTCCAGAGCGCTCTCGCCTCCCTGCTTAATGTGAAGATTATAGTTGCCGCAGAAGAGGGACTTCTGGAGCTTAAAGAGAAAGTGCGCACCACTGCCAGAGCCATTGACCGTATGGTGGAGATGCTTAAGGAAAGGTTGGGGACGGAAGATCCTGTCAACCTGGCTGTGGTGCATGCCCAGGCTCCCGATGAAGGGCTTAAACTTATGGAAAGGGTGAAGAACCTTTTCAACTATCGGGAGATTTTCCTGGTAGATTTAGCCACATCCCTGGCAGTCCATTTTGGCCCGGGAACTCTTGGCCTTGTCGGTTACAGGATTTAAAAAGGCAGCCGTGCACCCCTCTCTCGAACCCCAGGCCCAGGGCTTAACCGGACTTTAGGCTCCGGCCAGGCTTCCCTGCGGCACCCGGGAGTTTACCACTTACCGTTGCTCCCTTCCGGGCCTGGCGGGGTTCGTGGGCTCCCGTTGCACAGGACCCAGCCTTCAACGCTTTCAAGCCCGGCCAGTTTCCCAACCCGGGCCCTCAAGAGGGGAATTAAGCCCCGCTATGGCGGATTGCGGGTACAGGGCACCGCCAGCTCCCCGCCTAGCACGGCTGCCAATATTATTTTACCCACTTTCTTCCTTAAAGCAAGCCCTATTCAGGTATCCCGGCCCAAAAGGTTGCCCCACTCCACGTTTAAGCCGTGGCCCTCTCTTCATCAATGGGCTTAACCCACCGGTAATGTGGATAGGGCTTTAAGGATGAAATAGTTGTGCATAACGTGGATAAAAGTTTGACAAAAGCGATGCACAAGAGTATAATAGCCAATGATGGCAAGCGTGGACTGCGTGGTTTAAGAGGGTTTGCTGATGTTCAGCTTGAAAGTTGTGACTCGGGAGACAGGGATATCAGCTTCAACATTGCGAGCCTGGGAACGCCGATATGGTCTCCCTCGTCCTCAACGTACATCCTCAGGCCGCCGCCTTTATTCCCGTCGCGATATTGAAACAATCCGATGGCTCACTCAACGTGTGGCCGAGGGTATGTCCATAGGTCAAGCTGTTGAGCTCTGGCGCAAAATGGAGGCAAATGGGCAGGATCCATTACGATTTCCTTTTTCGCTAAAAGCTGAAATGTTACCGGCTACCGCAGAGCTTAACAGTTTACGTCAGGCCTGGCTTAACGCTGTCCTGAATTTCAACGAAGAGGCTGCAGATTTTGTGCTTAATCAAGCTTTTGCCATTTATCCACCAGAAACAGTCTGCCTGGAAGTTCTCCTCTGGGGGTTGCGGGAAATTGGGGATCTCTGGTATGCCGGAAAGGTCGCTGTGGCGCATGAGCATTTTGCATCCAGTGTAGCTACGCGCCGGTTGGAAGCCCTTATCCAAGCAGCTCCTTCTCCCAACCGCCCTGGCTGCGTCTTGGTCCTCGCCCCTCCTGTTGAGAACCATTCTTTCAGCCTCCGGCTTCTGGCTTATCTTCTGCACCGGCGTGGGTGGCATGTAGTTTACCTGGGAGGCTGTGTACCTCTGGAACGCTTCAGAGAGACGTTAAGGGCTATAAAGCCTGACCGGGTGATCACGGCCATTCAATATACAGCGGCTGTTGCCGGGCTGATGGAGCTTGCCCATTTGTTGAAAGCGGAAGGAATCCCCCTCGGCTACGGGGGGCGGGTCTTTAACCTGTTGCCAACCCTGTGCAGCAGGATACCCGGGTACTTCCTGGGGAAAGATCTGAAAGAGGCACTTCCTCAGATAGAACAATGGATAGCCGAAAGCCTTCCGCCACTTGAGGTTGAACCTATTTCAGAATCCCGGCAGCAGGCATTGGATCTGTTTCAGGCTCAAGAGATGGAAATCTGGGGGGTAGTTCTCCTTACTATGACGAAGCGGGGCATGGCTTTTGAGTGGCTTTCGGACTTCATGGAGGAGTTCAATCTCCACCTTAAGTCCGCTATGATGACAGGAGAAATGGGGCTGATGGATTATTATCTTTCCTGGCTGCAGGGACTGCACAGCGGATACTTTGTCACGAGGGAATGGCTTTACCAATTTCTGCTAATCTATGCCGAAACTCTTATGCATCAGGTGGGACCGGTTGTTGCCTTTCTGTGCGATTATTTTAGGGGTAAAGCGAATAGTTGACCAGTGGATGTTGCTCAGTGCCCAGGCAATTTAGGCTGTGCGGTAAACATATGACCTTGGATAATGAGCGGACCACCCTCAGGGGGCTCCCGGAGGTCAAATTTTGAATTTGCGGAAAACTTGCTAAAGGAGGTCAATATGAGCCAGTATACCCTTTCAGTCTTGCTGGATCTTACATACAGGGCGGAGAAGGCAACCGAGCAATTCTATATGGCCCTCACAGATATGTTCCTCCACGAACCGACAGCTGCGAGCGTTTGGTGGGAGATGGCGACTGAGGAAGGGTTTCATATTTGGCTGGTGGAAAAGACTCGCGAGGTTCTAACGCCGGAGCAGCTGGAGACCCCAGTGGAAAGTAAAATTATTGAACGCGTTCGTCAGCTTGCGGAGTTCTATCCGGAAACTATGCTGGCCCGGATCCGTAACCTTGAAGATGCATACCAGGCAGCAGAGCTTGTTGAGGCTGTGGAAGCTGTCAATTTGCTAACCCCGATAATGGTTCAGCTCTTTCCAACCGACATTCGGACCAAATTGATTCGTTCTCAGTTGGAACGCCATCTTGAACCGCTGAAGCGGTTAGGCGATAAAGAATGGCGCCGCACGGTGGAAGCCCGCAGGCCATCCGCTGCGGCGGAAAGCTCTAAAGCTGGTGGTAGCTCTTAATTTCTATGCCTCGCCCGCGCGTTGTAGTTAGCAAATGTTTGGGGTTTGAGCGGTGCCGTTACGATGGCAGTATAATTCCCAGCCCGATAGTTGATTCCCTTCGGGAATGGGTGGATTTCATCCCCGTCTGCCCCGAGGTGGAGCTGGGTCTTGGGGTTCCTCGGCCGCCTCTCAGGCTGGTGCGCGTTGACAAAGAGGTCAGGCTGCTCCAGCCCGATACCGGCCGCGACTATACAGAGGCAATGCAAGCCTTCGCCGCAGCGTTCCTGAATTCACTCCCACCTGTAGAAGGTTTCATTCTCAAAAACCGTTCCCCATCCTGTGGGATAAAGGACGTCAAAATATACGCTTCGCCGGAAAAATCACCGTCAGTGGGGACGGGGCCAGGGATTTTTGGCAAGGCTGTTCGGGAGCGTTTTCCGGATTTTCCCGTGGAGGACGAGGGGCGACTTACCAACCGGGCCATCCGTGAGCATTTCTTCACCGTTATCTTCTCCCTGGCCCGTTTACGGGAGGTGGTGGAATCGGGCCAGCTGGGGGCATTGGTTGATTTTCATACTCGCCACAAATTCCTCCTCCTGGCTTATAATCAAGCCCGCCTGCGGGAGTTAGGACGGCTTGTTGCCAATCTTCGGCAAAAGCCTGCCAGAGAATTGCTGGCAGAATACGCAGCCGTATTCAGGGCCGCAATGGCCCGTCCACCTCGTCGCCCTGCTATAGTAAACGCCCTCATGCATGCCCTGGGTTACGTTTCTGACGGGCTTACCCCATCGGAGAAGGGGTACTTCTTGGACCTGCTCGCCGCATATCGGGAAGGGCGGGTTTCCCTTAGCGCACCGCTCAGCGTCCTGCGAGCCTGGGTTCTGCGCTTCCAGGAGCCGTATCTTTCCTCACAAATTTTCTTGAACCCGTTCCCTGAGGCTCTGCTTTCCCTTACAGATTCAGGAAGAGATGTTCCATAAGCTGTCTTTCAAACCTTGAGGCTGCGGGCTTATGCGCATTGGCTATCCGTGCATTAATCTCTCTATAGGATGCCGGCCCACCCGTACTTTCAGGCTGGCGAATCTTTCCTGGGAGCGGCTTCAGAAGACTGTGGCCGGAAACCTGGCCTGTCTGGAGCTTATATTGCGCTGGAATGTCCAAAGGGGCTTGCTTTTCTTCCGCATAACCTCTGACCTGGTTCCATTAGCCTCCCATCCGGCCAATCGCTTGCCGTGGGACGAAATTTTCGCTCCGGAATTTGCCCGCATCGGGGAGTTCATCCGTGCCGCCGGAATGCGTATTAGCATGCATCCCGGCCAGTATACCTTGCTCAACTCCCCTCGTCCGGAGGTGGTGAGGATGGCCCACGCCGATCTGGCCTACCATGCCCGTGTTTTGGACCTTTTGGGACTTGACCGGACGGCAAAGATTCAGATTCACATTGGTGGACTTTACAGCGATAAAGAGGCGGCGTTGGCGCGCTTCATCCGTGAGGTGGAACGGCTGGATCCGGCAATACGGGCCCGGCTGGCCGTGGAGAACGATGAACGGCTCTTCAACCTGGATGATTGTCTCAGGGTAAACCAGGAGACAGGTCTTCCCGTCGTGCTGGATGTTTTCCACTGGGAAGTGTATCCTGACGGGCGGACTCTTCCGGAGGCACTGGCGGCGGCGGCCGCAACCTGGGCTCCAGAAGATGGCCCGCCTATAGTGGATTACTCTTCCCCCTTGCCTGGTGGCCGTCCGGGAAGTCACGCCCATACACTGGACGAAGCTCACTTCCGCCGTTTCCTGGAGGAAAGCCGTCCCCACAACTTTGACCTTATGCTGGAGATCAAAGATAAAGAACGGAGCGCATTGAGGGCACTTGAGATAGTTAAAGCCGAATTTAGTGCTTATTTAGGCCTTTGAAACGGCCACACATCCAACAAGGTTAGCCCAGAAAGGTTCCTAATTTCTTCTTTTGCTTTGCATAGGTATAATAAAAGTAACAGTTGGCGCAGAGGAAATCTTTTATGTCAGCTTTATCCTCTGGTAACATTCACATTGGTGGAGGTGTTGGGGGCTTAGCCCTAATACCTGGCTCTGGGAACATCCTCTTGGTTGAACTGCTTTTCCAGGCAATGCAAGCTGCCTTGTCCCATCAACCCGGATTTCTTATACCGGTGCCCTACTCTTTTGCTAAAGCCTGGGTTTATTCCCCCTTGCCTCCGGGCATGAATTGAAAAGAATCCTTTAACTTGGGTTCAGTAAAGGAAAAGCTGGACAGTATAAAATATTAGCGGGAGATGGTACTATGGAACTTCCCGTTATGTGGACTCTGATTGGGGCCGCAATAGGGTTCGCCCTCGGGGTTACGTTAGGAGCGTTTATCATGTTCATGCTGAGACGCCTCCGAGAGGCGAAATTAGAAGCAGAGCTTCAGGTATTGAGGGATAAAGTATCACCAGATGCCATTCAGGACAGCCTGCGCACTATCACCGGCGATGCTATTACAAA